>NZ_PEII01000021.1:0-67140 GCF_002750415.1 Paenibacillus sp. LK1
AAATGCTGTGATTGAGTCCTTCCAGTCAGAGTAGGACAATTATAAGCACTGCAGTAGTAGAAGGCAAAAGCTAAAGAAACGAAATTTTTAGTGTTTAATATAGTTCGGAAAATATATTATTATGTAGCCTTATGGAGAGAGAGAACCTCCATAGGGCTATTTTTCTATGAAGTATACCCTAATAGATTGAGCAAGCTCCAAAACGGTTAATTACATCATCAAGCGCCTAATAAGACCATCCATGTAATTAACGATTATGCCTCAAAATGGTGAAATATCGCGAAATATGGCGGTAAGCCTATGTTGGCTGATGTGGCTTGAACAGATGTCATTATTCGGTCACCGGGAGTTTTTACATGGCGCTTACATTCGTGTTATAATGAAGTGGCAAAGGAAAAGGAGGAGTGCCCTATGAATTTAAGTATTCGAGGTCAACAAATCGAGGTTACCGATGCTTTGAAGGATTATGTCGACAAAAAGTTGAGTAGACTCGAGAAGTATTTCGATGCACCCCTTAACTCTGACGGTGCTGTTACCCTGAGCACGACGAGAGGCTTGCATACAGTAGAGGTGACGATCCCTTTGAAAGGAATTGTGCTCCGCGCCGAGGATGAGAGCGACGATATGTACGCTTCCATTGACTCCGTGGTGGACAAGCTGGAACGTCAGATCCGTAAACACAAAACGAAAATAAACCGTAAGTTCCGCCAGGAAGGCAGCCTGAAAACTCTCTTCGTTGAAGACCCAACAGGTACAGTGGCTACCGCTGAACTGGATACGGAAACCGAAGATGATGACCTGGAAGTGGTGCGGACGAAACGGTTTATGTTGAAACCAATGGACGTGGAAGAGGCTATCCTCCAAATGAACATGGTCGGTCACAATTTCTTCGTATTCTCCAACATTGAGAACGAAGAAGTCAGCGTTGTGTATAAACGGAACGATGGTAAATACGGTTTGATTGAACAAGGTTAAACCATTGAATTGAAAATGAAAAATGATTCCTTAATGATAACGAATGAACACAGGGACTATAGTCTTCTGTATTGAATTAAACTAACAAGAGCCTCCATCCTTTATGGGATGGGGCTCTTTTGTGCGTGGATGGGCTGGAAAAAAGTCGCTGAAGCAAGATTGTGAAACTATTTCCCATGTTACTGCGTCTAATAGATAGTAGGAATGAGACCAATCCGTGCAAAGTGAATGCAAAATTATAAGTGCTCACGGAGAAGTCGTTAAAGATGTATTCTTTTTCTCTATATTGAGATTTTCATCCAAATTTACCACCAAAATTCGTTAACATGCCTTATCTAACTGGAAAATGAAACGATAGAATCCAGGGCTTCCGCTAACGACTATGATTTTTTGCACTTAAACTCCATCGGAGAGGCTTCAGAAGTTCAAAGAAGTGTGCCGTGGCGTGTTGCGGCGACCCTTACAAACTGTTACAATTTATGCAAGAGAATCATTGTCCTGATGAGGAATTGTCAACGAATGATCGCTAATCATAATCAATGACAGGCACAGCACCATGAACATGATTCATAAGGCTCGGTATTCGGCTTATTTCTAATAACCGGATCCGGTTGAATACCGAATCAGCTTCATGAGGAACCTTGGCAAGCCTGGAGTTGATTCATTTATATTATTTTTTATATCGTTTGTCACCCCCGGGCAAGTGGATACATATCCATCCGATGGTGTCGCGCGGCGGCAGCAGGGGGTCTATTCTGTTTTGCACGAAAGGGGTATACCATGCTAGGACTTGTCAAAAAGATCTTCGGCGACATGAACGAACGTGATGTTAAACGTCTGATGAAGACAGTCGATGTGATCAATAAACTGGAACCACAATTTCAGGCTCTGTCTGATGAACAACTGAAATCCAAAACGGAGGAATTCCGTGCCCGTATTGAAAAGGGAGAAACAACAGATGAACTTCTTCCTGAAGCATTTGCAACCGTACGTGAGGCATCTCGTCGTGTACTGGGCAAACGTCACTATGACGTACAGATGCTCGGAGGCATTGCCCTTCATGAAGGCCGGATTTCAGAGATGAAAACGGGTGAAGGTAAGACACTGGTAGGAACACTCCCGGTATACCTGAATGCATTGATGTCCAAAGGTGTACACGTGGTAACGGTCAATGATTATTTGGCTCAACGGGATAGCCAGGAAATGGGACAAATTTATGAATTCATGGGCATGACGGTAGGGGTTAACCTGAGCGGTATGGACCATGCTTTGAAACAACATGCTTATGCATGTGATATTACGTACGGTACGAATAATGAATTTGGCTTTGACTATCTGCGTGACAACATGGTGTTGTACAAAGAGCAGATGGTACAACGTCCATTGTTCTTCTGTATCATTGATGAAGTGGACTCCATTCTGGTCGATGAGGCACGTACACCTCTGATCATTTCCGGACAAGCTCAGAAATCGACAGATCTGTACTATGCAGCTGACCGTTTCGTGAAACGTCTGGTTCCAGAAGAAGACTTTACGGTGGACATCAAGGTGAAATCCGTAGCGCTGACAGAAGCTGGTGTAGCGAAAGCTGAGAAAGCATTTGGTATCGAAAACTTGTATGATCATGCCAATGTTACGCTTAACCATCACATCGTACAGGGATTGAAAGCCAATGTAATCATGCGTCGTGACGTCGATTATGTGGTGAGTGATGAAGAAGTACTGATCGTCGATGAGTTCACAGGCCGTTTGATGGCAGGACGTCGTTATAGCGATGGATTGCACCAAGCGATTGAAGCCAAAGAAGGTATTGAAGTACAGAACGAGAGCATGACACTTGCTACGATTACATTCCAGAACTATTTCCGGATGTACCGTAAGCTTGCGGGAATGACAGGTACAGCGAAGACCGAGGAAGAAGAATTCAAAAAAATCTACGGTCTCGAAGTATTGCAGATCCCAACCAACCGTCCAAACAAACGGGATGATATGGCTGATGTGGTGTACAAGAGCATCGATGGCAAGTTCAACGCGGTTGTGGAAGAAATCGTGGCACGTCACAGCAAGAACCAGCCGGTTCTGGTGGGTACGGTTTCCATTGAAAACTCCGAGCGTATTTCCGATATGCTGAAACGCCGTGGTGTCCGTCACCAGGTATTGAATGCCAAATATCACGCTGAAGAAGCGGAAATCATCACAGGAGCTGGACAAGCTGGTGCAGTAACGATTGCAACCAACATGGCTGGACGGGGTACGGATATTATCTTGGGCGAAGGTGTAGCTGAAGTGGGCGGCCTTCATATCATTGGTACAGAGCGTCACGAATCCCGCCGGATTGATAACCAGCTGCGTGGACGTGCAGGACGTCAGGGTGACCCGGGTTCTACACAGTTCTACCTGTCACTGGGTGACGAGCTGATGAGACGTTTCGGTGCAGACAATGTACTGAACATGATGGAGCGTCTTGGTTTTGAAGAAGACCAACCGATTGAGAGCCGGATGATTACCCGTGCGGTAGAGTCGGCACAAAAACGGGTTGAAGGTAATAACTTTGACGTACGTAAAGTCGTTCTCCAATATGATGATGTCATGAACCAACAACGTGAAATTATATATAAACAGCGCCGCGAGGTGCTTGAGTCCGAGAATATCAAACAAATCGTTATGGATATGATCAAGCCTTCCATTGAACGTATTGTAGAAGCTCATTGCAGTGATGACATTCCGGAAAACTGGGAACTGCAGGAAGTTGCCGACTACATGAACAGCAAATTGCTGGATGAAGGCTCTGTAACGAAAGATGATCTGTGGGGCAAAGAAGCAGAAGAGATTATCGACTACCTGTTTGAGAAAGTTCAGAACAAGTACAATGCACGAGAAGAGCGAATCGGTGAAGAGATGGTTCGTGAGTTCGAGAAAGTGGTTGTGCTTCGCGCAGTAGATAGCAAATGGATGGATCATATTGATGCGATGGATCAATTGCGTCAAGGTATCCACCTTCGTGCCTACGGCGGTACAGATCCACTGCGTGAGTACCAGTTTGAGGGCTTCGAAATGTTCCATCAGATGATCGCTTCGATTCAGGAAGAAGTGGCAACTTATGTGATGAGAGCACAAATCGAGAGCAATCAGGAGCGTCAAGCGGTTGTTGACGAAAGCCAGATCTCGACAAGCGGCGAGCCTACGGAGAAACGTCCGGTAAAAGTGTCTGACCAAATCGGACGCAACGATGCTTGTCCATGTGGCAGCGGCAAAAAGTTTAAACACTGCCACGGTCAAGAGTAGTTAAACGACTCTCTTATATTACCCTGTATATAAGTTCGATCTAAATTTTTTACACCATAACGGAGAGTGCAGAAGCAATCTGGAGAAGCAACGCGTTCGCATTTATCACCGGATTTTTTCCTTGTGAGAGGGAATTAAGAAAATCTGGGGATAAGAGTGATCGGAAGATGCTACTGCAATCGGAGTGGTAAGGTGTAACCAATGCTGGCTCAACTTAAATAGAATGACATGAACGGCTCCTTGCAGCCGGGTATTCCAAATGATCAAGTGAAGGATGCATAACCTGTAATTGGTGCATAGTTATAACTATGTGATCAAGATCATGGAGAAGAGGATTGCCGACATAAAGGTAACCTAGACTCCAAGGTGAAGCATCGGATACTTGATCTGGAGGAATGCCCTGGATGCGGGGAGCTTATCTTAATGAAAAGAGGAATTGCACATGATCGATCCAAGCGTGAAGCAGGACCTGCGTGAAATAGGCAAGAAACTAACAAATCTTAGGGGGTCTCTTTGACTTAGATCTTAAGCAAGAGATGATTGAGAACTTCGAAGTGAAGATGTCCGCCCCTGATTTCTGGGATGATAATGATAAGGCACAATCCTTAATCGCCGAGCTGAACGCGGTGAAGGGATCTGTGGATCAATACACCAAGCTGCAGCAGGATTATGACGATGCGGTCATGATGGCAGAACTGGCTGACGAAGAAGGCGATGATGATCTGGCCGTGGAGATCGGTAACAGCGTGACAGCCATCGTGAGCAAGGTAGAAGAGTTCGAGCTACAACTTCTCCTGAATCAGCCGTATGACAAGATGAATGCCATTCTCGAGCTTCACCCGGGTGCTGGTGGTACCGAGTCACAGGACTGGGGACAGATGCTGATGCGGATGTATACACGCTGGGCCGAGAAACGTGGTTTCAAGGTTGAGGTGCTGGATTATCTGGCAGGAGATGAAGCAGGAATCAAGAGTGTCACGCTATCCATCAAGGGGCACAATGCTTATGGGTATCTGAAAGCCGAAAAAGGTGTCCACCGATTGGTGCGAATCTCACCTTTTGACTCCTCAGGACGCAGACATACTTCCTTCGTATCCTGTGACGTGGTTCCTGAGATTGATGACACGATTGAATTGGACATTCGAACAGAAGATCTCAAGATCGATACGTACCGTGCGAGCGGCGCGGGTGGACAGCATATCAATACCACTGACTCAGCTGTACGGATTACTCACCTTCCAACAGGTGTGGTTGTAACGTGTCAGAATGAACGGTCACAGATTAAGAACCGTGAGCGAGCGATGACGATGCTTCGTTCCAAATTGTATGAACGTAAAATCGAAGAACAAAAACAACAGCTGGACGAAATCCGAGGAGAACAGTCGGATATTGCGTGGGGTAGCCAGATTCGGTCCTATGTGTTCCATCCCTATAGTATGGTAAAGGATCACCGTACGAGCGTGGAGACTGGAAACACAGGAGCAGTAATGGATGGCGACCTCGATGGATTCATCGATGGTTATTTGCGCAGCCAGATTAAAGTAGATACCGATTAATCAAAAGTTCCTGTATAGACCCGATACGTGTAGGCGTATGCTGGGTGTATACAGGGGCTTTTTTTTGAGCATATATACAAAAAAGGAGAGCAAGATGACATGCAACAGCAACAACCGTTACACAATAACCGCAAGAAGAGGCTAACTACGCTCATTCCCCTGAACGGCCCATGGAGAAACGTTGTAGATACCGTATCCATTATTTTAGGTTCGTTTTTAATTGCCGTGGCCTTTAATTTATTTTTACTTCCGAACCAGATTGCTTCAGGTGGGGTATCCGGGTTATCGATATTGGGCAAACATTGGCTGGGGCTTGAGCCGGCATACACCCAGTGGGCTATTAATATTCCGCTTCTGATCGCGGGTTTTCTCCTGATTGGCAAGCAGTATGGAATACGTTCTGTACTCGGCAGTATTGTACTGCCACTGTTTGTATACCTCACGAAAGACTGGGCCATTCCAACAACGAATCCGCTACTTGGTTCACTCTATGGAGGAATTGGGGTTGGTCTCGGGATTGGAATCGTATATCGGGGTAGAGGTTCAACAGGGGGCATGAGCATTCTGGCCAGGATCGTTCAAAAATATAGTGGACTGAGTTACTCTCTTTGCGTTGTGATGATGGATGCTACGGTCATTATTATGGCTGCCTTTGTATTGTCATTGGAGCAGTCACTCTTTGCTCTGATCGGATTATACGTTACCGGAAAAGTCATAGATGCCGTCGAGATGGGGCTTGGTAACTCGAAGGTAGCTTATATTATTTCCAACCAGACCGAACCGATTACGAAGGTGATTCTGGATGATCTGGATCGCGGACTGACGAAGCTGGAGGCAAAAGGTGGTTACACCGACGATCAGCGCACTGTACTGATGGTGGTTGTCGGACAGAATGAGGTGCCTAGACTGAAAGCTTTGATTCGGTCCGTGGACCCGGGGGCTTTTGTCATTATTAGCAATGCGCATGAAGTACTGGGCGAAGGCTTCAAGCGTGGGGAATTGTAAGGTACAGCGAGTAGGCACCTATAAATCAAACTTAACATTCACATGATAACGGAGAGCGGTGTAGAGGTCATTCGTTAACTTATAAGTAGAAAGTAAATTTATAATCAAAAAAAGCAGGTACTCCTCCACCAGACATGGCTGGAAAGGAAGCACCTGCTTTTTGTTTTTCTTTTGACTGATAATCCTTCTTTTACTACTGTATCTAGAGAATTGGAGACAGCAGACGAGAGATTGCTTCTTTGAAGCGGATCTTCACACTGCGTTTATTGTATTCCTCTAACGTCATCTCACGGGATACAAGAAGATCATGCTCAAACGTCTGCACAAGAGTAGTCGCAATCGCCTCGTCATACATAAATGCATTTACCTCAAAGTTCAATCGGAAGCTGCGGTAATCAATATTAGCGGTTCCCACGGATGCGACCATACTGTCGATAATGAGCGTTTTGGCATGAATAAAGCCGTTATCGTAGATGAACACGGTTGCTCCCACCTTTAACAACTCACCGATATAAGATAGCGTAGCCCAATATACGAAGGCGTGATCCGGTTTATTTGGAATCATAATGCGAACATCGATTCCTGACAGGCACGCAAGACGAATGGCTTCGAATACACTGGCATCTGGAATAAAATAAGGGGTCTGAATCAGAATCGAATGTTTGGCTCCATTAATCATTTTCAGATAACTGTTCTTGATATGCTCTGTCTCTGCATCCGGTCCGCTGGATACAATCTGCATAGCAGTTGTTCCTGTGCCCTCAATATGAGGGAAATGCGCCGGAACATACGGTGTATCGTGCTGCTTAGACGCTTCATTCCAATCGAGAAGAAAACGGGTCTGAAGAGCATGAACAGCATTACCCTGAATACGCAAATGAGTATCGCGCCAGTAACCGAACTTGGAATTCAAGCCGAGATATTCATCCCCTACATTAAACCCGCCTGTATATCCAAGGTTGCCATCAATGATGACGATTTTACGGTGATTTCGGTAGTTCATACGCAGGTTGATCAGACTGAATTTGGATGGGAAAAAGACCTCAACCAAACCGCCTGCTTCGCGCAATTCTTTGAAAAAGCGTTTGGATACCCGCCGCGATCCCAGCGCGTCATACAGCAGACGAACTTTGACACCTTCGCGCGCTTTACGAATAAGTGCATCCCGGATTCTTTTGCCGAGTCGGTCACCTCTATAAATGTAGTATTGCACGTGAACATGATCTTTCGCTGCCTCGATATCATCGAGCAACCGCTGGAATTTGTCTGTTCCGTCGGTAATAATCTCGACCGCGTTGTCTTCGGTCAACAGAGCATCGTTCTGCTTCAGGTTCATATAAATCATGTCCTGACTACTCTCTGTCGCTTGATTACGGAAAGGTGTTCTATTGTCTTGCAGCTGTGCAAGCTGGGCAGCAATACGTTCTTCAAGCCCAAGCTTCTTGCGCTCTTTCCACTGGAAAAGTCGGTAGCGCGTCAGGTTTTGCCCTGTTAATAAGTAGAGTACAAACCCGAACACCGGAATAAAGTTCAAGACGAGCAGCCAAGCCCAGGATGCACTGGCATCCTTTCGTTCGAAGAAAACGACCGCTGCAGCGAAAATAATATTCAGGCCCAGGAGTACAACAAGTAAAATGGATTCGATATGCACTGTAGTCCCCCATGTCTCATAATGACCATCATGAATCCATTCATAAACCCTTCATCGTGTAGATTGATTATGAATTAGACCCTGGTTGTAATGTTTCCTATAATACGTATTTTAGCAGAAGTATACGGGTTCGTCCGCAGATGTTGGAAAGATATGTTCGGAAGCGATGAGAATCCATGTAAAATTGATGATAGAGTGTTGTATTTATATAACTAGAGTCGTATAATAATACACAAATATGCATAGAAGCGACGGAATTGCTGTATGAAAGCTCATTGGGAGCAGGAGAACAGTATAAGTAGCGCATACGACAAGATTGGGGGAGCGAGAGTGAATAACAAATTAAAAGTGGCAATCGTCGGTTCCACCGGCTACGGCGGGGTGGAGCTGATTCGTTTTTTCCAGAACCATCCGCAGGTTGAAATTACTTCGGTAATCTCTTCATCCAGCAGTGGTGAGTCCATCGCAGATGGATTCCCGCATTTGACGGACGTGATTCAGAGGCCACTCGACGGCGTAGACCCGGCTGAGATCGCAAGTCGTGCAGATCTGGTGTTCACAGCAACCCCGTCTGGTGTAAGCGCAAAGCTCGTTCCGAGTCTGCTTGAAGCAGGTCTTAAGGTCATTGATCTGTCTGGAGATTTTAGACTCAAGGATGGAACGGTTTATGAAGAGTGGTATAAACATCCGGCACCATCTGCATCATTGCTGGAACAGGCGGTATACGGCATGGCAGAGGTGTATGGCGACGAAGTGAAGGGCAAGAACTTTATTTCCAACCCAGGTTGTTACCCAACGGCTACGTTACTCGGATTGATTCCAGCTGTTGAGGCAGGATGGATTGACCCTTCCAGTATCATTATTGATGCCAAATCCGGCGTATCGGGTGCGGGACGGGGAACAAGTTTGACGAATCATTATGCAGAAATGAATGAGAACTTCAAAGCATATAAACTGAACAAACATCAGCATATTCCCGAAATTGAGCAAGTGCTGGGAAATATCACTGGCACTCCAGTCACAGTAACGTTCACAACTCAACTGGTGCCGATGACGCGTGGAATCATGAGCACGATGTATGCCAATTTAACTGGTGAACACAGTGACCGTGAAATCGTTGATCTGTACCGCAAATATTATGAGAATCGGCCGTTCGTGCGTGTACGTGAGCCGGGGATCTGGCCTTCAACGAAGGAAGTGTACGGATCGAACTATTGTGATATCGGATTTGCAGCTGACCCTCGTACAGGTCGTTTGACGATTATTTCGGTCATCGACAACCTGGTAAAAGGTGCATCCGGGCAAGCCATTCAAAATATGAACCTGATGATGGGATGGGAGGAGAACCTCGGGCTGAACATGACTCCAGTATATCCATAAGGGTTGAATCATTGGGAGAGCGTCTAGACGCAATTCCGATACAATGTGGGGAAAACGGATCAGGCAAAGCAAGCGGACAATCGGCATGCAGCCGAACGCATAACGGGGGATAACATATGGGAACGAATGTGGAGCAAAAGGCTTTTACTATAGTTGAGAACGGAACGATTGTAACCCCGCGCGGGTTCACTGCTGGTGGACTGCACTGCGGATTGAAAAAAACGTCTCGTAACGACATCGGAGCGATCCGCTGTGACGTGCCGGCAACTGCAGCTGCGGTGTATACAACGAACGTATTCCAAGCCGCACCTCTGAAAGTCACACGTGAGAGCTTGAGCAATGGATGCCTTCAGGCAGTCATCGTGAACAGCGGGAATGCCAATGCATGTACTGGACAACAAGGTGAAGAGGATGCCTACGCCATGCGTACGGCGGCCGCACGTGAGTTGGGTGTAGCAGAAGAGGATGTTGCAGTCGCTTCTACAGGTGTCATTGGTGAATTGCTGAAGATGGACGCTGTACACTCGGGGATTAGCGGACTTCCGGCACATTTGGGCAAGGAAGCAGAAGAGGCGGAGCATTTTTCCCAAGCTATTCTGACAACCGATTTGGTGAAAAAAGAAGCCTGCGTCTCCGTTGAGGTGAACGGCAAAACGATTACGATTGCTGGTGCCGCCAAAGGATCGGGGATGATTCATCCGAATATGGCGACCATGCTGGCTTTTATGACTTCTGATGCAGTCATTAGTGCAGAAGCGTTGCAGCGCCTGCTGCGTCAGGCGACCAATCATACATTTAACATGATTACAGTGGATGGAGATACAAGCACGAACGACATGCTTGTAGCCATGTCCAGCGGTCTGGCAGGGAACGAAGAACTGACCGTGGAACATCCGGATTGGGATGCTTTTGCTGCCGGATTCACTTATGTGTGCGAAGTGCTTGCCAAAGCCATTGCGCGCGATGGCGAAGGAGCAACCAAGCTGGTAGAAGTACAGGTAACGGGTGCCGTAAGTGATGAATCTGCGCAAGCTATTGCTAAGACCGTCATTGGGTCCAGCCTGGTGAAATCCGCCATGTTTGGCGCGGATGCCAACTGGGGACGAATCATTGCAGCTGTAGGGCGTGCAGGACAGCCGGTGAACCCGGAGACCGTTGATATCCGTCTGGGTGACATCTCTGTACTTGAACAATCCCGTCCAGTCGTATTCGACGAAGAAGCGGCGCTGGCCTACTTGCAGACCGATACCGTACGCATTGTGGTCGATCTGCACCACGGCGACGGAACAGCCATCGCTTGGGGCTGTGACCTGACGTACGACTATGTACGAATCAACGCGGCATACCGCACGTAATAAGCAACTATTTATATTTACACGTTAACGGAGAATGCTGCTTTCCTATGAGTAGCTGCTTCGTAAAATATGTTGAAAATGTATAAGGATTGAACTTTCTTTGGTGGTTGATAACTGCGAAGGTAGTGGAGAAGGCGGAATCGATTCTGTAGAAGCAAAGCGTTCGCCTTTGTCTCCGGGTTTTCCCCTCAAAAGAGGGGATTCAAAAAAACCTGGAGACAACAGCGATCGAAAGAACGATCCGGATTCGGAACGTCAGCCGAAGAATATTGCATCAATGAAGTGTTAATCTCGTTAAAACATTTGAATTGAAAGGAGTGCCCTCATGAATTCAACATTGCAAAATGAGAGTATCGGAACAGAGGCAGGTGCTGAGAAGCAGACGTTTGTAATGAAATGCGGAGGCAGCACGCTGGCGGCGTTGCCTGAATCCTTTTTTGCAGATCTGCGTGATTTGCAGTCCAAGGGAACACAGCCTGTCATCGTACATGGCGGCGGTCCTGCGATCTCGGATAATTTGGCGAAGCTGGGCATTGAGACCGAGTTTGTGAACGGATTGCGTAAAACAACGGAACCCGTGCTGGACGTCGTAGAGATGGTTCTTGCGGGAAGTATTAACAAACAGATCGTCCGCCTGATCCAACGAGTTGGTGGACACGCGCTGGGATTGTCGGGTGTGGACGGTGGTCTGATCCAGGCAAAACCGGTTAGCAACCATGCAGAGATTGGTTGGGTAGGTGACGTAACAGGCGTTAATGCGGAGATTATTCAAGGCATCGTAAACATGGGATATATGCCAGTTATCGCGCCAGTTGGTGTGGATGCCTCTGGCCAGCGTTATAACATCAACGCAGATACAGCCGCAGGTGCGGTAGCTTCCCATCTCGGAGTGAGTCGGATGATCGTAGTGACCGATGTCCCTGGCATTATGAAGAATGTAGGTGGCGAGAAAAAAGTGCTGCCATCCGTCTCTGTACAGGAGATCGAGGATATGATCCAAACCGGAGAAATCTATGGCGGCATGATTCCAAAGGTACGTGCAGCCATCGCTTGTATTCACGGCAAAGTGCGTGAAGTCATCATCGTAGATGGAAGCGAACCACAGATTCTGAGCCGTGTGCTTGGCGGAGAAACCATCGGAACCCGAATTATCCGTATGCAGTAAGGTGAAGTTGTGATAACCAGAGGAATCAACATTATGTACACGGCATTTTTTATATAAGATGAACTGGACATGACACGAGAACGGAGAGTGCAGAACCAATCTGAAGAAACAAAAACGCCAGAACGGAGAGGACAGAAATAACCTGAAGAAGCGGAGCGTGCGCCTTTATCACTGGATTTCCACCTTTAAACAATTAATCAAAGAAATCTGGGGATAACAGCGATCGGAAGGTTGTTCTGTCATCGAAGNAAAAACGCCAGAACGGAGAGGACAGAAATAACCTGAAGAAGCGGAGCGTGCGCCTTTATCACTGGATTTCCACCTTTAAACAATTAATCAAAGAAATCTGGGGATAACAGCGATCGGAAGGTTGTTCTGTCATCGAAGTGGGAGTATGCATATGTTCGGAAGGTGGACTGCAATCGGAGTGGCCTTGTGGAAAGTAGGTTTAGCTTATATGGTTTGCCTAGTGTACTCATACCAACAAATAAGGAGTGATAGGTGATGGCAAAAGGCAATGAACTGCCAGGTTCTGGCACAGCAGTAGCGGGCGTAGCAGCGACAGGTGTAGCGGCACAGACGGAAAGCTCTCTTTTCCAAACGTATGCACGTTATCCAATCAGTTTGGTCAAAGGTAAAGGCAGCTGGCTGTGGGATGATCAGGGCAATCGTTATCTTGATTTCACGTGCGGGTTGGCTGTAACGAGTCTGGGCCATGCACCGGAGAAAGTCGGAGCCAAGCTGAAAGCTCAGATTGATGAGCTGTGGCATGTATCCAACCTGTTCCAGATTCCAGGTCAGGAAAAAGCAGCGGCTTTGTTGACAGCAAATACGTGCGCAGACGCCGTATTCTTCTGTAACAGTGGTGCAGAAGCGAATGAAGCGGCAATCAAACTGGCTCGTCGCTATCACCAGAAGGTAAAAGGCACAGGTCGGTACGAAGTCATTACATTTGCCCAATCCTTCCACGGACGGACACTCGCAACTTTGACAGCAACTGGGCAGGATAAAGTGAAAGAAGGATTTTTGCCATTGCCAGCCGGATTCGTAACCGTACCATTGCATGACACAGCGGCTCTCGAAGCGGCGATCGGACCCAATACAGCAGCAATTATGCTGGAGATGGTGCAAGCCGAGGGTGGCGTGCATCCGGTCAAACCAGATTTTGTCCACCACGTTCGGAAACTGTGTGAAGAGCACGGACTGCTGTTGATTGTAGACGAAGTACAGACCGGAATGGGACGTACAGGCAAACTGTTCGCGCATGAGCATTATGGCATTGAGCCGGACATTTTCACGGTAGCCAAAGGTATTGGTAGTGGATTCCCTGTAGGTGCGATGCTAGGTAAAGGTTATCTGAAGGATGCGTTTACTGCAGGCAGTCATGCAACAACATTTGGCGGTACACCGCTTGCTTCCTCTGTTGTCATTGCAACGATTGAAACCATGCTCGAGGATCACCTGCCAGAACGTGCCGCTGAAATGGGTGAATACCTGATGAACTCTCTGCGGGAGCGTTTGGCTGGTAATTCGTTTGTAAAAGAAGTTCGGGGTATGGGCCTGCTTGTTGGAATCGAATGTGCTGAAGCGGTAGGCGACATCGTGCTTGCTGGTCAGAAACGAGGCATTCTCTTTGTTTCCGCAGGACCGAATGTCATTCGTCTGCTTCCAAACTTGTATGTGAGCAAGGAAGAGATAGATCAGGCGGTATCCTTGGTAGCTATGTTGATTGAAGAGCATGTGGCTGCGAAGAACGCTTAATAAGACTTTATACAACCTTTCTGACTCGGGGCCTTCAGGGGCCTCGAAGCGGAACCAAAATGATGATTCATGAATCCCTGTAGCCGCGCGGTAAACTAGCGGAAGATGAAAGTGAGCAGCCGGATGGCAAGATCTCAACCTTCTACACTCTTCTGCCCATGCGGGTGCAGGGAACCGGAAATAAGGAGGACAACACTAACATGACACAAGCGCAACAGACGGAAAAGGTACAGAAGGTCAATCTTAGAGGCCGTGATTTTATTGAATTTACAGATTATACAGCGGAGGAAATCCGTTATTTGCTGGATCTTGCGATTGAGATTAAAGGCAAACAAAAAAACGGTGTGCCGTATCAGCCACTGCAAGGCAAAACGATCGGACTCATTTTTGAAAAATCATCTACACGTACCCGTGTATCTTTTGAAGTCGGTATGTTCCAACTGGGCGGACACGCGCTCTTCCTGAGCAAAAATGATATCCAACTCGGTCGCGGAGAAACGACACATGATACAGCCAAAGTCCTGTCACGTTACCTGGACGGCATCATGATTCGTACCTTTGGACACCATAATGTGACTGAACTGGCACAACATGCGGATATTCCGGTTATTAACGGACTGAGCGATGCAGCACATCCATGCCAAGTACTCGCAGATTTCCAAACTGTGCTGGAGCACAAAGGAAAGCTGGAAGGGCTGAAAATGGCTTATGTCGGAGATGGCAATAACATGGCGCATTCCCTTATGCTTGGTGCAGCGAAGATGGGTATGCATGTTGCAGTAGCGACTCCGGAAGGTTATGAGCCTGACAGCGCAGTTGTAGAGCAGGCGCGCAGCATTGCACAGGAGAGCGGCTCACAGGTGACTGTAACGTACAGTGCTCAGGAAGCTGTGAAAGATGCGGATATCGTGTATACGGATGTATGGGCGAGCATGGGTTTTGAAGAAGAACAGAAGATTCGTGAACAAGCATTCGCTGCGTATCAGGTCGATGAGGAACTGATGAAAGGCGCGAAGCCGGATTATATGTTCCTGCATTGCCTGCCAGCTCACCGTGGAGAAGAAGTGAGTGCTGGAGTGATTGACGGGCCAAACTCCCTGATCTTTGATCAGGCGGAGAACCGACTGCATGCGCAGAAAGCATTGATGGCTGCGTTAATGAGTGAATAGATGCTGTTTGCCTGAATGGGTTGATTTTAGGCACAGATTTCGCGATGATAGATTAAGCAACTGAACTTGGGGAGGACCATCGAACATGGCTAAGGAAAAAATTGTACTCGCTTATTCTGGCGGGTTGGACACATCTGTAATTTTGAAATGGTTGAAAGAAACATATGATGCGGAGATTATCGCATTTACGGCGGATATTGGACAAAAGGATGAACTGGACGGCCTTGAGGAGAAAGCTCTCGCTACAGGTGCTTCCAAAGTGTATATTGACGATCTGCGTGACGAGTTCGCCAAAGATTTCATCTATCCAATGTTCCAAGCTGGTGCCCTTTATGAAGGACAATACCTGCTTGGCACAAGTATCGCACGTCCACTGATCGCGAAACGTATGGTCGATATCGCTCGTGCAGAAGGCGCTACAGCGATTGCTCACGGCGCTACGGGTAAAGGGAATGACCAGGTTCGTTTTGAGCTGAACGCAGCTGCGCTGACACCAGATATTGAAGTCATCGCGCCTTGGCGTCTGGAAGAATTCCGCAACCAGTTCCCAGGACGTGCGGAGATGATCGCTTACGCTGAAAAACATGGCATTCCGGTAACCGCATCGGCGGCTAAACCTTACTCCACAGACCGTAACCTGCTGCATATCAGCTATGAGAGCGGCGTGCTCGAAGATCCTTGGTTCGATCCAAGTGCGGACGAGAACAAAGACATGTTCCTGCTCAGCAGCGCACCTGAAGATGCACCGGATCAAGCGGAATATGTTGAACTTGAATTCGAACAAGGCGACTGTGTTGCACTGAATGGTGAGCGCTTGAGCCCACTGCAAGTAATGGAGCAACTGAATGAGCTGGGTGGCAAACATGGTATCGGCCGTGTGGACATGGTAGAGAACCGCTTCGTCGGCATGAAGAGCCGTGGTGTATACGAGACACCAGGTGGAACGATTCTGTTCACGGCACACCGCAAAATGGAATCCATCACGATGGACCGTGAAGTCATGAACCTGCGTGATAGCCTGATCACACGTTACAGCACACTCGTATACAACGGCTTCTGGTTCGCACCGGAACGTCTGGCGCTGCAAGCCCTGGTGACCGAAAGTCAGAAAAATGTAACAGGTACCGTTCGTGTGAAACTGTATAAAGGCAACATCATCGGCGCAGGTGTGAAAAGCCCTGTCAGCCTGTACAACCCGGACATTGCCACAATGGAAGCTGATCCAACACAAGCATACGATCAAGGGGATGCAACGGGCTTTATCCGCCTGAACGCATTGCGTTTGAAAGTAAATTCCGGTGTGGAACAAAACAAAAACTAATTTCATCATGCATATAAAGCATCACGATAATAACTGACAAGGCGGGCCGTTCTTGCACATCTGGCAGGAGCGGCTTTGTCCATGAGCGAAAGGGGAGTACTCACTGTGAGCAAGCTGTGGGGAGGACGTTTTACCAAACAAACCAATCACCTCGTTGAGGAATATACAGCGTCAATCAACTTTGACAAAGCGTTGGCCGAGGAAGATATTCAAGGAAGTCTGGCTCATGTCACGATGTTGGGCAAATGTGGAATTCTGCCAGCAGAGGATGTAGAGACGATCAAGGAAGGTTTGATCACTGTTCTGCATAAAATCCGTGCAGGCGAAGTGGAATTCTCCGTATCGGATGAAGACATCCACATGAATATTGAGAAAAACCTGATTGAGACTATCGGCCCTGTAGGTGGCAAATTACATACGGGACGCAGCCGGAATGACCAAGTGGCAACGGATATGCACTTGTACTTGCGTGAGCGCGTGGTTGGGTTTGTTGGCATGCTGCATTCGTTGCAGGAAGCGCTGATCGGACAAGCCAAAGACAATCTTGATACGATTGTACCGGGGTATACCCATCTTCAACGTGCACAACCAATTCTGTTCGCCCATCACCTGATGGCGTATGTATCGATGTTCCAACGGGATGCAGAGCGTCTTATGGACAGCTACAAACGCATTAACGTGCTGCCACTGGGTGCAGGTGCGCTTGCAGGCACAACGTTCCCGATTGACCGTCATTTTGTGGCGGAACAGTTGGGCTTTGATGGAGTATATGAGAATAGTCTGGACGCAGTAAGCGACCGTGACTTTATCGTGGAGTTCCTGGCAGCCGCTTCACTGATCATGACTCACTTGTCCCGTCTGAGTGAAGAGTTGGTCCTGTGGAGCAGCACGGAGTTTGGTTTTGTTGAACTGGATGATGCATTCTGCACGGGCAGCAGCATTATGCCACAGAAGAAAAATCCAGACGTACCGGAACTCGTTCGTGGTAAAACAGGACGTGTGTATGGCAACCTGATCGGTTTGCTGACAGTACTGAAATCTCTACCGCTCGCTTACAACAAGGACATGCAGGAAGATAAGGAAGGCATGTTTGACACGGTAGCGACGCTGGAAGGCGCACTTCAATTGTTTGCTCCGATGATTGCAACGATGACGGTTAACAAGGGTCGGATGCGTCAAGCGGTCAATCAGGATTTCTCGAACGCTACAGATATTGCGGACTTCCTCGTGGGAGAAGGTTTGCCTTTCCGTCAGGCGCATGAGGTTATCGGGAAAACAGTATTGTATTGTATCCAGAACGGTAAGTATCTGTTGGATCTGACAATCGATGAATTCCGTCAGTTCTCCCCGTTGTTCGATGAGCGTATATACGATGTGCTGCAACCAGAAGCGGTTGTAAATGCTCGTAATGTGTACGGAGGAACGGCTTCGAACCAGGTGGCTGAGGCGATTGGACGGAGTGAAAAGGTGCTTGAAATTACAGAGCAATGGATCACCAATCGGGGTTAATAACGGATTTACTATAATGAAATAAAGATATATAACGCAAAAAAGCAGGCCGAGATTTTCTTCTCAAGGGCCTGCTTTTTTTTGTGTATTACAACAATCGGAAGGTTGTTCTGTCATTGGAGTGCCAGTGTAAATATTCACTAGTTGAACTTATATAGTTCTTTCTGTACATATCCATCTAAAATGCAATGGCTTCATTTAAATTTCTCGACTACTTACGTTCACGCAAAGGCAACCATTTCAGCACATTCTGGATCTTCTCGTCCCAATATCCCCAGTCATGTCCACCGGGTTCTTCCTCGTACGTCAGCTGGAAATCGGTCTGTGCACAAGCTTGACGGAACGCTTGATTCTCGTCATACAGGAAGTCCTCTGTCCCACAGCATTGGTAGAGCAAAGGTTTTGGACCCTGACTTGCTTTGCTTTCTTCGAGCAGATGCAGCAAGTCATTCTCCGAACCTTTAATTTCTGCTCCGAAAATCCGTTTGAACTCAGCATCACTTAATGCCTTAACAATTCGGTTATCCATATGCGCTACCATGTCGAGTGCTCCAGACAAACTTGCCGCAGCGGCGTATTGCTCCGGTTTGTGAAGTGCCAGCTTGAATGCTCCGTAGCCACCCATAGACAAGCCAGCAACAAAGTTGTCCTCACGTTTGTGTGATAGCGGGAAGAAGGAACGTGCAAGTGCAGGCAGCTCTTCACTGATGAATGTCCAGTAGCGTCCGCCTTCCGCCATATCCGTATAGAAGCTGCGATGTACCTGAGGCATCACAACGGCAATACCAAGGTCCGCAACATATCGTTCGATGGATGTACGGCGCAGCCAGATGGAGTCATCATCCGATAGCCCGTGCAGCAGATACAGCGTGGGATGTAACCCTTGGCCGGATACGTTCTCCATGCCAATCTGATTGTGGGTCTGTTGTGGAAGAATAACATGCATACTGGTGCTTAGACCAAGCGTGTCAGAGTAAAAGTCACATTTAATAAGTGCCATATATATGAGAAACCCCTTTCATAAGTCCATTAACGATGTGTTCTGACCCGATTCAATAGGATGGGATCTGAATCCATAATGGTTCCATAGTGTCTATAATAAACAGGTTATACGCAAAGTCTTTTCATTGCAATAATAAGAAATTCACAACTAGTTATTCACCTTATTTACAACGTAACAATGTTATGTTACACTGTTTTCAACACAAAGGGGGACCATATATGACGGATGATTTGATCTCCAAAAAAGAATTGCTGGACCTGACGGGTATCTCCTACGGCCAGTTGTACCGCTGGAAGCGGAAGAATCTCATTCCGGAGGAATGGTTTATTCGGAAGTCGTCCTATACGGGACAAGAAACTTTTTTTCCAAAACAACAGATTTTACTGCGGATTGACAAGATTCTCAATATGAAAGACGGCTTGTCGCTGGATGAACTGGCAGACGTGTTTTCACCAACTTTGGGTGAAGTGGAAATGTCCGCTCAGGAGCTGTTAGAGCGAAACATTGTTTCGATCATTTCGCTTGAGCTATTGAAAGAAGCAGGCCGGGAGCGGCCGTTGTATGCTTTGGAGCAGATCATGATGCTTTATGTACTTGATAAGCTGCTAATGAGCGGAGATGTTACCCGCCAGGAGGGTACGCTGCTGATCGATGTCATGTCCGAGCATTATTATCGTTTCACAGGCAAACCAAGCGAACTGGTGCTTATTCGCAAGATGGGTATCCCTTCATTCTTGCTGGTAACGGCAGGAACAGAGCTTTATTTTGACAATGGAGTGAAGGTCGTTCTCAGGCAGCCAATGGGGACGTTCATGGAAGAGTTAAAACTCAAATTGGGATAAGGAGAGGATCATATATGGAGGAACGTAATTTGCGAAATGATCTGAACGTAGCGGGCATGAGCCAAACGGCAGGCGGGAATTTTCACCGGGTATCCATCGATGGCATGGCTAAAGTAAATGGTAACCTGGACTGTACCTCCCTGAATGTGAATGGAACCTTGAAGATGCACGGTGCTTTGAGCTCTGAGAGTGCAACGATCAACGGTATGTGCACGCTGAACGGCCCCTTGATTAGTTCACGTGTTCGTGTGGATGGCTTAACAACCATTAACGGAGACCTCCGAAGCCCTGAGCTCGAAGTCAACGGGAAGTGTACTGTTCGTGGACGGGTTGATGGGGAACGCATTGATATTGGTGGCGTGATCGATATTGAAGGCGACGTACAATGTGAGTCTTTGAACGTACAGGGCAATATTAAAATTAGTGGCTTTCTGAATGCGGGAACGGTAGAGATCAGGCTGCATACATCTTCTTCGGCGAGAGAGATTGGCGGGGAACGCATTGATATTCGGCGTAAGGAACAGACTGGTTTTTGGAAAAGTATTGGCCTGGGCGGTACCCCATCCTTCAAGACATCCTTGATTGAGGGGGATGAAATCGTGCTGGAAGATACCGAGGCTGATATTGTTCGTGGCAGCAAGGTTCATATCGGTCGTGGCTGTAACATCAGGTTGGTCGAATATTCGGGTGAACTAGAGGTTGATCCAGACGCTAAGGTGGGCAGCAGTCAGCGGATTTAAATTTTAATTTAAGTTTTGACCTGGAGAGAAAGGGATGTGATCGATTTGAATAACCATTTTGCTGGTTCATTGGATAAAAAGCATGACATTAGCATCATCGGCGACGGCAGTTCTTCTGGCGGTGTGTACGGCAAGGTCAAGGTAGTGGGAGATTCCTCATTTAACGATAATCTGTTCTGTGATCAATTCAAATGCACCGGCACATCCGTTATATATGGATCTCTTGAATCAACCGATATCAAAATTACGGGAACCCTTACCTTGAAAGAGCGGTCTGCTGTTGGTTCCGATGAGCAGGAAGACAATCATGCTTCTAACCTGTATGCAAAAGCTGAACATATGAAAGTGGTAGGCGAGCTTCATGTATCAGGTGATTGTCAGGTGGAGAATATGAAGTTGAATGGCCGTTTTACGATAACGGGTATGCTCAGTGCCGAAAGTATGACACTTAAAATTATGGGTCCATCCGAGGTCAAGGAAATGGGCGGTTCCATCATTTCAGTGAAGAATTCGCGGGGAAAACTGCTGGAGGGTTTGTTCACTGGTAACAAGTCTATTCTCAAGGCCAATCTAATCGAAGGCGACGAAATTGAACTTGAGAACACGGAGGCCGAGGTTGTACGAGGAGATAAAATAAAAATTGGTCCAGGCTGCCGGATTGGTACGGTAGAATACCGCTCTTCTCTGCAAATTCATCCGCAATCGGAAGTTTTGGTGCAAAGCAATCGGTCCTTGGACTGATTATCCGCCGTAACTTTTCGGATATACTAATTCAGTCATATGAATCGGATGTGAATGGGAGAGATTGAGTAGAATGGCTACACGTAAAAATAATATTGGATTGGTGCTGGCAGGGTTACTGCTAAGCATACTGATGGCTTCGATGGACAATACCATCGTGGCAACAGCTATGGGCGATATTGTCGGGAAGCTGGGTGGGCTCGACAAGTTCGTCTGGGTGACCTCCGCTTACATGGTGGCCGAGATGGCGGGTATGCCAATCTTCGGTAAGTTATCCGACATGTACGGACGGAAAAAGTTTTTTGTTTTCGGAATACTGGTATTTATGCTCGGATCTGCATTATGTGGAACGGCAACATCAATCGTTGAGCTGACGATGTACAGAGCTATTCAGGGTATTGGTGCGGGTGCATTGGTGCCGATTGCCTTTACAATCATGTTTGATGTGGTCGCACCGGAATCACGGGGTAAATTGGGCGGTTTGTTCGGAGCCGTGTTTGGTTTATCCAGCGTATTTGGTCCACTACTGGGTGCTTACATCACGCAGTATGCGACATGGGAATGGGTATTTTATATCAACCTGCCGCTTGGTCTGATCGCGTTTGTGTTTATTGCATTTTTCTACAAAGAATCCCATCAGCATCAATCCCAACAGATTGACTGGCTTGGTGCAATCACACTGATTGGTGCGGTAGTCTGTCTCATATTTGGGCTTGAACTGGGCGGCAAAACGTATGCTTGGGGCTCGTGGCAGATCCTCGGTTTGTTTGCCGGATTCGTGGTGCTAGCATTGCTCTTCCTGTTTGCAGAAACGAGAGCCAAGGAACCCATTATCTCCTTCGGCATGTTCCGCAACCGGGTGTACTGGTCCAGTAACGTTATTGGCATGTTCAGTGGTGCGGCGTTTATTACCGCATCCGTGTATATTCCAATCTTCATCCAGGGGGTACTCGGTGGCAAAGCGACCAATTCTGGTCTCGTATTATTGCCCATGATGCTGGGGTCCGTTGTGACGGCTTCCATGGGTGGGGTACTGATGACCAAAATCAAATATCGCAACATTATGATTCCTACGCTGGCGTTGCTGGTGGTTGGTCTTGGATTGCTGACAACGCTGGATGAAACTTCGTCTCTATGGACGATACGTATATTCATGGTGATGATTGGACTCGGTGTCGGGGCGTCATTCTCGGTACTCAGCAATGCAGCCATGAACGCGTTTGAACCGCAAAGACGCGGAGCAGCAAGCTCCACACTTAACTTCCTGCGTTCGCTTGGGATGACGATGGGCATTACGATTTTTGGTATCGTGCAGAGCCAGGTATTTACGCGTAAAATGAATGATGCCCTCGCCGGATCAGCGGCAGAAGCGGGTGGCGCTGGTGCTCCTGCAGGCGGTATGCCTCAGGGAGTGGATCTGAGCGATCCACATGCGCTGCTGTCGCCAGAGCTGAGAAAGGCGATTCCGCCTCAGGTTCTGGACACCATTACGCATGC
This sequence comes from Paenibacillus sp. LK1, assembly GCF_002750415.1. NCBI lineage: Bacteria > Bacillati > Bacillota > Bacilli > Caryophanales > Paenibacillaceae > Paenibacillus > Paenibacillus sp. LK1. Next base: position 22,956 of record NZ_PEII01000021.1, read on the forward strand.
GTTGTCTTCATCCATCGTGCAGCTCTTTGCCTGGGCTGCGATCCCGGCTGCACTCGCGTTGATTGCTGCTTTCTTTATGGGTAATGAGAAGATGGTTATCGGCGAGGAGCAGAAAGAGTACACAGGCGGACATTAAAGGTATCAGTCTAATCAAACCTAATATGTATCTGTAAAATAAACCAAAGACACATCTCTCAAGGGACCCAGAATGGGGAATAGGAGATGTGTCTTTTTCTATTTGTTATTACGTTTGCTGAGTGGAGCCTATCCATGTGCACGCATGTGATAGTAAGATTAAGGCTGTTTCGTGTCGCTGATGCCATCTTCTACGACAGAAGGCTCCTTGGGATCAGGCAGGTTAGTATGACCAGAGCGGGCAATCAGGCGATTCTGGGCTTTGTATGTGTCACGTGTAATGGTCTTGGATTCGACGATTTTACCATCCACCTTCTTGGTGCGCATCGTCTCTACAATATATCCAGGTTGACCGTTCTGGAGCACCTGCTGAGCACCGTCAGGCAGTACGTTGCTCGATACATATTTCACGGGAGCACTTAATGTCTCAATTGTACGGGATTCCAGTGCATAACTGACGTTCTCCGGGAAGGTGCCGAAAAATTTGACCGTTAAGCTTCCACCTTCCACTTTGGCATGAATGAGCAGGGACTTGCCAGTATTGTTTTTGAACCGAAAATTGATGGAACCTGAGGCAAACGTGGCATCCAGTCCCTTCGGCAAATATTTGACGGGCAAGGAGTGGTTGCGGCGTTCTACGATGTCCAGTCCGGTCAACAAGGCTGCATTGTAAACCGTACTCGATACCTGGCAGATACCGCCCCCAATACCGGGGGTCAGTTGCCCATTCACGATAACCGGGGCTTCCCGGAAACCATAGTCTTCCTCGGCCTTCTTAATGACCTTCTCATAATCAAAAGTACCATTTGGCGGCAAAATCATGCCGTTAACGGCTTGCGCTGCTGCGCTGACGTTATGTATCCGGCCTGCACTGCTGTTTCCAAGGCCAGTGGAGAACTGAATGATCTTTCGGTCAATTCCCTCTTGGCGCAGCGAATCGAGAGTCACTTCGGGTTGCAGCGTATACAACGGCAGCTGAATCAACAGCGGGTTTGGCTTTGCATCATGGTCCAGTGGAGTGAAATCCCGGTGCAGTTTAGCCTGCATCAGGCTCGCGAGTTCATCCCAGGCGATCCGGCGGACGCCTTTTTCCGGGATGTACTGGACCTTGTCACTTGCGGTAATGCGGCGAACAGCGTTCGCGGGTGTACCGAAGGTTTCCTTTTCCCAGGCAGGGGTAAGATGCTCTCTCAGTGATTTTGAATTATACGTCAGCTTGAGGGACCACTCCTTAATGAAGTGATATCGGGCATAAGCGCGCTCCCACAGATTGCCTTCATCCAGTTGCTGCACAGCTGTCCGGAAGTCGTCAGCACTGTAGCTGGCGCCTGTCTGGGCGGCGGTGAACATCAATGTTTTTGGTGTAGGATCGTCAATTTCAAGGGTGATCGGCCATGCTTCCATTTGTTTTAATCGTTCATCCAGTGCTGGTAGAACTTCCTTGCGATTCACGCCCTCAACCGACCACTCCCCAACACGTACACCTTCTGGTAGCGCGGGTTGGTTCACGTACATATACAGCAATCCATAGGACGCGGAACCGATTAAAAGGATGGAGAACAGTGCAATGACCATCAAATGTATTTTTTTCATATCCGAACGCTCCTTTGTACTTCTGTTGTTCCGCATTTCGTAACACTTTCCATATATATGATCCAATGATGGAAAACTTTCGGGTACTCAATAGGTAACAAATTTGTTACAATAAAATTCATATGAATCCATGCTTCACCATCGAAAAAGGGGTGAAATGGATTTTCCCTGATGAAATTCAGGTCTTTTTAAAGGAAATGCCGGGATTGTGTCGAAATGATAATGGCTAACTATGCAACGGGAAGTGATGATGTGATAGAAATGCAGGACGTGTGGAAGACCTACGCCAATGGTACCCACGCATTACAAGGGGTGTCGGTGAAGATCGACCGCAATGAATTTGTCTATATCGTCGGTCCGTCCGGCGCAGGCAAATCGACATTTATGAAATTGATGTACAGGGAAGAAGTTCCGACCAAAGGACAAATATCCATTAACGGATTTAATATCGGAAAGTTAAAGCCACGCAAAATTCCTTACGTACGCCGGAATATCGGCGTTGTGTTCCAGGATTTCAGGTTGCTGCCACGCATGACGGCATTTGAGAATGTGGCATTTGCCATGGAAGTTATTGAAGCACCGAAGCGTCACATTAAGAAACGAGTGATGGAAGTGCTTGATCTGGTTGGATTGCGCAGCAAGGCGAATCGTGAACCTTCACAGTTGTCGGGTGGGGAACAGCAGCGTATTGCCATCGCACGTGCCATCGTGAACAATCCGTCTGTTATTATTGCGGACGAGCCTACGGGTAACCTTGATCCGGAGACGTCATGGGGCATTATGCAGCTGCTGGATGAAATTAATTTCCGCGGAACCACTATTGTTATGGCGACCCACAACAAGGATATCGTCAATACGATGCGTAAACGGGTTATTGCGATTGAACGGGGACAGATTGTACGGGATCAGATGAGAGGGGAATACGGTTATGAATTTTAGTACTCTCTTGCGCCATTTACGGGAGGGATTCAAAAACGTATTCCGCAACGGCTGGATGTCCGTGGCCTCCATCATGTCCATTATCGTGTCATTGCTCATTCTGGGCGTGTTCATGCTGCTGGTGCTTAATGTGAATTCCATGGCCAACCAGGTGGACAGTCAGGTCGAGATCAGTACGTTTCTTGAGCTGAACGTGGATGAGAACCTGCGTAACACGCTGGAGCAGGAAATCAGTGCGATGCCTGAAGTCAGTGAAATTCGTTTTGTTTCCAAAGAAGAGGGACTCAAGGAGTTCCGTGAACGTCTCGGAGAAAGTGCAGACAATGTGCTGAGCGGTTTCGATGTGGATAACAATCCACTGCCGGAGACCATTGAAGTAGAGGTCATTGAACCGGAAACCGTCACTTTTGTGGCGCAAAAAATCGAAGCATTGAACGATAAACACCCGGAGAAGCCGATCATGAAAGTGAACTACGGCAAGGAAACGGTGGAAGTATTGTTCAAATTTACGAAGCTTGTCCGGAATATCGGATTTATTTTTGTTGGGGGACTGGGGTTAATGTCCATGTTCCTGATCTCGAATACGATTCGCGTAACGATTCTGGCCCGGCGCCGGGAGATCGGTATTATGAAACTGGTTGGTGCAACCAACACGTTCATTCGTTGGCCTTTCTTTGTCGAAGGGGCATTGATTGGATTGATCGGTTCGGCGATTACGGTAGCAGTACTGTTCTTCGGTTACAGCCGCCTGATGGCCACGATTGGTCAGGATGTATTTATGCAGATGCTTAATTTGATTCCACTCGGTGATATTTGGTTGCTGTTTGGAACACTGTTGATCGGACTCGGTGTGCTGGTTGGTATTTTGGGAAGCACATTGTCCATCCGCAAATCTCTTAACGTTTAATCGAAAAAGAATGGCAAAGCAGGTTCACAACTGAACACTGTTTGACGATATGTAGTAAAGACGGAGTCTTTAGTGTAAAGAAAGCAAAGAACATGCTGTTCACCACCTGTGCAGGTTGCTTTCTTGTGAATTCATAGGATGGGGGATCACATTTTGAAAAAAACAGCTTCGCTGCTGGCTCTAACGTTATTGGCCAGTTTGACGCTTCAACCTTCTGACGGATATGCCAAGAGTAGCATTAGCGACATTGATCAGCAGATTCAGCAACTGGAGAACAAAGCGGCTTCGGCCAAAAAGGAGCAGCAAAAAGCTGCCAGCAATAAAAAGGAAGCCCAGCATTACAAGAACAAGACCAATGCTTATTTGAAAGTCGTCATGGAGCAGATCAATGTGGTTAGTGATGAGCTGGCAAACGTATCCTTGCAGATTGAGAATACAGAAGAAGATCTTCGGACAACGAAAAAAGATCTGCAAGCCGCAGAAGAACGTATCGTTGCAAGAGAGAAATTACTTGAATCACGTGTACGGCTGATGTATACAGACGGTGCCGTTTCTTATCTCGATGTGTTGTTAACTTCCACAAGCTTCTCTGATTTCTTGACTCGTGCCGATTCACTGAAAACGATTGTGGATCAGGATCAGCATTTGCTGGATGAACACAAAAAAGACAAGCAGCTCGTCGTGGACAAAAAAGCAGAACTAGATGTGCAATATGCAGAAGCCAAGAGTCTGTATGCGCAGAAGAAACAGCGTAAGTCCCAATTGAATGAGAAGGAACAGGAGAAGCAAGTGCTTCTCGCTTCTTATGATGCTAAGATTGAAGAGTCGGAAGAGCTGACGCAAGAACAGGAAGACGTATTGATGCAGATTGCCAGCAAACGTTCGGCCCTTCTGCAAGAGAAAAATAAATTGCGTGAGCAGCAAGCGGCAGCAGCAGCCAAAGCAAAAGCAGCAGCAGCTGCACGTGCCGCGGCAGCTGCGAAGGCGGCGACCAAGGTTAGCTCCAACAGCAGCAGCAGCAGTAGCAGTAGCACGTCATACTCCAGTGGTAACGGCATCTTTGGTATGCCAGTATCAGGTGCGCGTGTATCTTCCGGTTTTGGACCTCGTATTCACCCGATCACGGGTGAAGTAGGTAAAATGCATGCAGGTGTAGACTTTGCTGTTGCTCAAGGAACGTCCGTTCATGCTGCCTCAGGCGGGATCGTCATCATGGCTGAATGGTATAGTGGATATGGTTACACCGTCATTGTTGACCACGGAGGCGGATTATGGACGCTATACGGTCATTTACGTGAAGGCGGATTTAAGGTTAGCAAGGGTGACACGGTAAGCCGTGGCGATATAATTGCTGAATCAGGCAGTACAGGCAACTCCACTGGACCGCATTTGCATTTTGAAGTACGTGATAATGGAACAGCAGTGAATCCATTTAACTATTTGTAGTTTTTAGCCAACAGTTGGAATGGAACAAACATATTCCGTACAAGCTAGGCATATACTAAGCTGGCATGTTCAGGGAATGTTTCAACGGAGCAATTGAATTTGACACGCTTCAATACTAAAGGCGGTGACAAACGGATGATGAAGAAAAGATCGGCCCTGCTGCTTGTCATTGTAGCCCTTCTCGGAGGCAGCCTGCTTACGCTGGTGCTGATGAGTTCACCTGGTCTGGCACAAACGACACCTGGTGAAGGATTGCTCGCCAGCGTTACAGGCAGTTCGCAGCAGAAGAACGATTTGAAGAAGATTGAAACCGCGATGGATTTGATCTCAAGCAACTACTATAAAGACGTGGATCGAACCAAACTGATTGATGGGGCGATCAACGGCATGATGGAATCCCTTGGTGATCCGTACTCCAACTATATGGGGCAGGAAACAGCAGCCCAGTTCGAGGAGTCGATTGAAGGTTCATTTACCGGAATCGGCGCAGAGGTATCCTCACAGGATGGAAATGTGGTAGTGGTATCACCGATCAAAGGATCGCCTGCCGAGAAAGCGGGTATTCGCGCGAAAGACATGATCATGTCCGTGAACGGTGAATCCCTTCAAGGGTTGGAACTGAACAAAGCCGTTAACAAAATCAGAGGTCCAAAAGGCAGTGAAGCGAAGGTACAGGTTAAACGTGCTGGATCTTCCGAGCTGATTGAATTTGTCATTGTGCGTGATGACATTGATCTGGAGACGGTGTACGCCCACATGGAGGATAACGGTGTTGGTGTGATTACAATCACCCAATTCTCGCTGAACACAGGAGATCGCTTTAAGGAAGAACTGGCGAAGCTGGAGAAGCAGAACATGAAGGGCTTGATCATTGATGTTCGTAATGACCCGGGTGGTGTTTTACAGGTCGTTATTGATATTGCAGAGCAATTTGTTCCGAAAGGCAAAGTTATTGTTCAAGTCGAAGACAAGAACGGTAAGAAGGAACAAAGCAAATCGAACGGATCAGGTAAATCGTACCCAATTACGGTATTGATGAACAAAGGAAGCGCGAGTGCATCGGAAATTTTGGCTGGTGCATTGCAACAGTCGGCAGGCGCAACGCTGGTTGGGGAAAACTCCTTTGGTAAAGGAACCGTACAGACGAGTTATGACAAGCAAATGGGTGATGGCAGCCTGCTGAAAATCACCATCGCGAAATGGCTGACTCCGAACGGAGACTGGATTCATGAAAAAGGGATCAAACCCGATATCGCTGTGAACCAGCCAGATTACTTCTCGGTGGCACCAATCAACAAAGAAAAATTACCTTTGAAATACGACAGCAATAGCACGGATGTGAAAAGTGCGCAGACGATGCTGAGAGGACTTGACTTTAAGCCGGATCGTGTGGACGGATACTATGACCAGAAGACAGAAGAAGCGGTCAAAGCATTCCAGAAACAAAAAGGCATTCAGGCAACTGGCCAGATTGATGAGAAAACCGCGGAATCACTGGAAGCGGCTCTAATTGAACGCATTGCCAATCCTCAATATGATGCACAGCTGAAGCGCGCGATCGAAAATGTCTCAAAGGATATTTCGTCCGCAGTGTCGAAGCCATAAAGAAGGCTGATTTTCAGCCTTCTTTTTTTCTGAACCGGCTGAAGGAGAGGGGTGACCGTCCACAATGGAATGGGCTTGGCCATGGTTGACCACATTAGGAGAAGCATTGTTGCAGTTGTTTATTCAGCCGTTTTATTATATTGCGGTAATCTTGATTGCTCTCGTTTATCATCGTCAACTCTTACAGGAACGTAAATTGTTCCACGTTCGTTTGCAAAGCTCGATCACACAGACCATTCGTGCAGTACTTGGAGGTATTGTGATCGGTGTAATGGTCTCCGTTATATCGCTGTTTCTCGGGGCACATCTTACACTGAGCAGCCTGATCTGTATATGGGCAGCTACGTTATTCCTGGCATTATTCCGTATCCGATACTTATGTTTTGCTTATGCTGCAGGTTTGCTTGGTGTGCTGCAGTTTGGTTTAAATATGGCTTCGGGCTGGCAGCCGGCAGGATGGATGGGAAGTGTCACTGAAGCATTACGTGCACTGGATATGCCCGCACTGCTTGTGCTCGCAGCTGTATTACATATCGGTGAAGCACTGATGGTACGTATGCAAGGGGTATCCATGGCATCACCTTTGCTCTTCGAGGGTAAACGCGGCAAGCTTGTTGGAGGCTATCAGTTGCAGCATTTCTGGCCGATTCCGTTACTGATTCTGGTTCCAGTTACGGGCGGGGCCGAATTGCCATGGACCGCCCTGATCAGCGGAGGGGATGGCTACATGCTGGTTGCGCTGCCGATTATGCTGGGATTTGGAGAAGTTACGCAAAGTATGCTCCCCGGGAAAAAAGTCCAGATTTCCGCAAAACGATTGCTGTTATATGGGACAGGGCTACTTGTGCTCAGCCTCCTGGCTGCGTGGTGGTCTCCACTCATGGTTGTCGCAGCATTGGCTGCCTTCATTGGACATGAGTTTCTGGTGTGGTACAGCGGCTTTGAGGAGCAAAACCGCAGCCCGCTGTTTGTACACCCTGAGCACGGCTTGAAGGTGCTTGGCGTCATTCCTGATAGTCCTGCGGAAGAACTGGGAATTGAAGCAGGGGAGACCTTGTACAAGGTGAATGGCGTATTGGTGCATTCGCCTGAGCAATTACATCGCGCTTTGCGTATGAATCCGGCTTTTTGTAAGTTGGAGGTACGTAATCATCAGGGTGAGAGCAAGTTCATGCAACGGGCGATCTATGAAGGTGAGCATCACCAGCTTGGGGTGCTTATGGCTCCGGACAATCATGAAGCCTGGGCGCTCCGCTTGCGTCCGCTAACTCTGTTTCATATCGTAAGTCTCAAATTGTTCGCACGACGTCGGAAAGATCAGCTTGATGTTGAGGCTCCACTGGCATTGCCGCCCGCCCCGGCGGGGGAGCAAAGATCTGTAGAGATGTAATGACGAAAGGGTATTTCCTCCGCCTAATTAGGCGAGGGAAATACCCTTTTTGCTACTTTTTTAACATGAAAATGGCGATTTGAGTCCGATCACGTAAACTAAGCTTGCCAAGAATATCGGTAACATAGTTTTTGACCGTGCCCTCACTCAAAAATAGTTTTGCGGCAATTTCTTTATTGGACAGCCCTTCTGATATAGCCTCTGCAACAGCCATTTCCATACGGGTTAGTCCGTAAGAGTCAATGGGTTCATGTGTCTGAGGAGCTGCAGCAGGACGGAGTAGACTTGCGAGCTTACGAGCAATATCGGGATGAATCAACATATCCCCGTTATGTACAGTCTTGATGCCTTGAATGATCCGGTCAGGTGGTACATTTTTAAGCAAATAACCGCTGGCTCCGTTTTGCAAAGCCTGGATAATATACTCATCATCATCAAACGTAGTAAGCATCAGTACACGCACGTCAGGGAAACGTGTTTTAATGATTCGGGTACCTTCAACTCCATCACAATCTGGCATGCGAATATCCATAAGTACAACGTCGGCAATTGTTCCGGACTCCAGCAGTTCCAGAGCTTCCCGGCCGTTTGAAGCTGTACCTGTAACGGTAATGCCGGGATCGAGTCCAAGCAGGACTTTGAGACTTTCACGGATAAAGGAATCATCATCCGCAAGCATCAGCCGAATGGACTCAGGGTGAACAGAATGGCTCGAGTTATTTAATTCATTCAGGTCTGACATGAGCAAATCACTTCCTTTTTCAGATCAGTTCAGCTTTGTTCGCCATGGGTAGGTGTGTAATCACTGTATAGGGATAGTCCGCCTTGATCTCCAGTTTCCCACCAACCAGCTGTGTGCGTAGGCGCATTCCTTCAAGTCCCATGCCGAGTCCTGTAGACTCTGCCTTTACGTCCGGTTTAGCACGAGATCCTTCATGTCTTCTTTTCGTTTGTTCCTTGGTGGAAAGGGTATGGATCCTCCCATCGTTGCTGATGGACATACAGATTTCTCTTTCCCCAAATTCCAGTTCCACACTAATCGTAGTGGCATTACCATGACGGAGTGCATTGGTCACGGCCTCTTTGGCATTTTTGTACAAGACAATCTGCATACTGGGATAGAGTGCATGTGAATGCCCACGCACTTCGTAACGCGTTTTCACACCTGTTTCCCGGCCAACGTCTTCAAGCAGACGATCTAATGCATAGGCATCGGATATATAAGAGTCAGGCCGCAATTTGTGAAGCGTGGTGCGCATGTCATCCATACTGGAGGCCAATTGATCCCGAATCTGTCTCACCATTTCTGTGCCCTGTTCAGGATGTATAGGGAGGGTCAAGAGGGCTGCCTCAGACATCATTTTAGTACGAATCAGGCGATGACCAATATCATCATGAAGCTGTCGGGATATCCGGGTACGTTCCTCAACCTGTGCTGCTCCTTCAAGCTGCTTCGTGAATTGCAGCAATTGTTCGCGTGCCTCCTGAAGCTCGTAATGTTTACTTCTCAGCTCATCGTACACCTGTTCAAGCTGCCCACGGCTGCTGGCGCTTCTAGACCCCTGCCAAGAGAGTGTTGCGGTGATGAGCAGGAGCAAGTTACCTGCAACCCGAGCCATTGTCTCTTGGGGAAAGCTAAAAGGAATGGCTGTATTAGTGTGAAGTGTAAGCCATGCATGAAGCTCCTGTGGTGGGCTGTAATACCAATGTAACGCGATATTGCTGGCTATAAGCTGAATGGCGAGCATTAACCATCGCTGGGTCCTATCCAGTCTGTACATGTACACATAAAGCGCAGATAAGGAGAGGAAAAACATAAATGGGCCATATAGAGCGATCAGCCAGCAGCTGAAGAGGATTTCGGCCGCGAGCAGCAAAAGCTGCATACTTGAACGGGAGAAGTCTTTCCACACCGCGAGTCCTAGCGCAATGATAATATACAGAGTATAGCTATCTTCTTGTTCCAGGGGTAGCACCAGGATGTACAGGACCGCAGGAACTATGAGTAAACCGTATTGCAGCAACCGCATCGGCATATGTCAGAGACATCCTTTATTTTAGAAGTGAAGGTATACCTTCCGGTAATGTATGTCGATTATATCATAGGCAGTTTTCCCAACCGAAGATGACTTAAGTCACCTTTGTTTCATGACCTTTCGTACCTTCGCAGAGGATCACAATTCGTTACAATACAGATATGAAAATCCAGTCGCAGGAAGCTGGACGGAAGAGGAGTGTATAATCTATGGCTATGCTTGAAGTGGATCACGTCGTGAAACGATACGGTAGCAAGCTGTCAGTGGATCATTTAAATCTGAGTGTCGGTAAAGGTGAAATTTTTGGATTGCTTGGACCCAATGGAGCTGGGAAAAGTACTACCATTAGCATGATTGCTGGTCTTTTAAATATGGATCAGGGTGAAATTCGGTTGGATGGCATATCAGTCAAGGAGCGGCCGCTTGAAGTAAAACGCAAAATCGGGCTGGTACCACAGGATCTGGCTCTATACGAAACGATGACCGCTGCGGAGAATGTCACTTTTTTTGCCCGACTATATGGACTTCGTGGAAAAATGCTTAAAGAAAGGGTGCAGGAATCCCTCGAATTTGTAGGTTTGCAGGACAAAGCGAAGGATGCCCCGTCCACTTTCTCTGGCGGTATGAAACGCAGGCTGAACATTGCGTGTGCCATTATGCATCGGCCGGATTTAATCATTATGGATGAACCAACAGTGGGCATTGACCCGCAATCACGGAATCATATTTTGGAGTCGGTCCGTACGTTAAATCAGATGGGGTCAACCATTATTTATACAAGTCATTACATGGAGGAAGTTGCTGCAATCAGTCATCGGGTAGCGATTATGGATCAGGGGCACATCATTGCCTGTGGCACCGAAACAGAGCTGAGAGAACGGGTTGCATCTGAGGAAAAAATAGTGCTCACCACTTCGGGCATTGGTCACGACGTTGTGGAGGAGTTGAAACTTCACCCCCGTGTGCGGGCGGTAGAAGTATCAGACGATACATTGACCATTACGCTGCCTTCTGCACAGCAGGACCTACAGGATATGCTCTTCATTTGCAGCAAACATGAAATCTCCATTCAATCGCTCAAGGTCGAAGAGCCTGATCTGGAAACGCTCTTCCTCAATCTGACCGGACGTACGCTTCGGGACTAGGAGGATGTCAGATGAACATATGGCATATTTGCATCTTTGAGTTAAGACGGATTCTGAGAATTCGCTCGGTTCTGCTGAATCTGTTTATTCTGCCGTTGCTGCTCATCTTTATATTGGGTACTGCACTTTCCAGTACAATGGGAACGGCAAAAGAAGCCATTCCTGACCCGGTGAGAGTAGGGATCATTCAAACTGAAAAGAATTCCGGTTCGGATACGATCAGTAAAGCACTAAATACATTTGTGACATCCCCGGCGGTAGCCGAGATGATGAAGGTGCAGAACATTTCTACGGAAAAAGAGGCTATAAGTGCACTGCGTCGTGGTGATCTAGATTTTGCCTTAATCGTCCCATCGGATCTGGAAGAGCAGATCATGAAGGGGGAAGAGGCAAGTTTGCAATGGATACTGGGGAAGGATGGCACGCTCAATGTCGTGGGTCAGACTTTGTTTACGCGGTTCACGGATGAATTGAACAGACAGGTCGCTGCGGCGAAAATGTTAGGTCCTGACGCAGTAGCTGCAATGGCTGAGCATTCACAGACCAATAGAACGAGCTCTTCATATATAGCCGTCAGCAGTCCCGGAGAAGTGGGTACCTCTTATAGTGCTTCACAATATTATGCAGCTTCCATGCTCGCCATGTTCATGCTTTACTCGGGCATGACCACCAGCAACAGCTTGTTTGGTGAGAGAGACAAAAAAACGCTAACTCGCTTACAGGCAGCTCCAATAGGCAATGGGGTCATTTTTGCAGGGAAAATTGCAGGCAACAGCCTAATTGCTTTCTTGCAGGCCATCATCATCGTACTGGCGACACATTGGTTATATGGTGTGAACTGGGGCACACATCCCTGGCTAATTGTTCTAATCTGTGTGCTGATTACGCTGGCTTCCATGACTCTCGGCGTGATTGTTGCCCTGCTTTTCAAGAATTCGGCATCCGCAAGCGCCGCTCTTCAAGGCATCATTATTGCCATGACATTTATTAGCGGTGGATTTACACCCATTGCCGTTGGTTTTGTACAGCGAATAAGCGAATTTACGGTAAACCACTGGGCTTTGCAAAGTTTTCTGCGGATGATGCTGAACGCTCCCTTAAGTGAGATTATGTACAGCATCATGATGCTTGGTTCGGTATGTGCGGTAATGGTGGCGGCAGCGGGACTGATCTATAGAAAGGCGGGATATCGCTATGAATAGCCTGAATATTGCCTGGCTGATGATCCGGCGCACGATATTGCGCAAACGTGGTTTCATCACATTCTTTCTTCTTCCTTGCCTTGTCGTCACAGGAACAATTGCGCTGTTTGGGAGCGAGGAGGGAACACGTGCAGTCATTCCTTATGTAAACGAGGATCAGGGTGCAGCAGGCAGATGGATCTTGGATGAGCTGGGCCGCAAAGAGGAATATTTGCTCAAACCCATGAAAACCGTTGGGGAAGTTAATGAAGCCATCGCGCAGCAAAGGGGGAGTTCAGGACTCGTCATCCCGGCGCATTACACGGACAATTTACTGCAAGACAAACAGCCTGAAATCGAGCTGGTAGAACTTCGTGTCAGTGAAAGCTCTTATACGCTTAGAGCTGCTGTTGAAGGTTTGGCGGCGGGATTGAATCAATCTGCTTCGGCAGTATTGGCAGCAACAGATGCGGCATCGGGTGAGACTCCTGATCCAGCTCTGGCCCAAGCAAAATTTAAAGAGCTGTTAATTGAACTTGGTAAACATCAAATTTCGGGTGAAGCAACTGAGCTGAAGATTTATCCAAAACCGGGTTTGAACAACGTAACCGGATTTACAATTATGTTCATGATGGGTCTGCTGACCAGTACAGTTGCTGTTATTATGGAAGACCGCAGGAAGCGGACGATGGCCAGAGTCTACACGGCGCCGGTCCGCGCTTATGAAATTGCACTGGGCAATTTTTTGGGAAGTTTTGCGATCGGTTTGATCCAAATTGTTTTGGTGCTGGTGATTAGCAGATGGGGGCTACATTATGATGCGGGGATTCCATTTGGCATCCATCTTCTTATTTTGGCCGCATTTATGCTGGTCTCCATGGGGATTGCGAGTACGGTTGCCGGCTTGATTCGTGAATCCAAAAATGCAACCATGCTGAATTCACTGATTATCACACCGACGTGTATGATTGGTGGCTGTTTCTGGCCGCTGTCGATCATGCCGGATTACATGCAAAAACTTGCTAATTTTGTTCCGCAGAAATGGGCGATTCAAGCGGTGGAAACGATCTCTGCTGGTGGTACGTTGTCGGATATCACAATGCCGCTGCTGATACTGTTTGGCATGGCAGCCATTTTGCTGACGGTGGGTTCTGCGATTCTTCGTCCCAGCCAGCCAGGCGTAGATGCGTAATGTGTGAATCGTTTGTATGATGAAGGTAATCACATCGTGTGCCATTGCTGTACAACGAAGAAAATAAGGGATCTGTCGTTTAGCAATAAGAGATAGAAGTATAAACAAAAAGCACGTTCTGCTGAATCGAATTCAGTAAGAACGTGCTTTTTATAATAGAGCAAGGGTGCTCCATACGAAATGTTTGAGTTTAAGGCTGGAGTTGACGTAAAACGGTGATTTCCACACGTCTATTTTTTTGCCGCCCTGCTGCGGTGGTATTATCCCCAGTTGGGCGCGTATCCGCGTATCCGGCATATTGAAATCCGTCAGGGTCAAGCTTTTCTTTGTCGAGAAAAAATCGCAATACAGACAGTGCACGTTCCCCGGAAAGTTCCCAATTGTCTTTATAGGTTGCGTTCGCTCCGACAGGAACGTTGTCCGTATGTCCTTCAATGCTGACAACCGTGCTCAGATCACGGAACAGGCTTGCCAATTTGCTCAGTGTGGGTGCAGCATCACTTTTGAGTGCTGCCTTTCCCTGATCAAACAGGAAGCGGTCGCTGAGTGTGATAGAGATGCCTTGCGGCTTGTCCGCAACAAAAATCTGATTTTCCAGTTTATTGTCTTCGATATACTGGGTAATCACATTGAACAGATTTTGCAGCTCCTGCTCCTGTGATCTGAATTGCTCTTCACGCTCCGTAAGTGGCTGATCTTCATCATCTGGCGTACCTGTCTCGGAGCCGGAAGGAGAACCTTCGCCTTCTCCGGGATCTTCACCCTGAATCTGAGAAGGTGGATTTTTGGTAATGGCTTGTCCAGCTGTACCACCAAGGCCTTCCCCTTGATCAAGCAGGGAATTGGATTGGTTGAAAGTATTTTGCAACGATTGAGTAACCACATCGTATTTACCAGAATCCAGATTGCTCATGGCATACATGATCACAAAAAAGATCAGTAGCAGGGTAATGAGATCGGCATAGGTAATCATCCAGCGATCTCGATGATCTCCAGGTTCACGTTTTCCGCGCCGTTTACTGCGCCGACTCATCCAATCCCTCCTTCACTACAGGACGTGTAATTTGGCGGTGAGTAAGTGTAAAGGACTCGAGCCGTTTACGCACAAGCTGAGGGTTTTCCCCGTTCTGGATGGATAGTACGCCTTCGAGCAGCATTTCCATCGTTTGAATTTCGTCTGCTCCACGGGATTTAATTTTAGAAGCAATGGGTAAAAAGATAAGATTGGCACTGGCGACCCCGTAAAGGGTTGCGGTAAAGGCAACAGCAATTGCTGGTCCGAGTCCGGTAGGATCGGTCAGACTGCCAAGTACCTGAATAAGTCCCATCACGGTACCAATGATACCCATCGTTGGAGCATAACCGCCTGCTGATTCAAAAATTTTGGCATAACCTTCATATTTTTGTTCGACGGAATCAATCTCCATCTCCATGATCTGGCGAACTACATCCTGATCTGTGCCATCGACAACCATTTGAATACCATCTTGCAAAAATGGATGCGGATGGTCCATCACTTTTCGTTCCAGTGCAAGTACGCCTGAGCGGCGAGCAATGGAAGACATATCTACAAGTTCTTCAACCCACTGGCTTGAGTCATTGTTGTTACGCCCAAAGGCCATGCGGAGGGCAGCAGGAATCGTACGCAGCCGATGTGCAGGGAAACTGGCAACAACTGCGGCGATCGTTCCACCAAATACAATTAGAGCAGCGGTCTTTTGCATCAGACCGGATAATTGGCCACCTTCCCATAAGAAACCACTAATGACTGCGGCAATCCCGGCAATAATGCCGATAAGTGTCGCAATATCCATAAATTAACCCACTCCTATCTTTAGTTCGCGATTGCATCACTTGCACAGACGAGGTATAATTAAACGGGAACAAATATTCTTATTACTATAAGTTTTCCCATATGTAAATTCGGGGAACTTCGACAATATATAGTGACTATTATTTTAGACGATAGGGTGAGATACGGCAATGAGCGATATTATAATGAGCGACAAAACGTTCGAAATCGAGTCAGAGTTTTCTCCCCAAGGTGATCAGCCTGTAGCCATTGAAGAATTGGTGAAGGGTGTTCAGGAAGGGAAGAGATATCAGACGCTGCTGGGTGCAACCGGTACGGGTAAGACATTCACCATTGCACAGACGATTGCCAAGCTGCAACGTCCCACACTGATTATTGCCCACAATAAAACGCTGGCAGCACAGCTTGCAAGTGAGTTCAAAGACTTTTTTCCGAATAACATGGTTGAGTATTTTGTCAGTTACTACGATTACTTTCAGCCAGAAGCCTATATTCCTTCCTCTGATACGTATATCGAGAAGGATTCAAGTATCAATGAAGAGATCGATAAGTTGCGCCATGCGGCTACGAGTTCATTGTTTGAACGCAGGGATGTCATTATTGTAGCGAGTGTATCCTGCATCTATGGTTTGGGTTCGCCGCACTCCTATTCCAGCATGCTTCTGTCCCTACGGGTAGGGATGGAGAAACCACGCAATCAGATTTTGTCTCGTCTGGTAGAGATTCAATATCAGCGTAATGACATTAACTTTGTGCGTGGCACGTTCCGCGTTCGCGGTGACGTTATCGAGATTTTCCCTGCATCAAAGGGTGAACATGCGATTCGGGTGGAATTGTTCGGTGATGAGATTGAAAAGATTACGGAGATTGACGTGTTAACTGGAGAATTGGTTGGCGAACGTGAGCATATCGCCATCTTCCCGGCATCTCACTTCGTAACCCAAGAAGAGACGATGCGTGTCGCGCTGGTGAACATTGAGCGTGAACTGGAAGAACGTCTTGAAGTGCTGAGAGAACAGGGGAAATTGCTGGAGGCTCAGCGACTGGAGCAACGTACACGTTACGATATCGAGATGATGAAGGAAGTCGGGTTCTGTTCAGGGATTGAGAACTATTCCGGACCACTGACGTTCCGTGAACGAGGCGATACACCTTACACACTGATGGACTATTTCCCAGATGATATGTTGATTGTGGTCGATGAGTCCCACGTGACGCTGCCACAGATCCGTGCAATGTATAACGGTGACCAAGCACGGAAGACTGTACTTGTTGATCACGGATTCCGTCTGCCATCTGCACTGGATAACCGTCCGCTCAAATTCGACGAGTTTGAAGAAAAGATGAATCAGATCATTTATGTATCCGCGACACCAGGTCCTTACGAGATAGAGCATACGGATACGATGGTACAACAGATCATTCGTCCAACCGGTCTGCTTGATCCAATTATTGAACTGCGTCCAACGAAGGGGCAGATTGATGACCTGATTGGTGAGATTAATGACCGGATTGCGAAGGATGAGCGGGTCCTGATCACAACATTAACGAAGAAGATGTCCGAGGATTTAACAGATTATCTGAAGGAGATCGGAATCAAGGTTCGTTATTTGCACTCCGAGATCAAGACGTTGGAGCGTATGGCGATCCTGCGTGATCTAAGGCTAGGGGTTTTCCATGTCCTTATCGGAATCAACTTGCTCCGGGAAGGTCTGGATCTTCCAGAAGTTTCTCTGGTAGCCATTTTGGATGCCGACAAAGAAGGCTTCCTACGCTCGGAACGCTCACTGATCCAAACGATTGGTCGGGCAGCGCGGAACAGCGAAGGTAGAGTCATTCTGTATGGTGACAAAGTGACGGATTCGATGGATAAGGCCATTAAGGAAACGGAACGCCGTCGTGCAATCCAGATTGAATATAACGAAGAGCATGGCATTACACCACAGACGATACGTAAAAAAGTGCGTGATGTGATTGAAGCAACCAAAGTTGCCGAATCCAAGAAAGACTATCTTACAGGCGCTGCCGAGAAGATGTCGAAGAAGGAACGTCAGTCACTTATTCAGCGCCTAGAGGCAGAGATGAAAGACGCAGCCAAAAACTTGCAGTTTGAGCGTGCTGCTGAACTTCGCGATGCATTGCTGGAACTGCGCGCAGAATAGCTTATTAAGACAGACAGCATAAGTTTAAGATAGAGGCACAGTAATGAATGTGTCGCAGCAAGGATAGATCTGCAACAAGAGAACGGCCGGGTGGCCGTTCTCTTGTTGAGTCAGGAAATCAGTGATGTCTACCGATAATTAGACATGTTGAAAACCTAAAATCAGGTCTATACTGATAGAAAAGTTGAAATTGGTTAAAAGGTTTATAGGAAAACATTTGGAAGTCGTGTACTCGGGAGCCGAGCCGAAGGCAATGGCGACCATCGCGAGCGATGAAAAGCCGTGAGCATCCCGGTGTTCAAAGGGAGCCGAGCCAAAGGGAATGGCGACATATCGCGAACGAGGCGAAGCCGTGAGCGCCCTCTCGTGGTAGAGCGGCCGTCCAAGAGACCGGCGATCGGCCGGGATCTTGGACGAAGCTGCGGGCACACGACAACCTTCACATAGCAAGACCCGACCATTCACCATTGCACCGCTTGTTTCGGGTGTCCAGAGGGCTGTGCCCTTTGGGGCCTCCCTTGGAAGGGAGGGTTTGGGAGGGATCGAAAAGCCTTTAAAAAAGGTTGGAATTTCAACATTGAAAGGATGAATACCATTGGCGAGCGAGAACATTGTCATCAAAGGCGCGCGAGCGCATAACCTCAAAAACATTGATATCACCATCCCGCGTGACCGTTTTGTTGTATTGACCGGTCTAAGTGGCTCAGGCAAGTCCTCGCTGGCTTTTGATACGATATATGCCGAAGGACAGCGACGTTACGTTGAATCATTATCGGCTTATGCACGACAGTTTCTGGGGCAGATGGAGAAACCGGACGTTGATTCCATTGAAGGATTATCCCCGGCTATCTCCATAGATCAGAAAACGACAAGTCGTAACCCGCGTTCTACTGTGGGAACCGTTACGGAAATCTATGACTATCTGCGTCTGTTATTTGCACGTGTGGGACATCCTCATTGTCCGGATCATGGCGTGGAAATTAGCTCCCAGACCGTTGAACAAATGGTAGACCGCATAATGCAATATCCTGAACGGACCCGGTTGCAGATTCTGGCACCGATTGTCTCGGGACGCAAGGGTGAACACAAAAGTGTGTTTTCCGATATCTCCAAACAAGGTTTTGTCCGTGTTCGAGTGAACGGAGAGTTACGTGATCTGTCCGAAGATATTCAATTGGAGAAGAACAAAAAACATACGATTGAAGTTGTGGTTGACCGGATCGTGATCAAGGAAGATGTGCAATCACGTTTGGCCGACTCTATTGAGACTGCACTTAATCTGTCCGGTGGACAACTGCTGGTAGATATTATGGGTGAAGAAGAACTGCGTTTCAGTTCCAACTTTGCCTGCCCGGTGTGCGGGTTCAGTATTGAAGAGCTGGCGCCGCGCATGTTTTCATTCAACAGCCCATTTGGCGCCTGCCCGGATTGTGATGGATTAGGTGTCAAAATGATTGTTGACCCGGACCTGTTAGTACCGGATCGTAGCAAAACAATTGAAGACGGTGCGTTTGATGCTTGGACAGGTGGCACATCCACCTATTATCCGCAGTTCCTCAAATCGGTATGCGAGCACTTTAACATTCCACAAAACGTACCTGTAGAAGATTTGCCTGCTGAACAAATGAACAAGCTGTTGCAGGGTACAGGTACGGAGAAAATTCGTTTCCGGTACGAGAATGATTTTGGACAACGGAAAGAAGCACTGGTTACCTTTGAGGGTATTGTGAATAATCTGGAGCGCCGTTACCGTGAGACAGCATCCGAAGGTATCCGTGAATTCATTGAAGGTTATATGAGTGCTAAGCCTTGTGGAACATGTAAAGGTCAGCGACTGAAACGTGAAAGCCTTGCTGTTACGATTAACGATCACAACATGGCTTATGTGACAAGTTTGTCCATTGGAGAAGCTGGTCGTTTCTTCGACTCGCTGCAATTGAGTGAAAAAGAAGAAATAATCGCTAAACTTATTTTAAAAGAAATCAACAGCCGTCTCGGCTTCCTGGTAAACGTAGGACTAGATTATCTGACCCTGAGCCGTGCTGCAGGAACGTTGTCCGGTGGTGAAGCCCAGCGGATCAGACTGGCGACACAGATTGGTTCCAGCCTGATGGGTGTACTGTATATTCTGGATGAGCCGAGTATCGGTCTGCATCAACGGGATAACGATCGTCTGATCTCAACTCTCGCTCATATGCGGGATATCGGTAACACACTGATCGTGGTTGAACATGATGAGGATACGATGATGGCCGCCGATTATATTATCGATATTGGTCCTGGGGCAGGTATCCACGGTGGTACCATCATGTCTCAGGGCACACCGGAAGAAATCATGAATGACGAGAACTCGTTAACGGGTCAATATCTGAGCGGGCGCAAGTTTATTCCGGTACGTACGGAACGTCGTAGTGTCGGGGACCGCTGGCTGGAAGTGCGTGGAGCGAAGGAAAATAACCTGAAAAACCTCAATGTAAAAATTCCAGTGGGTGTATTCACCGCAGTAACGGGTGTATCCGGCTCGGGTAAATCAACGCTAATTAATGAGATTTTGTATAAAACGCTGGCGCGTGATTTGAACCGCGCACGAGTACGCCCAGGTCAGCACAAAGAGATTCGCGGTCTGGAACATATCGATAAAGTCATTGATATTGACCAGTCTCCAATCGGACGGACACCACGTTCCAACCCAGCTACCTATACAGGCGTCTTTGATGACATCCGTGATCTGTTTGCACAGACCAATGAAGCCAAAGTGCGCGGATACAAAAAAGGCAGATTTAGTTTCAATATTAAAGGTGGTCGTTGTGAAGCATGTCGCGGGGACGGCATTATCAAAATTGAGATGCACTTCCTGCCAGATGTCTACGTGCCTTGTGAGGTCTGCAAAGGCAAACGGTACAATCGCGAAACCCTTGAAGTCAAATACAAAAATAGAAATATTGCAGATGTGCTGGAAATGACGGTAGAGGATGCAACACAGTTCTTCGAGAACATTCCGAAAATTCATCGCAAAATGCAAACCTTACTCGACGTGGGGTTGGGCTACATTAACCTGGGGCAGCCTGCAACAACGTTGTCCGGTGGTGAAGCACAACGCGTGAAGCTTGCTTCCGAGCTGTATCGTCGCAGTACGGGTAAAACCATCTATATTCTGGACGAGCCAACGACTGGTCTTCATGTCGATGATATTGATCGTCTGCTGAACGTCCTGCACCGTCTGGTGGATTCGGGAGAATCGGTACTGGTTATCGAGCATAACCTGGATGTTATCAAAACAGCCGATTATATCGTTGATCTGGGTCCAGAAGGTGGAAGTGGTGGCGGAACCATTGTTGCGACAGGTACGCCAGAGGATATTATTAAAGTGGAAGCTTCATATACAGGTAAGTACTTGAAGCCAGTATTGGAGCGGGATACGGAACGAAGCAAGACGTTGCAATTGACGGAGTAAATGCTCCAGTTTACAGCTTGTTTTTAAATATCTAACCCTTCTTTTCATGAAGTAGGCGCATCGATGTATGATTCGATGTCCTCTTCTTCCGAGAAGAAGGGTTTTCTGATATTTTGCCGTTGTGTCAATCTTATATGAAATCGGTGAAAGTGTTTACATATGCGGTAGAGCAAGCATTCCAACAATCTACTGCCAAACTGGATTTTTTTCATTTTTCTGGATGATAGGGCTTGCATTACAAGCAGGGTACAGATAACATAGAGGAAGATATTAGGGTATGCGTTTAGCTGTTCAACTATGGTGAGGAGGTCTGTCTATCCATGCTGTTTGCAGAAGCTGCCGCGGCGAGTACTTCAAATTTTAATGCGTTTGATATTTTTGTCATCTTATTTACGATCCTGATTTTCATCGGAGTGGTTCGTCTGCTTCGCGCACCGAAGAAGAATTTGTTTGCTATCGGATTTGCAGTGGTCAGTCTGCTTGTATTCCTTTTGACGGACTATGCCATGATTACCGGTTGGTTTGGTTCGTAGACAACGCTGAACTTATTTGAAAACAGCAAGTAGAAGAACAGACAAACACTTTCCATGGAATTTAGGAGGGTGTTTTTTTGTGTTTTGCAGAGTGGTGTGGATAATACGGCCTTCTCTATAGAAATTAGGTCTTAAAGCGATTGTACAGGAATAATTTGTATGTTAAATTTGAGGATACCGGTATTGCAGATAATAGAGAAAGAGATTCAGTGTTGGATCCTATGGTTTCGGTTGCATAACGGAGGATATATAGAGAGGGTTAGGTGAGAGAATGAGAGTGTTGGGGAAAAAGGGTGTAGCCATACTGATGGCTGCTGTGCTCTCGATCAGTGTTGCAGCAACGGCTGGAGCAGCGGAGTCTTCATCAAGTATGCAAGCCAAAGTGGTAGATGGACAAGTATATGTTAATTCAAAGGATTTAGTCAAAGCGCTGGGAGGAACTGGCCAATATGACGCCAAATCTGGAACGTTTCAGTATAAGGGCAGTGAAGCAGTCCCGAAAGTAATTGAAAAAGTATCTCCGTCTGTTGTAGGCATCATCGGCAAATCTACTGAATCACAGGATGGCGTCACATCGGACCGTTATAACCTGGCTCATGGCACTGGCGTGATCATCCGCTCTAACGGCTGGATTGTGACGAACGCCCATGTGGTTGATGGATTAATCGATCCGTTGGTCGTGACGACCGATGGCAATACATATAAAATCACCAAAACATACAGTGACCCGTTAAGCGATATCGCTCTAATTAAAATTAATGCCAAATCTCTTAAACCGGCGACCTTCGCCAAAGCTTCCCAAACAACCGTTGGAGAGACTGTCATTGCCATCGGCACACCGATCTCCTTCTCTTTGCGTAACTCGGCGACAGTGGGCGTAATCAGTGGGCTTAATCGGGGAGTGGAGGCCACCTATCGGTTGATTCAAACAGATACGGCCATTAATCCGGGCAACAGCGGCGGACCGCTGGTCAACCTCAAAGGTGAAGTTGTTGGTATTAACTCTATGAAATTTTCAGCGGTGGGTATCGAGAGCATGGGATTTTCAATTCCAGTAGATACCGTTCAATATATTATCAATCAGTTCTTTGAATACGGAAAAATCAAGCGTGCAAGCCTTGGACTGCAACTGGAAGAGAGCTGGTCAGCGATTGTGGGCCTGCCTACAGATGATCCTTTGACGATTACGGGTGTGCTGTCAGCTCAAGCGAAGAAAGCCAAAATCAAAGAGGGAGATGTGTTATACAGTGTGGCAGGCACACGTGTGTCCTCTGTGGTGGATATCAATGAGCTGCTCAAAGCGTATGTGCCAGGTCAGAAGGTCAAACTGTTAATGCAAACGGACGGCGATATTGTCACTCGTACGGTGGTCCTTGCTGATCGAGCGGATTTCCAAGACGATGAAGATGAGCAGTTCACTGTAGATGAAGATCAATAAAGCCCGGCGAGCAATCCGGATCCAGAGAGGACGAATGAACGGAATGAAAAAATCATTTTTACGTGTGCTGAGCACAGGAATGTTAGCCGGGATGCTGAGCATTGGAGCGGCATTGCCTGCGGGGGCATCCGATCTTATATCAAGTGAGCTGCGGATCACAGCGGGTAGTACGAGCGCCTATATCAATGGCAGCAAGCAGGCAATCGCCAAACCATATAAGTTCAAAGGGGTTACGATGGTTCCTGTCGGTGTATTCAAGAAAGCTTTTGGTAGCGAGATCCGACTGGAGAAGAATGATGTGGTCAAGGTTAAGGAAGGCCCGCATACTGTCACCTTAACCATTGGCAGTTCGATTGCCTGGGTGGATGGAGTCAAAAAAGAGATGGGCGCTGCCCCAAAAATGGTAAATGGCGTGCTCATGGTGCCGCTCCGACCGGTAGCCGCGGGGATTGGCGCTACACTTGCCCCTAGTAGCTCTGGAGAAATGGTCATTCGATTATTGCAAACGGATGAATCGGTGGATGAGGACGAGGGCGGCATTAATCTGGACGAAGGCAAAACGAGAATTGGTAACAGTTATTACGGCTGGTCCATTAATTACCCATCCGACCTCATGATTCTGCAAACGGGCGAGCAGGAGCGCATGATGACATTTGGCGCGGAGGACAGCAGTTATTATCTTGAAGTGTACGTGAGTGACCAGGATGTGAATCTGGATTCGGATGATTTGTTACAGCAGCTTGTTCAGGAAGCGAAAGAGAGCGGAGACACGGTGCTCGATCGGGAATCAATTGACAAAGGGAAAACCCCTTATGCCCGAATTGTAGTTAAAGATGCGGACGGGGTATTGTGGGAAATGCGTCAATATATCCATGATGGTCGCCAATATGACGTATACCTTGCCGATTATGAAGCACTGAATTACAAGGATCTGGGCAAACGTGCAGCGCTGCTTAATTCATTCCAGCCTACTTATGCACAGTCCGATCGTACAATTAAGGATCTTTCAACCGTGGATGAGGGTATGCGCTCTACCTGGAATGACGATTATGGCATTGAACTGAAGATTCCAGCAGGTTGGTCCATGGACAACACACAGATGATATACGAAGCCAAAGATGGTGCATATCTGCAGCTGCGTGTTACATCTGCACCGAAAGGTGCGACGGTCAAAGAGTGGAGCGGTCAACTGGACAAATGGATGCGTGAGACGTTCACGCGGGAAAGTTATGAACCGATAGGTTCGTATACGATGGATGTATCAGGCGAGACTGCTGAGGTGAATGAGTTCCGTTATAACTTTGGCGATGGATGGCAGACGGAGTTTGATGTTCTTTTGCAAAAAAACGGCTATCGCTATTATGCAGAGTATACGTTCCCTGAGGAGCAAACGAAGGATCGTGAATGGTTTAAGAGTATCATGAAGAGTGTCGAGATTGATTTTGATACCGTATCCGATAATTTCGGACAGCTGGATGAAGACCCGTATTTGACGGATAAAACAAAAGCTGTGACACGAACGTCCAAACGTTATCATTACAGTGTAGATATTCCGCGTTACTGGACGCCGTACAATGATCGGTTTGAGTATTCTCCTGTCGTGTATACCTTCACAGGTGGCCAATTCTCCATTGCCGCAAGTGAGGACAAATCCATTGAAATGACCGTCAGCCAACTTAGAGAGGCCTATGCGGAAGCAACCAAAACGCGTAAAAACTTCAAGTTGCTTAGCAGTGAGGAGTTGACGTTTGCGGGTGTGCCTGCGTTTTCCTTTATCTATCATGAAGTGGACAATGGTGTGCCGTATACCGGACGTCAGATCGTATTTGAACAGAATGGAACGACGTATACCATTACGAGCGGGCTGAATGACGCCAACAAGACAGAAGTCCAGGCAGCGGCGCTGGAAAAAGCCGTGAACTCATTTACTTTTATCAAATAATGCGAAATACTGAAATAAAATAGATGTGTGTTGCCGGAGGGTCAAGAGACCTTCCGGTTTTTCATATTGAGATGGAAATGAAAATGATAAACGGTTTTTTCAGGAAAGCGTAGAAGAGTCGTTGCAGAAGTGGTACACTATACTAGTTCAGGAGTTATGACTGCTGTTCTGAAAAATAAGAATGACTGTAGGCTTGGGAATCAGGCAATACAGACATAATGTATAGATATAGCGATATAGTGATAATGCAGGCGTATGGAATTAAGTACAGGATTTAGCGTACAGGGTACAGGGATGAAATCCGGCTATGCCGGTTATGGGGAGGATACACATGAAAACAGCAACAATACGAAGAGAAGACGTTGAGCTTCTGGCACCCGCAGGTGACTGGGATTGTATGCGTTCGGCGGTAGCCAACGGCGCGGATGCGATTTTCTTCGGAGTCGAAAAATTTAATGCACGGGCACGGGCGAACAATTTCCGTATGGACGAGCTGCCAGAGATTATGGCGTTTTTGCACAGTTATGGCGTAAAAGGTTTTTTGACCTTTAATATATTGATTTTTGAAAATGAATTGACGGATGCCAAAGAACTGATTGATGCTTGTGTCGATGCAGGTGTGGATGCCGTAATTGTACAGGATTTGGGTCTGGTCAAAATGATTCGCGAGATCTCGCCGGATTTCCCGATTCACGGTTCCACCCAAATGACGATTACGTCACCGGAAGCGGTGGAGTTTACGAAGCCGTTTGATATGGAACGTGTCGTGCTTGGACGGGAGAACAACCTGAAGCAGATCCAGAAGATCGGAGAACAGGCGAAGTTGCCGATGGAAGTATTTGTTCACGGTGCGTTGTGTGTATCTTATTCTGGGCAATGTTTGACATCTGAAATGTGGGGTGGACGCTCCGCCAACCGTGGGGAATGTGCACAGGCTTGTCGTCTGCCGTACGACCTGATGGTGGATGGTGAGCATAAACCAATGGGCGATGTGGCGTATCTGCTGTCTCCGAAGGATCTGGCTGCGATTGACTTGATGCCGGAACTGATCGAA
The DNA here is from genome assembly GCF_002750415.1 of Paenibacillus sp. LK1. Classification (NCBI taxonomy): domain Bacteria; kingdom Bacillati; phylum Bacillota; class Bacilli; order Caryophanales; family Paenibacillaceae; genus Paenibacillus; species Paenibacillus sp. LK1. The sequence goes on from NZ_PEII01000021.1 coordinate 48,921, forward strand.
GCAGGCGTAACTTCCTTCAAAATCGAAGGACGTCTCAAAACGCCGGAATACGTGGCCAACGTGGTTAGTAAATACCGCAAAGCGATTGACCGTTACTTTGATGGAGATAATACTCCTCCAAGTAAGGAAGAAGTTCGTGAATTGCAGCAGAGCTTCTCTCGTGGATTTACGCACGGTTTCTTGGACGGAACGAATAATAAACAGCTGGTTGACGGTACGTTCCCGAAAAGCCGTGGCGTCTATCTGGGTCGTGTTGACCAAGTATTGCGTGATGGTGTCGTCCTGAAGCTCGATGCACCAGTGAAACGTGGAGACGGAATCGTATTCGATGCCGGAGATCCGACGAAGAAGGAAGAGGGCGGACGTGTCTACGATGTACGTCGCAAAGGCGTGAAGCTTGAAGGCGAAGCCGAGGAAGGCTGGATCGTGGACGTTGTACCAGGCCGTAGTGATGTGGACCTGCGCCGCGTGAAAGTTGGCGACAAAGTATGGAAAACGAATGATCCGGCGCTGGACAAACGTCTGCGTCAGAGCTTTGAAACCGAGAAGCCTTATCGCATCTTCCCGGTAAACGTAAAAGTTATCGGCAGCCCAGGGCAGCCGCTTAGCACATGGTGGACGGACGTGCAGAAGGGCACGACAGTCCGTGTGAATTCCGAGATGGAACTGGATATTGCCCAGAAGCGTCCAATGACGCACGAACTGCTCGAAGAGCAATTCGGACGTCTGGGCGGCACTGTGTTCCAGCTGGAAGAACTGGACGTCAACCTGCACGGTGACGTCATCATCCCGATGCGCGAGTTGAATAACATTCGCCGTCAGGCGGTGGAACAACTCGCGGGCGAGCGGCCTAAACCGCCCGTCTACGTGAAGCGGGCGGTGGAAGTCTACGGCGATGCGGTTAAACCGGCAGCGCCAGTTGCTCGCGGTCATGCGGAGCTGACCGCGCTCTGCCGCAGCCTGCCCCAAGTGGAGGCAGCGCTGGAAGCGGGTATCGGCATGATCTACGCCGACTTCGAGTTTATCAAGCAGTTCCCGGCAGCAGTGGAAGCTGTTCGTGCCGCAGGCCGCAAGATTGCGTTGGCAACACCACGCATTCATATGCCTGGCGAGAACGGGTATCACAACAACATCCTGCGTTTGCAGCCGGATGCTGTGCTCGTACGTAATACGGGTGCATTGTACTTCTACTTGCGCCACCGGATGGAGAACCCGGATGCGAAGCATCCTGAATTGATCGGTGACTTCTCACTCAACATTGCCAATCACAAAGCAGTGGAACTGTTCCTGGAAGCAGGTTGTGACTGGATTACACCTTCTTATGACCTGAACATTCAGCAAATGGTTGATTTGCTGGGACACTCCCGTACAAGTCAGACGGAAGTCGTTATTCATCAGCATTTGCCGATGTTCCATACTGAGCACTGTGTGTACTGTACGTTTATGAGTGAAGGAACGGACTTTACGAACTGTGGACGTCCATGTGAAGATCACCGGGCTTCCTTGCAAGACCGGATCGGTATGTCTCACCCGGTACGTGTGGACGAAGGCTGCCGTAATACCGTGTATAATGCAGTGGAACAATCCGGTGCTGAATACCTGACCAACTTCATGGATCTGGGTGTATCCCGTTACCGTGTTGAATTCCTGGAGGAAACTCCAGAGCAGGTGCGCGAGGTTATTGATCTGTACAATCGTGCTTTGCGTGGAGAGATCAGCGGTACACAAGTGTGGAAAACACTGAAAGCAACAAACCAGCTTGGCGTAACGCGTGGTCAACTGGTGAAATAATAGATCGAAACGGAAATAAACAGAACAAGCATGAAGTTGAACTATACTGCAACCCCAATCTCTGCTTTACGGAGCTCTTGGGGTTTTTTCTATAAAATAGACTTGAACTATACCGATACTAAATTCGTATGTGGTATTTTGTTTGTCAGAGAAATATAGGAGGCGAAGAACCGTGGCGCCATTCACGATGATGGATATCAAATTGCTGTGCGGGGTCACGGCTTTCAAACGGGGAGAAGCGTATAACCAATCTGGCAGGGTGACCAATCTGGTTGCCAGTGAGGATGAGCGTCATTACGAAGCTGTGGTTCGAGGTACAGAACGATACAAAGTAACGGTTGATCTGGATGATGCAGGTGAGGTTGTTGCCGGATGCAGCTGTCCGGGCGATGGGAGATATTATGACTATTGCAAACATGTGGCTGCCGTATTGCTGGCGATTCATGAATGGGGAGAACAGCGTGACACGGGCTCTCAAACCTCCTCGAAGCTGGTGTCTAAATCTGATCGTGGCTCCACTTCCAGAGTAGGAACGCTGGTGGAGGAGAATGAGTGGGAGCGTCCAAACTCCATTTCAAATACCGACTCAGTGATGAATGCAGGATCTCATTCAACTTCATCTGCTCAGACCTTTGCAGCGGGGCCATTGCCTTCCGATGCCAAGCTTGATGACCATTCGGATAGGGATCGTCCGTCCGTACATTTCGCTCAAGCAGGTCGTCCAAGCTCTGCTCCTGGATGGGGCAGATCAGCAGATAAACCTTCCTACCGAACAGCAGATCAGATTCTTTCCTTGTTTGCCAAAGAACGCAGCCCTTTGCATGCAAATGATCGTAAATACACTGCGCCTGTAACCCGGTCTTTATTACGGGAGGAACTGCAGCTCCAATTTATATGCAAGCTTGTGCAGGTTCACAAAGGCGGAGCCAAACTCGCGCTTGAACTGAAGGTCGGAAATAAACGCCTGTATGTCGTTCAGAAAGTGAAGCAATTCCTGAACTGCATTGAGAATGGTGAGCCGATGTCGTTTACCAAGCTATTTTTCTACGACCCTTCAATGCACTATTTTCGGCCCCAGGATCAGGCGATCCTGTCTATGCTTATTCGAATGAGGCAGAGTGAGGAAGCATACCGCGAATCCATCTCGGGTTACTTGGGTGCTTCAGACGGAAGAGATATATTGATTGCTCCTCTGGTTTGGAAGCCTCTACTGGATTTGTTGCTTCAGGCAGATAGCCGGATGGAGGGGACAGGGTTAGCGAATGGTCCGCTCACTTTGGGTGAGGGGGCACTGCCTTTATTTTACCGTATTGCGCAGGGGACTAATGAAGGATATCAGCTGGAGATCTCCGGATTTCGTGAGCTGATTCTTCTTCCAGCCTATGATGCTGCCGTGGTGGAAGGGCAATTGCATATGTTGGAGCCGATGCAGATGCGAAGTCTGGAGGATTTGAGCAGAGCGCTCACATCTTATGGAATCAAGGAAAGTATCGATATTTCAGCTCAGCAGGTGGATGAATTTGTGCAGCATGTAGTACCGGAATTGCGAACACTTGGACATCTGTCTATCGACTCCCAGGTGAGAGAACGAATCGCAGAGCCGGAGCTTGCGCCAAAGTTGTATATCGATTTCTACCGGGAACGGATTACTGCGCGTCTGGAGTTTGACTATGATGTAATGGTAATTAATCCGCTGGCCGAATATTTGATCGATGAGGAAGAGAAAAAGGTGATTTTGGTACGTGACCGTCATGCGGAGCGTAACCTGATCGACCGACTAGATCGCTCTTTCCTGGAACGGGATGGCAGTGTATGGGCGAGTGAACGAGAAGATGCGGTATACGATGTGATGTATCATCTGCTGCCGGAGCTTGAGAAGCAGGTAGATATCTATATCCCGAATGCGGTGAAGGCCATGGTGCAATCCTATCCGACACCGCCGAAAGTTCGGGCAGATCTGGGCAAAGGCTTGGATTGGCTGGAGATCTCATTCGAGATGGAAGGTGTAGATGAGCTGGAGCTTCAGGAAATTATGCGCAGCATTGTGGAAAAGAAACCGTATTTCCGCTTGCGCAGCGGTGTGTTTGTCTCTCTCGAAAATGAAGGAGCGGACAGCTTCGCACACATGGCGGACTCGCTTGGACTTGCGTCGGGCGACATCAAGGGCAGTCATATTCGGATGCCAGCAGTTCGGGCGTTACAGCTTCCGGGCCGGGACGAGGTATCCGGACATGTGAAGTGGGGAGGTTCCCTGAAACGTTTCCTGGATGATCTTCGTGATCCCGAGCGGATGGATTTTGCGCTGCCGGATGAGCTTGCTCCTGTGTTGCGTGATTATCAAGCGAGTGGATACCAGTGGCTGCGCACACTCGCATTTTACCGATTTGGCGGCATTCTGGCAGATGATATGGGACTTGGAAAAACGCTGCAAAGTATCGCCTATATCGCGGCAGAACTGAAAGAAAAGCCGAAACAGCACAATAGTAATCATCCAGGTGATGCTAGCCACACTGTCGATGAGGGAACCTTCGGAAGTAACATCCCAGATGAAGTACAGGTCGGATTGTTGCCCCAACAACCTGCTCATCCTCCAGTACTCGTCGTTGCACCAGCTTCATTAACGTACAACTGGGCGAATGAATTTGCCCGTTTTGCACCGCATTTGCGAGTATTGATTGCAGCGGGTCAAAAAGACGAACGTGCAAGTATGCTCGCAGGTATGGATGACGCAGATGTTATTGTGACTTCCTACCCTCTATTGCGGCGTGATCTGGACACATATCTGGGGAGAACGTTTCATACGCTTATTTTGGATGAAGCCCAGGCAATCAAAAATTCTTCTTCCCAGACGGCTCAGGCTGTTAAACAGATTCAGGCACCACGTCGCTTCGCTCTTACAGGAACACCCGTGGAGAATTCATTGGATGAGCTGTGGTCAATCTTTGAAGCGGTTTTCCCGGGCTTGTTTCCAAGTTATCGCAGATTCCGGGACCTGCCACCTGAGCGGATCGCGCGAATGGTTCGTCCGTTTATTCTCCGTCGTCTTAAGAAAGACGTGCTGGAGGAATTACCCGATCGTATTGAAACCGTACAGCGCTCCGAGCTGAAGGACGAACAGAAGAAACTGTATGCCGCCTATCTATCCCAGCTTCAGGATGAGACATCCAAGGATATGGAAGAGAACGGTTTTCAGAAGAACCGGATCAAAATACTTGCTGGTATTACACGCCTGCGCCAGTTGTGCTGTCATCCTGCTCTCTTTGTGGAGGGTTATCAAGGGGATTCCGGGAAAATGGAGCAGCTGCTGGAGACGGTAGAGGATTGTCTGGCTGCTGGCAAGCGGATTCTCATCTTCTCCCAGTTCGCTAGCATGCTGAATCTAATTCGACAGACGCTCGCTGCACAGGGGAGAGATTTGTTCTACCTGGATGGTCAGACACCTGCACAGAGTCGGGTAGAGATGTGCCGCAGATTCAACGAAGGCGAAGCTGAGCTGTTCCTGATCTCCTTGAAAGCTGGCGGTACCGGATTGAATTTAACGGGTGCAGATACTGTTATTTTATATGATTTGTGGTGGAATCCCGCCGTGGAAGAACAGGCCATCGGACGTGCCCATCGTATGGGGCAGAAACAAGTTGTACAGGTTATCCGCCTCGTTACGGAAGGTACAATTGAGGAGAAGATTCTGGAACTGCAGCAGCGCAAAAAAGATTTGATTGCCGAAGTCATTGAACCCGGAGATCGAGGATCGACTACCTTATCCGAGCAGGATATCCGGGAGTTGTTGATGGTATAATGAAGTCCAATCACATTGGAGTTTACCATCATTTAATATATTAAAATATGACTCTAGCAAAAAAAGGAGTGGGGCTCAGCATGCGTATTCGCAAAGCAATCATTCCAGCGGCCGGGCTCGGTACCCGGTTTCTTCCTGCCACGAAGGCGATGCCCAAGGAAATGTTACCAATCGTTGATAAACCAACGATCCAGTACATTATTGAAGAAGCCGTGGCTTCAGGCATTGAGGATATCATTATCGTAACAGGTAAAGGTAAACGGGCCATCGAGGATCATTTTGACTATTCATTCGAACTGGAGCAGAATCTTGCTGGTAAAAAGAAATGGGATCTGCTGAATGAAGTTCGCAAACCCTCCGAGATGGCAGACATCCATTATATCCGTCAAAAGGAACCAAAGGGTCTGGGACACGCCATCTGGTGTGCCCGCAAGTTTATCGGAAATGAACCATTTGCTGTCCTGCTAGGAGATGACATCGTGGAGTCCAGACATCCTTGTCTACAGCAGATGATCGAAGTCTATGATGAATTGCAATCTCCAATCGTAGGTGTGCAGCCTGTTGATTGGAGCGAAGTGTCTCGTTACGGGATTGTGGATGGGGAATTGGTATCTCGCACCGAAGATCGTGTATACCGCGCGCGTCGTTTGATCGAGAAACCGAAGACGGAAGAATCACCTTCCAATCTGGCTATTATGGGGCGTTATATTCTAACGCCGGATATCTTCGATATCCTTGGTCAGCAGTCTGCTGGCGTGGGCGGAGAAATCCAGTTAACGGATGCTTTGTCCCGTCTGAATGACCAACGACAGATTCTCGCCTATCACTTTGATGGCCTACGTCATGATGTTGGGGAGAAACTTGGTTTTATTAAAACCACGATTCATTATGCGCTTCAGCGCCCGGATCTTAGAGATGATTTGTTGAAGTATTTGGAGCAGATAGTACAGAACAAATAGAGAAATCGCTATGATTAAGCCCAGCCGAAAGTTAGACACCGGCTGGGTTTTAATTATTTTATGGAACAACGTATTGAAATATCGTGATTTAACCAGGCCAATGAACGATCACTTGCCCGATGCCTTACATATACATAGATTAATATGAAGAAATGCTGTTAATAGCAATAACGGAGGGATAACATGAAGGTGATTCCGCTGTTTATGAATGGCGCAGCTATATTGGAACCTAAGGTTTATGGCGATCATCGGGGATATTTCATGGAAAGTTATAATGAGCGTGTTCTGAATGAAAATGGTATACATCATGTATTCGTGCAGGACAATCAATCCCTGTCCGCAGAAGCTGGAGTTCTTCGCGGACTTCATTACCAGCTTCAGCCCAGAGCACAGACCAAGTTGGTCAGAGTTATATCTGGAGCCATCTATGATGTTATTGTAGATATTCGTACCACTTCACCAACCTTCGGACAGTGGAAAAGTGTCATTCTCAGTGAGTATAATCAGCGGCAGTTGCTTGTCCCTCAAGGTTTCGCTCATGGGTTCTGTACACTGGTGCCACATACACAGGTGACATATAAGGTGGACGCATACTATTCGCCTGAACATGACCGGGGTATATTGTGGAACGATCCAGCGCTCGGAATTGATTGGCCTGTGTCGAATCCCATTCTCTCCGAGAAAGACCAGAAGCACCCTTTACTTCAAGGGGCGGAACTGAATTTTGGCTAACTAAAACAAGCTTCTCGGATCGTACAGTATCTGGGGGCAGAAGGAGAGAGATAACATGAAACTGCTCGTTACTGGAGGGGCTGGATTTATTGGCAGCAACTTTGTGATGTATATGCTTCGTGAGCATCCTGATTATGAAATTGTTAACGTGGATTCCTTAACGTATGCGGGCAACCTTGAGAATTTGCAATCCGTAGAATCGAATTCTCAATATACGTTTATCCGAGCGGATATCACTGACGTTCAGCAAATGGAACAAATTATTTCCCAAGGGATCGATGTAATCGTCAATTTTGCGGCTGAGTCTCATGTGGATCGCAGCATTCTGTCCCCGGATATTTTTGTGCGCACCAATGTACTCGGAACTCAGGTGTTGCTGGATGCCGCGAAGAAATATCAGGTTACCAAATATGTTCAGGTGTCTACGGATGAAGTATATGGCTCACTTGGTCCAACAGGTTTGTTTACAGAAGAGACACCTTTGATGCCGAACAGTCCTTACTCTGCCAGTAAAGCGGGTGGGGATTTGCTTGTAAGAGCGTATCATGAAACCTTTGGTTTGCCTGTAAACATTACACGTTGTTCGAACAATTATGGACCTTTCCAATTTCCAGAAAAGCTTATACCGCTTATTATATCTCGTGCATTAAATGATGAGGCTATTCCTGTCTATGGCGATGGGCTTAATATTCGTGATTGGCTTTATGTAGAAGATCACTGTAGTGCTATCGATTTGGTCATTCATAATGGCAAGATTGGAGAGGTATATAACATCGGAGGAAATAACGAACGTACTAATATATATATTGTTGAAAAGATTCTAGAACAACTAGGCAAACCTGCAAGTTTGATTCAATATGTACAGGATCGATTGGGGCACGACCGACGTTATGGGATTGACCCGACCAAATTGCATACTGAACTTGGCTGGAAGCCCGTGCACAATTTTGAGACAGGGATTAAGGAAACCATCCAGTGGTATCTGAATCATCAGGAATGGTGGACACGAATTCAATCAGGTACGTATCAAGATTATGTAAAACTTCAATACGGCGATCGAATGGGTGATTCTACAGAATGAAATATAGAGTGATGGTGACAGGGGCTGCGGGACAGCTCGGATACGATGTTGTAAAGACATTTCAAGCTGGTGGTCATGATGTCATGGCCTGTGACAGGGATCAATTGGACATTACCGACCAACAGCAATGCAGAGAAACCATTAACGCTTTTCAGCCTCACATCATCGTTCATTGTGCTGCCTATACAGCCGTTGATAAGGCCGAGACAGATGAGAATATGGCGTACACAGTCAATGTAACAGGCACTAGAAATATAGCTGTTGCTGCAGAGAAAGTGAAAGCCAAGCTGATCTATATTAGTACCGATTATGTATTTGATGGCACCGCAACGAGACCTTATCAGGAATTTGATTTGACGAACCCGCAGACCGTGTATGGCAAGTCAAAGCTTGCCGGAGAGAGATTGGTCGAGAGTCTCTGCACGCGATGGTTTATTATACGAACATCTTGGGTGTTTGGAGTACATGGCAGTAATTTTGTCAAAACCATGTTGGAACTTCTGGAGAAGCGTCCCCGACTTCAGGTGGTTCATGATCAACAAGGGTCGCCCACATATACTGTGGATTTAGCCAGACTCGTGAGTAACCTTTCATTAACTGAAAAATATGGTATCTACCATGCCTCTAATTCTGGAACATGCACCTGGTATGAATTTGCACAGGCCATTGCAGAAGAAGCAGCTAAGCAATCCGGATTCAAACCGAGTGCTGTTCTCGAGCCTTGTACCACCGGGCAATTCCCACGTCCTGCTCCTCGACCTCAATATTCCGTAATGGATCATCTTGCTATTCGTACAAACGGTCTGCCACCCATGAGAGCTTGGCGAGAAGCTTTAATCGCATTTCTGAATGAATTGAGTGAACAACAAGCCGAATAGATCGTGATTCTTATCCATCCGAAATACTGCATCCCTAGATTTTACAGCCGCCTTCGGGCGGCTTTTTGTTTTACACCTCTCCAATCAGGGTAGTTAGCTATCAAAAAGGAAAAACCGTACATGCTTCGTCATATCATGATAATCATACTCTTTTTCTTTCCTACCACCCTGATAAGGATGTGAACGCCATATGAAACGAATTGCCGCCGTCATTACACTACTCATCGTAACCGTGGGCACACTCTTTTTTGCCTATGACAGTCAGAGCGAGGAGCAGCACGATGGGTTTACGGCCTATCGACTGATTGCTCATGCAATGGGCAGTATCCGTGAGCAGCGCTACACCAACGCCTATGAGGCGATGATTGCCAATTATGAGAAGGGCACACGTGTGTTTGAGATTGACTTTATGCTGACCTCGGACCGTAAAGCAGTAGCCAGACATGAATGGACCGCCAATATGAGTAAAATGCTGGGACAGGACGAGGAGTTACCCGAGGACAAACAGGCTGGGGCGCTGACACATGATGAATTCATGAATACGCCCATTCTGGGCATGTACCAACCGATGGATGCCGATGGCATTATGGATGTATTGGCCAAGTACCCGGATATGTATATCGTGACCGATACCAAGGAACAGAAGGACGAGGATATTCAGCAGGTGCTAAAATCACTCGTGGACGCAGCCAAGAAACATGACCCTTCAATCCTTAATCGGGTTGTAGTACAGATCTATAACGAGCCGATGCTCGAAACCGTGAAAGAAATCTACGCGTTTCCTTCTATTATCTATACACTTTACGCTACGCAGGATACTGAAGCCCAGGTGGTTGATTTTGTACAAAAGAATGACATCGATGCCGTAACCATGCCGGAATATAAAGTAAACCAGAATTTCGTTGCCAAGCTGAAGCAGGCTGGAGCCGTCACCTACGTGCATACCATTAATGACACTGACCAGGTAGCGAACTATGAGAAATGGGGCGTGTACGGCGTGTATTCGGATGTATTGACCGAGCAGGAACTGGATGAGATGAACACACGTTTTGCCTGGAAGCCTTGAGTATTAAATGTTGATTCAAAGGATGCAGTGTCCTACTTTAGACTTTAGATCCAACCCTACTCAAGATATTGATGTTCGAACTGGCGCCAGGCGCTGGCTTAAATTCTGTAGCATCACATCCCTACCATCTAAAATTACAGGCTTCTCCTGCAATTCCAGGGAAAAGTCTGTGATTTTTTGTTCCCCTTTTTATACGAACATTGACACTCACTCCCTGCTGACTTAGACTTAGTTTACAAGCTTTTTAGGATGCAGAAGAACCTCTGGAGGAATGTTCGTTGATAGACATGATTAAGCAGTGGAGACATGTATTTAAGCTAGACCCGGACCGGGAAATAACGGATGAAGCACTCGACCTGATCTGCATGTCGGGAACCGATGCCATTATTGTTGGTGGGTCTTCGGGAATTACCTATGACAATACGGTGGACCTGATGTCCAGAGTACGTCGCTACGAGCTGCCCTGTGTGCTTGAAGTATCCGAGCTGGAGGCAGTTGTGCCTGGTTTTGACGGATATCTGATTCCGATGGTGCTGAATGCAACGGATAGCAAATGGATGATCGGACAGCACCAGCAAGCCATCGAGCGTTATGGTTACCTGATCCCATGGGATCTGCTTATTGCAGAAGGCTATATTGTTCTTAATGCCGACTCCACTGTTGCCAGAATGACCGGAGCGGATACGGAATTAACGACGGATGCTGCGGTTGCTTACGCCCAGGCTGCGGAACGTCTGCTTAACCTGCCTATCGTATACATGGAGTACAGCGGAACGTTTGGAGATATGGAGCTGGTTGGAGAGACACACAGACAACTCAACAAGGCGCATCTCATCTATGGCGGCGGGATTGATAGTCCGGAGAAAGCTGGACAAGCTGCACAGGTCGCAGACACCGTAGTGGTTGGCAACATTGTTTACAGTGATTTGAACAAGGCGTTGGAGACGATCCAAGCTGTGAAACAATCCGTTTAATCGGTTTAGTTTACCATTCCCCCAATTTCCCCTCTTGATCTGTTAAAATAGAACTTTGGCTTTGCTATTATAGAACAGTTTTTATAAGGATTAATTATCTTTTATACTAAAACGGAGAAGGCGGAATCGATCTGGAGAAACGAAGTGTTCGCCTTTATCACCGGATTTTCCCTTTGGAGAAGGGAATCAAAAAAATCTGGGGATAACAGCGATCGAAGGACGGTTCTGCAATCGGAGTCCTAGTGTAACCTCTGAATTAGACTTTATATTTCAACCAATGAAAGGAGCATGCATGCATGCAACCTGTAAATATACATGATGCCGTTGCACGGCTTAACACCCCCCAACGGCAAGCCGTCGAGGCGACGGATGGACCGCTACTGATAATGGCCGGAGCGGGCAGTGGTAAGACCCGGGTGCTCACCCACCGGATTGCCTATCTTATTGCAACACGAAAAGCACCCCCGTGGGGCATTTTGGCTATTACGTTTACGAACAAAGCAGCACGCGAGATGCAAGACCGGGTCTCCCAACTGGTTGGCGGCTCTCAGGGTCGTGACATCTGGGTATCAACGTTCCACTCCATGTGTGTGCGTATTCTGCGCCGTGATATTGAACGCATCGGCTTCACCTCCAATTTCAGCATTTTGGATTCATCTGATCAATTATCTGTCATTCGTAGTTGTATGAAAGACCAGAACATCGACACAAAGAAATTTGAACCAAAAGCCGTTCAATCGATGATGAGCACCGCGAAGAATGAATTGATCAGTCCGGAGCAATATGAGAAGCAGGCTGCTGACTATTTTGAAGGCATTGTGGCGAAGGTATATAAGATGTACCAGAAACGGCTCCGTGCAAACAACTCGCTCGATTTTGACGATCTCATCATGGCGACCATTCAACTTTTCAAAGAGGTACCGGAAGTTCTCGACTTTTACCAAAAGAAATTCCAGTACATTCACGTGGATGAGTACCAGGATACCAACCGTGCGCAGTATATGCTGTGCCGTATGCTCGCTGATAGTCATCACCGCATTTGCGTCGTAGGGGATAGTGACCAATCAATCTATCGCTGGCGTGGAGCGGATATTAGCAACATCCTGAATTTTGAGAAAGACTACCCTGAAGCCAATACGATTTTGCTCGAGCAGAACTATCGTTCCACTTCGAATATCCTGAATGCAGCCAATGAGGTAATCGGCCTGAACACTGGGCGCAAACCGAAGAAACTGTGGACGGACAAAGAGGGTGGCTCAAAGATCAAGGTGTATCGTGCGGATTCCGAACATGATGAGGGGTATTTTGTAACTTCCGAGATTAGTAAAAATGTGAAGAATGGCAAATCCTATCAAAACCATGCTATTTTGTACCGTACCAATGCCCAGTCCCGGGTTATAGAGGAAATTCTGATCAAGTCTGATATTCCATATCAGATCGTTGGCGGCATCAAGTTCTATGATCGTAAAGAGATTAAGGACATTCTGGCGTATCTGCGCCTGCTTTCCAACCCTGATGATGACATCAGCCTTACCCGGATTATTAATGTACCAAAACGCAGCATTGGTGATACAACGGTCGCGAAGCTGGCAGCTGCGGCAGGAGAACGGGGGATTTCAATATACCGTGTGCTTCAGGTCGTGGATGATCTTGGTTTTGCCGGTCGAACGCGGAATGCGCTGGTGGAGTTCTATGACATGATCGCCGCGCTGCATCAGATGGTAGAGTATCTGTCTGTGACCGAATTGACCGAGAAGATTCTCGAAATGAGCCAGTACCGGCTTGAGATGCAAAATGAAAACACACTCGAATCCCGTGCACGGCTCGAGAACATTGATGAGTTCCTGTCCGTTACCATGGAATTTGAGAAAAATAATGAAGACAAAACACTCGTTTCGTTCCTCACCGATCTCGCACTGATTGCGGATATCGACAGCATGAACGATGATGAAGAGGATCAGAGTGATGCAGTTACCCTGATGACGATGCACAGTGCCAAAGGTCTAGAATTCCCTGTCGTCTTTATCGTTGGTATGGAGGAAGGAGTTTTCCCGCACAGCCGGGCCTTTATGGATAACGAGGAGCTGGAGGAAGAACGCAGACTGGCTTATGTGGGCATTACGCGTGCGGAAGAACAACTCTTCCTGTCTTGCGCGCAAATGCGGACCTTGTTCGGACGCACAACGGCGAACCCGCCATCACGCTTCCTGGATGAAATTCCGGATGAGCTAAAAGAAGATACCTCCATCGCTCGTGACCGCTACCGTCGTGGTAGCAGCGCAGGTGGATCATACGGTGGCCGTGGACTTGGTGCCAGTGGAGGGAGTAACTTTGGTGGAGCAAGCAAGTTGTTTGATCGTCAGAGCCAAAGCGGTTCTTCCGCTTCGTCAGTTACGTCCTCACGGGTTACCATGAGTACGTCGTCCAGCACATCCAGCACGCCTGCCCCGTCGTCAGCATCTAAACCGGTCGCTGCCGGAGCTGGTTCTGATGGTTTCAAAGCCGGAGATAAAGTACAACACGGCAAATGGGGAACTGGTACCATTGTTGGGGTGAAAGGCACAGGTAATGACACAGAGCTTCAGATCGCATTCCCGGCCCCGGTTGGCCTAAAACGTCTGCTTGCAGGCTTTGCTCCCATTACCAAAGTGGAATAGATATTCATGAACGAATGTAGAGCTTGCTCTAACGTTCGTTCTACATAGATCCAAATTATAATAACGGAGGGATGGCCCTGTATGGACCCGATGCACCGGATGGAGCAACTCGTTACCGAGCTGAACCAGCATAATTATCAGTACTACACGATGGATCAGCCGCAGATCAGTGATAAGGAGTATGATCTTCTGTACGACGAACTGGTTACGCTGGAACAGGAGAGTGGCATGGTTTTGCCTGATTCTCCGACACAGCGTGTGGGTGGTGAACTGCTCAAAGGGTTTACACCACATCGCCATTTATCCTCATTGTGGAGCTTGGACAAAGCCCAGAATATAGAGCAGCTGCGAAACTGGAATACTCGTGTGCTCAAGCTGGTCAATGACTTCAACACCAAAAATCCAGATAATCCGTTGCCCGAACCTGGCTATGTAATCGAACTGAAGTTTGACGGTTTGACCCTTAATCTAACGTATACAAACGGTGAGTTAGTTCAAGCCTCTACGCGTGGAAACGGAACCGTAGGCGAGGGCATCTTGGCTCAAGTTAGAACGATTAAGTCGGTTCCCCTCAAAATCCCTTATACAGGCGGCACGATTGAAGTCCAGGGTGAAGGCATCATGAACCTGTCTGTATTGAATCGTTATAATGAAACAGCAGCAGAGCCGCTCAAAAATGCCCGGAATGCAGCAGCAGGAGCGCTGCGCAACTTGAACCCGAAGACTACCGCAGAGCGGCGGTTGAACGCCTATTTCTATAATGTAGGTTATTCGGATGATATTCAGTTTGCCAACCATCAGGAGATGATGGATTTTCTCCGTGAGAATCGATTCAAAGTCAATCCATCCATTACATATTTCCATGAGTTTGATGATGTGATGGAGCAATTAGCTGCGATACAAGAAAGTCGTGGTCAACTGGACTACCTGATCGATGGAGCTGTTATTAAAATCACAGACATGCGCACCCGTGAGGCATTGGGTTATACGGATAAATTCCCTCGTTGGGCGGTAGCGTACAAGTTCGAGGCGGAAGAGACCACGACCGTTCTGAACTCTGTTGTCTGGAATGTGGGCCGTACCGGCAAAGTGACTCCACTTGCTCGAGTTGAACCGGTTGAGCTAGCTGGGGTAACGGTACAGAACTGTACATTGAATAACGTGGGTGACATTGAGCGGAAAAATTTGAAGTTTGCCTTGGGTACACGTGTCTTTATCCGTCGTTCCAATGATGTCATTCCTGAGATCCTGGGTAAAGTGACTGAAGAGAGTGATGGCGAGGAAATCGTGTTCCCTGAGCAATGTCCGGCATGTGGATTCCCGCTGGAACAGCGTGGAGCGCATTTGTTCTGTAACAACAAGCTGGCGTGCAAACCGCAGACGGTGGCCCGGATTTCTCATTTTGCTTCCCGTGATGCAATGGACATCGAGACATTCAGCGAAAAAACGGCGATTCAGCTGTACGATGAATTGAACGTGCGTGAGCCCGCTGACCTGTATACATTGCAATTCGATGATTTGGTGAAGCTGGAGCGGTTTGGTGAAAAGAAAGCGAACAACCTTATTGCTGCCCTGGAGCAGAGTAAGGATCGTGACCTCGCTTCGTTCCTATATTCACTGGGTATTCCGAATACAGGTAAATCGACTACACGTATGCTGGCTGAACATTACCGCGACCTGCATGCCATTATGAATGCAACGGCAGAGGAACTCGTTGAACTACCCGATGTTGGCGGCATTGTAGCTGAGAGCATTGTGACTTTCTTTGCAGACCCGTTCACACAGGCAGCTATAGAGAAGATGCTGAATTTGGGCGTGAAAGCCCAGGCGCCTGAGGCACCAGCAGCGATTGTGGAAGATTCCTTCTTCAGTGGCAAAACGGTCGTGCTGACTGGAACACTGCATCAACTCACGCGGGAAGAGGCAACACAACGACTGGAAGCACTTGGAGCGAAGGTAACGGGCAGTGTCTCCAAAAAGACAGACCTCGTTATTGCCGGAGAGAAGGCAGGTTCTAAACTGACTAAAGCTCATGATCTCGGCATTCCTACTATTGAGGATGAGGATGAACTTGTACGTCTTTTGAATCAAGAGGGATAGATTCTGAATGTGAGTAGGCTTTGATTAAATCGCAGCGTATCTCGAATAAGCAATAGATAACTTAAAGACCCCTGTACCACGCATAAGTGGAACGGGGGTCTTTGGTTTGCACATTTATTTGAATTCAACTATATCGGCAGTAACTCCAATCAGGAACGCGCCTGAGAAGCACCAGTAAGCCATGCATCCTTGTCGTATCCTCGTTCTTCCCAGTAGCCGATATGTTCGCTGTCGATCAGTTCAATACGATTCAGCCACTTGACGGACTTATAGGCATACATCTGGGGAATGACCAATCGTACCGGACCGCCCAGATCTGCTGGAATCGGTTTCCCATCATGCATGACAGCTACCATTATATCCTCCATCTGTGCCTGATCCATCGTTATCGCATCTGTATATACACCGTCTCCTGAGTAGAATTTGACGCTGTGTGCTTCGGGTTTTACTCCGGCTTGGGTCAATAGTTGCTTAAGAGATATGCCTTCCCAGGTGTTCTTATAAACAGACCAGCCTGTTACGCAGTGAAAGTCACTGACCTGAACGGTACGAGCAAGCTTCACAAATTGCTCCCAGTTCCATACCTGTGCGCGTTCAACAAGCCCATCAATCCGGAATGACCAGTTTGCATTGGAAAAGGAAGGTATCGGTGTTACCGTGTATACGCGAAAATGACCTTCGGCCCCGCCTCCGACGGGAGGTGAGGAAGCTGGCAGTGCTTGTGGTAAGGGCACCATGTGATTGGGATTGTTCTCCAGCATGCTATCAATACTGTTGTCTAGTTTGAGGTTTCGTCCAACCCATGATATAAAAGTAGGCCCCAAAGTCACAGCTAGCCCCACTCCTACAGCAGACCGAATAAATGCCCGCCGTGTATATACGGGTTGAGGTTTCTCTGTTTGATGGAGAGGACTCTCCTTAATGGTACGTATAGATTCGGTAGAAACGACCGCTGCTGGCGACGTATTTTCATCAGGAGCATCAGTTGAATGCAGGATATTTCTACCCTCTGCTACAACTGTCGTTGCTTTTACTGCACGGCGTGCAGGGTCTTTTAACCATCTCGTTCGCGTGATAGAGTGGTAGATAATATAAGGCAGGCCCACCCAAGTCAGCAAATCATGTACAAGAAGCGCGGCATTCGACCATCTCGGCCCAGCGAGCTTGAACTGCCATAACACAACTCCTGACAACAGCCACCCTACCAGCAGTGCAAGAACAACGATTGTATTTGCTCTCTGCCAAGGCCGATTACGAATTTGTTTCCAGTGCTTTCCGGCCAAAAGTAAGTAATATACCACAGGAGCCAGCATAGCTATCCCGACGACAATATGTAGCCACTTTAACCATACACGTCCGATCCCGAGTAACTCACGCCAGAAACCACCGACCAACATAAGGCCTGATACCGCGAGGATGACCACAATCCAGGCATTCCAGGCATGAATGGAAACGAGCTTTTTACCATAACCCTTTCGAATGTTCTTCAGCCATTGCTTCATATGCGTTCACCCCATATAGGTTATTCATCAGAGCATCTTCGATATAAATGAAGCCGATTGTGATTAGAGAGCGGGTTCTGAATTTAGTATTATTGAGTATTGTGTCAGCGCCTCCTTGTACGGGAGTATCCTATTCATTCCTTATTCTATATTATATATACCTTATTATAGAGCGTTTGGATCACTTGCATCAAAAGTGTAGGGGATGACACTTCTTATATAAAAGTATCCTCTAAATGGTTATCTATTACTATTTGTTCAAAAGTAGATGCGCCCATCTGTTTTAGTAAATAGAATTCATTTATTCAGTAACCCGAAGTATCTGTATGTAAATAGAGTGATCCTGCTGCATTCATATAATCTGTCGATTGATGTAGTTGAGAGTTCCTTAGCTAGAGGGATTGTGGATTATAAAGTATTTATATAAAGCTTATTAAAAAGTGCTTGCTAAATAAATTAGATCATGATATATTATTTCTTGTCGCCTCAAGCTAATGATTGTCGAAACGCTTTGAACGCTGACGAAAAAAAAGAGTTGACAGTTAGTTAGTCAACATGATAAGATAAGATTCCTGTCCGGTTGACAAGCAATAACACAAACGGACAACAAGTTCCTTGAAAACTGAACAAATGGATAGTAACTTTTGATTCATAATGAATCGTCAGTTTCAAAATGAGCTTATC
>NZ_PEII01000022.1:0-63865 GCF_002750415.1 Paenibacillus sp. LK1
GTTGTTCAGTTTTCAAAGATCAAACATTCAATTTGTTTCAGTTTTCCTCGTCACCGTATTTTCAGCGGCGACTTTTATAATATATCATGTTTAAGTTTCCTTTGCAAGCACTTTTTTTCGATTTATTTTCAATCGCTTTATTTCAGCGCTTGTTTCAGTTAACTTTTCCTTAAAAAAGGAACGAAAATTAATTTATCATATTGAACAAAAAAGGTCAACCCTTTTTCGACAAATTGTTTCATATCCTTTTCAAAGCCGCCTATTCTACCTATTCCTGATTCATGGTGTCTGAGGTACAGCGCTGGCTTTACGGGCCGCACCTCTCTTATATTGGTGAACTTTAGCATCCCACTACCACATCATTACGGCTTGGATTTTTTTAGTTTGCCACCTCTAGCATATTTGGATAGCTCTTTGGGTGGGGCAAAGCGTGCATACATACGGAACACAGTCTTGTAGCGACTCGCTATGGCGTATTTAATTTCTTGATCGAGACGGTTGTCACTTAAGTCGAACAACATTTCGTCGAGCTCTTTGCGCAGCACATAATCCAGTTCCTTGCATTCCTTCTCGTTAAACAGCATACCCAGCATTAGAGTTCTCCTTTTTCTGCATATGGATAATGGCGTGTCCCATTGTATGTCATATTCGAGCCCCTTAATTCAGGCCATATATTGGACAGCGCCGGTTTTAGTAGCAAACCTAGGATCATCTTTGTTTGTCCTTTTGTGGTTGCTACTGAAACCCGTTTTATTGTTATGGTCAACTTTCTGAAAATTTATGAATGTCATCCCATACAAATTTATCCTCGCACCAGGCTGTAGGTAAGTGTACTTTCGATAATCGCTGCAACAAAAAGCAAAATAACAATCCAGAAGGATGCAGTTACCGTTGTACGCATAAACGCACTCCACTGGCTGCCAATCGTATTTCGTTTCTCCCCGCTAAATTGACCAAGACTTTTGAGAACCAATCCACCAAACCTTAGACCAAATGCGCATGCGATAATAATTACCGGAATTTCAATAATGCCATGTGGAAGAAGTCCTTTCACAACAATATCAAAGAAGCTAGCCCCATAGTTCATTGTGGTGTGTACCAGAAATCCGATAACCATGCCATTGATCAACAGGAAAACGACAGGCAGAATGCCAAAGAAGATACCAGCATAGATCACAAGTACACTTTTGATGGCATTATTAAAAAAGATAAAGAGGAAGAAGTTCCATTGCACATTGTCCCCCTGCTCCAGCCGCTCACTAACCTCCCTTAGCCCCCCGATTTGATTCAACAATATATCCTCAAGTGTTCCTGTACTCACCCATCCCGTGCCTATTCCGACAACAAACAATACAATCGACCATATTAATGCACCACGAATGGAACCTAAAGCTCTAAGAAATGTACTGAATTTTAACATAATATCCTCCTGTAAAACCAAGATGTTGGACAAACAAACGTCTGATACGAATAACTGCGAGGTACGAGCATACATTGGAGAGTAAACAAGCATTTCTTATGGGAGAGGGGCGCTTATTGAAATGAACTCATTCTATGTATTTAGCGGCAAAAAGATCAAACGTTTCCTGATTGTGCTGGTTGCTGCCGTCTTTGCTATCGGGATTATTTATCTGGAGAGCGGCAATATTTCTGTATTCTCGGAGGATGCACCATCCGCCGTATACAGCGTTCCAACCGAGAAGAAGGTTATCGCACTCACTTTTGACATTAGCTGGGGAGATAAAAGGACAGAGCCTATTCTGAAGGTCCTCCAAGATAATAAAGTACAGAAGGCAACGTTCTTCTTATCCTCCCCCTGGAGTAAGACACACCCCGAGATTGTTACAGCCATCAAAGACGCAGGATACGAAATCGGCAGTCATGGTCACAAGCATGATAATTACAGCAGTCTGACTGAAGAGGAAATCCGCAAGGAAATTTCGACAGCTCATAGCATTTTAACCGATTTAACGGGAAAAGAACCGAAATTACTACGCCTGCCTAATGGCGACTTTGACAAACGCGTTCTCCAAGTTGCCAGCAGTTTGAATTATCAAGTAGTCCAATGGGACACCGATTCGCAGGATTGGAAGAACCCTGGTGTACAGACCATTGTTGATCGTGTTGTTAGTAAGGCGCACCCGGGTGACATTGTTCTGTTGCACGCCAGTGATTCCTCGAAACAAACGCATGAAGCATTACCTGTGATAATCGACAAGTTAAAAAATCAAGGGTATGAGTTCGTGACGGTTTCTGAGCTGCTTAACCATTCAAGTGTCAAAGGTACGGAAGTTCGCGACCAAGCCAGTGCACAGTAAGCGTTAATTAAAACAGTATTGGTGATGCAAACTGTATACTTGCCTTCCGAAGATCTCCACGTCCTGTAAAAGGCGCTGAAGCGCATAAATGAAAAGAGCTAACCAGGTTAGCTCTTTTTGGCGTTTTTTTGTAAGATAATCGCTACGCATGACTTTCTTGTACTTCGTTCTTTCCACTCACCCGCTGCTCCATGGACCCATCTACCAGCCTGTGCAATATCAGCATTTGGTATGCATTACAGATTAACAGTGGAACCACAATAAAGATGGTAGCCGCATTTACATCAATTCGTAAAACACCGATCGTCTCCACCACGGTAACAGCCACCATGAAAAAGAGTGTAGGTACCAACGCCGAAATATGTGTCTGTTTCACTTTTACGTAAGCGGTAACAATTCCAGCTGCCAAAATAATGACTCCAAGCACAATATCGGATAGCCGTTCTCGTTCCCCACCAACAAACAAACGTAAAAACATGACATCAAATAATGCCAACACGGTTAGAACAATCTGTACAATTTGCCAACTGCGTTTCGAAAATACACCTTTGCCCATATAGTTCAATATCAAGTATGCGAAAAAACCCATTTGCGAATACACGCTAATCATAATACCGGAACCAAACAAGATCAGGAGATAAAATAAAAAATCGGTCATTCCATTCGTTTTTTCTCCATTAACCAACATCATAATTAGACCCGTCACTAATGATCCCGCAGCCCCAATAAGCAAAGCTGACCAAAATAGGAAAAACCATTTACGTAAATTCAAATGTTTTCCACCCCCGAGAGTTTATTTTACCAACCTTCACAGCAAAAAACCATCATCATTCAACATATTTAGCGGTTTCCCATCACATACTACATCCAGTATCTAATCAAGGAGGGGTTGTGCACATGAAACGGCCTTTGTGGCAGTTATGCTGTGTCGTACTTGGACTATCCGTCATGCTCGCCGGCTGTGGCTCAGATCAGAATTATTCGCCTCCTCAGGGCGGTTATAAAGAGATGAAAACGATGGTCGTGGATATTCTCAAAAGTGACGAAGGCAAAAAGGCGGTCGAGGAAGCACTCACTGGACAAAGTTCTTCTGGTGGTGGGGAAGGCGGCGCTTCTGGCCAAAGTGGAGCTTCTGGCGGTGGATCTGGGACAGTGGGTATGAAAATGTTAATGCCTATGCAATCTTCAGAACAAATACGTATAGCTGTAAAAGATACCATCACGGCTCCTGAATACCAGAAGGAATTCGAGAAAATTATGACGGATCCACAATTTGCAGGTGAATTCGCCAAAGTAATTAACTCTCAAAGCAAGCAACTGCATATGCAGTTAATCAAAGATCCAACGTATCAAAAATCCATTGGGGATGTCATGAAATCTCCTGAAGTATCCAAGATGTTCATGGATATGACCAAAACGCCAGAATATCGTAAACAAACGATGACCGTTATGCAGGAAGTCATGCAAAATCCTTTATTTCGGATGGAAGTACTGACTTTGCTTAAAAAGGTAGTCCAAGATGAGTTGCAACCCAAAACAGAACAAGGCGGCAAACAGGACGGCCAAAGCAAAGATGACAATGGGGATGGCGGAAGTGGCAGCGGAGACGGCAGTAGTGATGGTAACAGTGGTGGAGACGGAAGTAATGGAGGATCGTAAGTCGATAATACTTTAAAGTTAAAAGATATCGAGTGTTGAAAAAAGCCCGCATCCATGGATGTGGGCCTTTTTATATATTTTACATCATAAGAAAACTAAAACTTGGCATCAACAGACTGGGCAACCTCGTCGTAAATCGCCCCGATGCTTGTATCTGCTTTATACACGGATGGGGAAAAATCCGGCTCCGAAATATGATTATCCGGCGCTCCCAGTGGAATCTGCGCAAGCAGTTCTGTATGAAGACTCTCGGCAAGAGTCCCCCCACCACCTCGGCCAAATACATAATCTTTCTCTCCGCATTTGCTGCATTCATAATAAGCCATGTTCTCTACGACACCAAGCAGCTCATGTTCCGTCTGAATGGCCATGGCACCTGCACGTGCAGCTACAAAGGCAGCGGTTGCATGCGGTGTTGTAACGATGATTTCTTTGCTGTGAGGCAGCATCTGATGTACGTCTAGTGCGACGTCCCCCGTACCCGGAGGCAGATCAAGCAGCATATAATCCAACTCTCCCCAGTTTACATCGGTAAAAAATTGGCGCAACATCCGGCCCAACATAGGTCCACGCCAGATCACCGGGTTATTCTCCCGAATAAAGAATCCCATCGACATCACTTTTACGCCGAAACGCTCGACCGGTTGGATAACCCCGTCCTCAACGACTGGATATTCCTCAATGCCCATCATATCAGGTACACTGAAGCCATATATATCTGCATCAATCAAGCCAACCTTCTTGCCTTGACGTGCCAGAGCCGCAGCCAAATTAACGGTTACCGTCGATTTGCCGACGCCGCCTTTACCACTAGCAACAGCAATAAAACGCACGCCGGATTCAGGACTTAACAACTCATGTCCGTCCAGCCCTGCTGCATGGCCTTTGACAAGCACTTCGTCCTGGTCTTCCTCATGATCCGCTTGTCCTATGTTCAGGCTCTCACGCTCATGCTCTGACGCTGCACGCAGACGAATATGTACATCATTCACTCCGTGTTGGGACAACAGGTTGCGAGCGGCATCGCTTAGAGCAGTTGTATCCTCTGTGCGGTTCTCCAGCGTCACCATAGTAAGAGCAACATGATTTTCTTTAACCATGACATCACGGACCCACTGCAGTTCAGTCAAACTTACGCCCAATTGCGGTTCCTGCAACGGCTGCAATAGTTCAAGTATCTGTTCTTTTGATAACATCAGACAGCACCTCAGCTTTATCTATTGGCATGTAATTAGGTATGCTGGTCCAATTATATCATTACCTTTCTCATTGTGACTAACTTTTAGGACGTTCTCCTGACGAATAACGGAGAATCCCGTTATAGATGGATGCAGCAACTTTGCGCTGATAGGTCTCATCAGCAAGCAGACGAGCCTCTTCCGGGTGAGAAAGGAAACCGACCTCCACCAATGCCGAGGGAATTTTTAACGCCTGGAGCAAATAAACGGTATTTACCGTTTTCGCGATTCGATCTGTATTTTCCAGATTACGAATCATTTCTTGCTGAAGCAGATTGGCTAATCCTTCATTATCGGGATGATTGGGTGTATAAAAAACTTGAGCGCCACTCCAGCGGTTCGAAGGTACACTGTTCATATGAATGCTGATAAAGAGGTCTGCCTGTTTATCCTCGATTCTTCTTACTCTTTGTTTCAGGTCTTCCGTCTTGCGTTTGGAGTAACCCTTAGTATCTGTAGTAGCCAGATCGGTGTCGATTTCACGGGTCATCACAACCAAGGCTCCTGCTTGCTGCAGATAATCTCGTACGTACAACGCAATGGATAAATTGATATCTTTCTCAATGACTCCCTGCTTACTCACTGCTCCCCCATCTGGCCCACCATGTCCTGCATCAATGGCTATGACTTTTCCCGCTAATGGCAGCCCCCAGTAACCGGACATTTTGGAGGAGGGCAACTCATACGTCACCACCGCCACAAACATCGCAAGCAAACAAAGGCTTAACATGACCCTCTTCATGGTGCGTAACCTAATCCAGATCACAAAGTGCTTCCCCATATTTTTACGCATAAAAAAACCACCTCGTCCCTATAAATGACTCTAATCATCTATATGGGACAAGATGGACAAATATACCGTTAGGAGCGGACTTGCTCTGCCATTCCTTCTATCAGCACCTCAGCTACCTCTGGGCGCGTAAATTCAGGTGGAGGGCATTGGCCATCTCTTAACAAGCCACGTACTTTCGTGCCAGACAGAGCCATGTGGTGTTCTTTATCATGCGGGCAAGTTTTGCTGGATGCCATGTTGCCGCATTTGGTACAGAAAAAACTATGTTCAAAGAACAAAGGAGTGATACCGAGTTCTTCCGGTGTGAAGTTATTAAAGATCTCCTGCGCTTCATACGTTCCGTAGTAGTCACCCACACCTGCATGGTCGCGGCCTACAATAAAGTGAGTACAACCATAATTTTTACGTACCATCGCGTGGAAAATGGCCTCTCTTGGACCAGCATACCGCATTGCCGCCGGAAATACGCCTAGAAACGAACGATCAGCCGGATAATAGTTCTCCAGCAAAACGAGATAACTCTTCATTCTTACATCTGCAGGCACGTCATCAGACTTCGTTTCGCCTACAAGCGGGTTTAAGAACAAGGCGTCCACAATCTCCATTGCACTCTTCTGAATGTACTCATGGGCACGATGGACCGGATTACGCGTCTGGAAACCAACAACCGTCTTCCAGCCCTTATCCTGGAACGTTTTCCGTGTCTCAGCAGGATCATAATAGAACTGTTCGAACTTGGCCGGTTTGGGGCGATTCAGCACTTGAATTGGACCTCCTACATACGTTGCAGGTCGTTCCAGCAGTTTTTTCACACCCGGGTGCTCTGGATCATCCGTCTTGAAGACACGACGTGCTTCTTCACCCTGATCTACTTTGTATAAGCTCTTCACTTCAAGCAATCCATAAGTTACTCCGTCATTATCGCCAATAAGTGCCACAGTCTCACCGATCTGGAGCGATGCAGCCTGCTGTTCATCTACAGCTAAGGTAATGGGGATACTCCAGACTGTTCGGTCAGCAAGACGCATACGAGATATAACCGAAAGATAGTCTTCTTCATTCATAAAACCTTGAAGCGGTGAGAATGCACCCACACCAATGAGATCCAAATCCGAAATTGTCCAGCTGTTTATACGTAAAGAGGGCAGTTTCTCACTCTCTCGTAATAATTGTTCCCGTTCTTCTCCTTGTACGACACGCTGTATCAGCGTACCTCCATGAGGCAGAATCGAAGTCATCTTGTCAGCTCCCTGTTTCACCATTTTTTATATCATCAAGAATGAATCCAGTGCATTATAAAATCCATCACTTATTCTGAATAAATTATTTATGAAGACCACATTCCGTTTTATCGTTCCCAGACCAGCGTCCCGCACGTGGATCTTCTCCAGGCATAACTTGACGTGTGCAATACTCACAACCGATACTCGGATAATTTTGATCATGCAGCGGATTGTACACGACATTATTGGCACGAATATAATCCCATACATCCTCTGTAGTCCAGTGGGCAATCGGGTTAAACTTCATAAGCCCAAACTTAGCATCATATTCGACCTTCTTGGAATTTGCACGCGTCGGTGCTTGATCTCTCCGAATACCGGTAATCCAGGCATCATACTGAGATAGAATACGTGTCAGCGGCTCAACCTTCCGAATATTACAGCATGCATTAGGATCCGACTTCCACAATTGTTCCCCATGTTGAGCTGCCTGTTCCTCAGGTGTAATTTTCGGAGCAACACGTACAAAATCTAGATTGTATTTCTCCTTCATTTTGTCGCGAGTTTCGTAAGTCTCCTTAAAATGAAAATCAGTATCTAAATAAAATATATCCGTGGATGGGCTGATCTTCTGAAGCATATCTACAAGTACAACATCCTCTGCACCGAAGCTGCATGCAAAAGTGATATTTGGAAACGTCTCAATAGCATAACGAATAATATCCTCTGGACTTGCGTTTTCCAATTCTTCAGCCTTCGTCCGTGCAAGTTCTTCTTTCTCCAACAAGTTCATGTCTGCATTTCCCCCATTCTGCATTTCAACAATCACTAAAGCCGACTAATCTAATATGAATTATGTATAGTATAAATCTTTCATGAGGGATGTCAATGCCTGCCATATGGTAAAATACATCCGTTTTGGCCCATTTTTTTGTTGTTCATTTCGAATATAATTTGGTGTTCATTATGCAGTTAATAAAATTGTGGATAAAATCATCCAAGTGTAGCATCATCCATTTCCACCTTATCCTTATCTCCTCATCAATGAAATCCTTTGCCCCTATTGGGTTTATGGTGCACATTTGATAAAACGAAGTATAGAATAACTCTATAAATTCAAACGAATATAGAAGAACGAGAAGGATTTAATAATGAGATAAATGCGGGAATCCTATTCTTCAATAGTAAGTGGCCTTTATCAAAACCATAAGAAAAACTGATGAAAATTGAGAATGAAAAATGAATGATTACAACCATTATAAAGTTCTAAAACTGCAAATTTGATTAATGGTTTAGGTGGATCGCATTTACTGGAGTACTCGTTGGAGGAAGAAACTTTAACCGTTACAGAGGAACCTGAAGCTACTTTGGTGCATCTTCTGAAGTAAAGAGCAATTAAAATATCTATTGGTCTGTAGAATACAAAAAAGCCTTTGACCGAGGCCAAAGGCTTGTAATGCATATTAACGTTTGGAGAACTGAGGTGCGCGACGTGCGGCTTTGAGACCGTATTTTTTACGCTCTTTCATCCGTGGGTCACGAGTCAGGAATCCTGCTTTTTTCAGGGAAGCACGGTATTCCGGATCTGCTTTCAACAGAGCGCGGGAGATACCATGACGGATTGCGCCGGCTTGACCGGAGATTCCGCCACCATGAGCGATAACAAGAACATCATAGTTGCTGAGTGTTTCTGTCAGGTTCAGTGGTTGTTTTACGATCAGTTTGAGTGTTTCCAAACCGAAGTATTCATTAATATCACGTTTATTGATGACAATGCGTCCTTCACCCGGTACAAGGCGAACACGAGCTACCGAATGTTTACGACGACCTGTCCCATAGTATTGTACTTGTGCCATGAAACTGTCCTCCTTTTAATTAACCGCGAAGTTCATAAACTTCTGGTTTTTGTGCTGCATGTGGATGCTCAGTGCCTCTGTACGCTTTAAGTCTCAACTTCATTTTCTCGCCCATGCGAGTTTTTGGAAGCATACCGCGAACAGCCAATTCCAACATACGTTCCGGTTTGTTTTTAACCATCTCTTCAGCAGTAGTTACTTTCAAACCACCTGGGTGCATCGAGTGACGGTAGTATTTTTTACCTTGCATTTTTTTACCAGTCAATACAATTTTCTCTGCATTGATGATAACAACGAAATCGCCAGTGTCCACATGTGGAGTGAATTGTGGCTTATGTTTGCCGCGGATCAAAGCAGCTGCTTCGCTCGCCAAACGTCCGAGCGTTTTGCCTTCGGCATCAATGATGTGCCATTGGCGCTCAACTTCGTTAGGCTTCGCCATGTACGTGGTACGCATGAAAAGTTCCTCCTTAAAATGTTCAACATCATTATATTCATTTATCTTCATTCATTAAGTGATAACTTTAGGTGTTGATGGATAGTTCTTTCGTTGTGACCCTCTTAATTGGGGCTGTGGGAAAGCCATTAAGAAAACACAACTTTTATATTACATGATAGGAGCTTAAATCGCAAGTGTTAATTAAGCATTTCACTTTGCAAATTTAATCTTTTTTGTATTCAAGGTCCCAGAGCATTAAACCGCAGCTAACCGCAGTAGGTCCTGCAGCAGAACGATTACAAGCAGCAATCATATTCGGTACGTCAGAGGCTTTCCGTTTGCCCTCTCCGACCTCCAGCAGTGTACCTACAATAATACGAACCATATGCTGCAAAAAGCCGTTACCACTCACATAGATGTGAATGACACCCTGATCGCGCGGATGGTCCCTACACATTGAACGGTCCACTTCTATCCATGCTTCGTATACCGAACGTACATGATTTTCTTTCTGAGACTTGCGTGAAGCAAAGGAGGTGAAATCATACGTACCAATAAAATGACGCAACCCCTCCTGCATTGCCGCAATGTCCAGCTTGGCATGGTGATGATACTGCAGCCTCCGGTTAAATACATCCGGGAATTGATTCGCATTGACGGTATACCGGTACGTTTTCTTTTTCGCAGCATAGCGCGAATGAAAATCGTTCGGTACTTCAACCGCATCAATAACGATAATATCGGATGGTAATCTGGAGTTGAGCGCCATACACCATCGTTCAATCGGGATCTGGGATTCCGTAGGGAAATTGAAGATCTGTCTGCGTGCGTGAACGCCTGCATCCGTTCTGCCTGAACCCGTGATTTTAACCTTCTCACCGGTTAAAGCACGAATGGCATCTTCAAGATGGTCCTGAATGGTATTCCCTCCTGGCTGAACCTGAAAGCCGTAATAGGCAGTGCCATCATAAGTTAACGTCATACACAAGTTGCGCATCAATACCACACCTTTGTTCCATACTATACATGTGCCTATCCCGAACAGCAAAAGAAGCCCCTTTCGGAGCTTCTATTACAGCACGAAATCCGAAATGAAGAGAAAAAAAGGGTTAAACCAGAATCAACGATTCTGTCCCCTTTCCTCATCTCATCTGTTCTACGCGCGGTCAACCAGTTCCAAGTAAACCATAGGCGCAGCGTCACCACGACGAGGTCCCAGTTTCAGGATACGAGTGTATCCACCTGGACGCTCAGCGTAACGACCGGACAATTCGCTAAACAGTTTTTGGATTGCATCTTGCTCACCATCGATTGTTTCGCGGCGAACATAAGCTGCCACTTGGCGACGGGCATGAAGATCTCCCTTTTTCGCTTTAGTGATCAGTTTTTCAGCAATAGAGCGAACCTCTTTTGCTTTCGCTTCAGTTGTCTGAATGCGTTCGTATAAGAACAGGTCGGTTACCAGGTCACGGAACAAAGCTTTACGTGCGCTGGAATTACGGCCCAACTTTTGGTATGCCATTGTTTTCCCTCCTTCACTTCAAGCACTCGGCTGTCTATTCTTCTGTACGGAGTCCCAAACCAAGTTCCTCAAGCTTCTCTTGAACTTCTTCCAAAGACTTACGTCCGAGGTTACGGACTTTCATCATGTCTTCTTCTGTTTTCGTAGTCAGCTCTTGTACGGTATTAATACCAGCACGTTTGAGGCAGTTATAGGAACGAACAGAGAGATCCAGCTCTTCGATCGTCATTTCGAGTACTTTTTCTTTTTTGTCTTCTTCTTTTTCGACCATAATCTCTGCATCTTTCGCTTCGTCTGTAAGACCCACGAAGAGCATCAGATGCTCGGTCAAAATTTTAGCGCCAAGGCTTACAGCCTCTTCAGGACGAATACTTCCGTCAGTCCAAACTTCCAACGTGAGCTTGTCATAGTTGGTTACTTGGCCAACACGCGTATTTTCCACAGCGTAGTTAACGCGGCTGATCGGGGTGAAGATGGAATCGACTGGGATGACGCCGATCGGCTGGTCATCGCGTTTATTCCGATCTGCCTGGACGTAGCCGCGACCGCGATTGGCAAAAATACGCATGTGAAGTCTCGAACCTGGTCCGAGCGTAGCGATGTGCAGATCCGGGTTAAGGATTTCCACATCAGAGTCAGCACGGATATCTCCAGCCGTAATTGCTCCTTCGCCTTCAGCATCAATCTCGAGCACTTTCTCCTCATCAGAATGAATTTTAAGCGATAAAGCTTTCAGGTTAAGAATGACCTCCGTAACATCTTCCATTACGCCAGGAACTGTAGCAAATTCATGCAGAACGCCATCGATTTGAACCGAAGACACTGCCGCACCCGGCAGTGACGAGAGCAAGATTCGGCGAAGCGAGTTTCCAAGCGTCGTACCGTATCCGCGCTCAAGCGGTTCTACTACGAATTTCCCATAGGTGCCATCATCGTTGACGTCTACCGTCTCAATTTTCGGCTTTTCGATTTCAATCACTGCAATACCCCTCCTTCAAAACGTCGGTCCTCTATGAAACATTTACCTTCTCTTGCGAAAACATGTAGTAGTATGCCTAAACAACCATTATTAGCAGA
The DNA here is from genome assembly GCF_002750415.1 of Paenibacillus sp. LK1. Classification (NCBI taxonomy): domain Bacteria; kingdom Bacillati; phylum Bacillota; class Bacilli; order Caryophanales; family Paenibacillaceae; genus Paenibacillus; species Paenibacillus sp. LK1. Next base: position 12,126 of record NZ_PEII01000022.1, read on the forward strand.
TTGTGCCGGAAATATACCACACGCAGGGGCAAATCTCATTAGACACGACGACGTTTTGGAGGACGGCATCCGTTATGCGGGACTGGAGTTACGTCTTTGATCAGGTTAACTTCAAGACCTGCAGCTTGCAAAGAGCGGATCGCTGCTTCACGGCCTGCGCCTGGTCCTTTAACCATAACCTCAACGGCTTTCATCCCATGTTCCATTGCAGCTTTGGCAGCAGTCTCAGCAGCCATTTGTGCAGCAAACGGAGTCGATTTACGGGAACCTCTGAATCCGAGGCCGCCGGAGCTTGCCCACGAAATTGCATTTCCGTGAGGATCCGTAATAGTAACGATAGTGTTATTGAAAGTGGAACGGATATGCGCCACGCCAGATTCAATATTCTTACGGTCACGACGTTTAGTACGTACGACTTTTTTCGGTTTAGCCATTTTCTCTTATCCCCCCTTATTATTTCTTCTTGTTCGCTACAGTACGACGAGGACCTTTACGAGTACGAGCATTCGTTTTCGTACGTTGTCCACGAACAGGCAGACCACGACGATGACGAACTCCACGGTAACAACCGATCTCCGTCAAACGCTTAATATTCAAAGAGATTTCACGACGCAGGTCACCTTCTACTTTGACCTCTTTGTCGATACTTTCACGCAATTTGCTGACTTCATCTTCCGTCAAATCACGAACACGAGTGTCCGGATTGATGCCTGTTGTGCTCAGAATTTTCTGGGAAGTCGTTTTACCGATTCCGAAAATATAAGTCAAGGCGATCTCAACGCGCTTATCACGTGGCAAATCCACACCAGCTATACGTGCCATTTTACGCTACACCCCCTTCTTTAACCTTGTTTTTGTTTGTGTTTCGGATTTTCACAGATAACCATAACATTCCCTTTGCGGCGAATGACTTTGCATTTTTCGCAAATCGGCTTGACCGAAGGTCTTACCTTCATGTGAATTACCTCCTCAAAGTTTTGCTTAGCAAAACTCTCTTCGTAAGCATTGACCTTGTTCTACTATTGTAAAACCGGCTTCGAAGCTTTCGCAAGTTTTGCCGGGCAAAACCCGCTTCATAAGCTTCACAGTTCATTGCAACTGTCTACTACTATTTACGGTAAGTTATACGACCTTTTGTCAAATCATAAGGCGATAACTGAACAACCACTTTGTCTCCAGTCAGGATACGGATAAAGTGCATCCGCAACTTGCCGGAAACGTGAGCGAGAATTTGATGACCGTTCTCAAGCTCAACCTTGAACGTTGCATTCGGTAGCGGTTCGAGAACCGTACCTTCCACTTCAATGACATCTTCCTTGGCCATTAGTCAGTCTCCTTTCTCTTCAGCTTGAATGTTGGTGGATTCCAGAAACGAATGAACCGCGAAGCGGAGCTTTCCGTTTGTCACCCGACCACTCTCGTTTAAACTGTTTACGACCTCGCTGCTAATCATCGGCTGGAGTTCAAGATGAAGAATATTCTTCTTCTTGGGTTGATCAAACTTACGTTTGTCTCCATCCGCAATATATACGAACCTGCTGTCCGCTATAGCAACAATTACTGCGGCTTGGTCCGCATTGCGGCCTTTACGAATCTTCACAAGTTGACCGAGCTGCGGATTAGACTGATTGTTCATGCCTTATCACCTACGCATTCAGTTTTGTGAAAATTTCCATGCCTTCTGGTGTAACTGCTACGGTGTGTTCAAAGTGGGCGCATAACGATCCATCAACAGTGACGACAGTCCAGTTATCTTCCAACGTTTTCACATACCGTCTGCCTGCGTTAACCATCGGCTCTATGGCCAGCACCATGCCCGCTTTAAGCCGTGGTCCCCGATCAGGAAGACCATAGTTCGGAATCTGTGGTTCCTCGTGCAGATCCGCTCCTATGCCGTGACCGACATATTCACGTACTACTGAGAACCCTTCATCTTCAATATATTTCTGAATCGCATGAGATATTGTAAACAAGCGAACGTCCGGTTTAACCAGCGCCAGACCTGCGTATAACGAAGCCTCGGTAACGTCCAGAAGACGACGGGCTTCTTCGGAAATACGGCCGACTGGATAAGTCCAGGCGGAGTCTCCGTGATAACCCTGGTACTGCGCGCCAATGTCAAACGTAACGATATCGCCCTCGTTCAACTTTCGTTTGCCGGGAAATCCATGCACCAACTCTTCATTCACTGAAGCGCACACACTGGCAGGGAAACCGTTATAACCTTTGAAAGACGGCACAGCTCCTTGACTGCGGATGTATTGATCGGCCATATGGTCAAGTTCTCCAGTCGTAATACCGGGAGCGATATGCTCTGCCAAGAGACGATGCGTTTCCGCAACAATTCTCCCCGCTTCCCTCATCAAGCCCAGTTCCGTTTCGGACTTACCAATGATCATTCAATTAACCTCGCAGCAGGGACACAATTTCATGAGAAACTTGATCGATATCCTGCTCTCCGTCCATTTGACGAAGAAGGCCTTTGTTCTCATAAAATGTGAGGAGTGGTGCTGTTTTGTTGATATATTCGTCGAGACGTGTGCCTACGCTCTCTTCATTATCATCAGAGCGCTGGTACAAGTCACCGCCGCATTTATCACAAATACCTTCCTGCTTGGGCGGATTGAACACGACATGATAGGTGGCGCCACAGTTCTTACAAATACGACGACCCGTCAAACGGGCGAGCAATTTGTTGCGGTCCACTTTCAGGTTGATTACATGATCGAGACCTGAGTTCAGTCGATCCAGAATACCACCGAGCGCTTCTGCTTGAGACAGGGTTCTTGGAAAACCATCCAAGAGGAAACCTTCTCTGCAATCAGGCTGCTGCAAACGTTCTTCAACGATGCCGATAGTTACATCATCTGGTACGAGCAATCCTTGATCCATATATTCCTTGGCTTTCAGGCCAATGGGAGTTCCCTGCTTAATCGCAAGACGAAATGCATCGCCTGTTGAAATGTGGGGAATACCGAACTCTTTCACAATGACGTCTGCTTGCGTTCCTTTTCCTGCCCCCGGAGGGCCCATGAATAGGATGTTCACGTTATGTCACTCCCTCCAAGACTACCCTACATCAACAAACAGCACAATAGGTGCCGGCAAGTAAATCTTAGCTTGACCGGTACCTATTGCCTATTTATTGATAAAACCTTTGTAGTGGCGTTTGATCAATTGGCTTTCGATTTGCTTCATCGTATCCAGCGCAACACCGATAACGATCAGGAGAGATGTTCCTCCAATTTGCGCAGATTGAGGCAAACCAGAAAGTGCCCCCAAGATTACAGGCAGAACGGAAATTACTGCCAAGAAGATGGCACCTGCCGTTGTCAAACGAGTCATGACACGGGTCAGATATTTCTCGGTTGCTTTACCCGGACGAATGCCTGGGATGTAACCGCCGTTCTTTTTCATATTGTCAGCCATCTGCTGTGGATTCATCTGTACAAAAGTATAGAAGAATGTGAATCCGAAAATCATCACTACATACAGTAACATACCCAAAGGTTTATGTGTAGTGAGATTGGCTCCGATCCACTGTGCCCATGCACGATCAGCCCAGAAGTTTGCGATGATCGATGGGAACATCAACAGAGATGAAGCAAAGATGACAGGGATAACACCTGCTGCATTAATCTTCAGCGGGATATGTGTGTTCTGTCCACCGTACATTTTGTTACCTACGACGCGTTTAGCGTACTGTACCGGAATTTTCCGAATCGCCTGCTGGATGTAAATGACACCTATGATAATCAGTACAATAACAATTGCAACGATTACCCCTTTAAGAATGTTCATGAACAATTGGTCAGCTTGGATGAAGTCGGACTCGATCGTTTGTTTGATAATGTTAGGCACCGTTGATAGGATACCCGCAAAGATCAAAATCGAAATCCCGTTTCCTATGCCCTTCTCGGTGATCTGCTCACCAAGCCACATTAGGAATGAAGTACCCGCCGTAAGTACAATTGCGATCAAGATATAATCTGCAAATGTTGCATTAGGCACCATTTCTGTATTGTACAAGCGGTTGAATCCGATCGACGTACCAAACGCTTGAATCAATGCCAGACCTACCGTTAAATAACGGGTCAGTTGTGCAGATTTTTTCTTACCTTGTTCACCCTGCTTAGCCCACTCCGCTAATTTAGGAATAACGTCCATGGAAAGCAACTGTACTATGATAGACGCAGTGATGTAAGGCACGATCCCGAGCGCAAATATCGAGAACTGAAAGAGCGCTCCGCCCGAGAACGTATTGAGAAGTCCAAAAACTTCTTTACCCGCAGAATTTGTCGCTTCGAACACATCTTTGTTAACTCCCGGTACGGGGACAAAGGAGCCGATGCGGTAAATGATCAGTACAAAAAGGGTAAATAATACCCTTTTGCGCAGATCTTCAACCCGCCAGATATTCTTTAGGGTCTTGAACATTAAATCACCTCAGTTGTACCGCCGGCAGCTTCAATTTTCTCAATAGCAGATTGAGAAAACTTGTTAGCTTTAACAGTCAGCTTCACAGTGACATCACCGTTACCCAGGATTTTGATTCCGGATTTAGCGTTTTTAACTACGCCGTTCGTCATCAAGAATTCTGGAGTTACTTCAGTACCCGCAGCAAAACTGTTCAGGTCTTCAGTATTCACAACTGCATATTCTTTGCGAGTTGGGTTTACAAAACCACGTTTTGGCAAGCGACGATACAATGGATTTTGTCCACCTTCGAAGCCTGGACGTACTCCACCGCCAGAACGAGCGTTTTGTCCTTTGTGACCGCGACCTGATGTTTTACCTGTACCACTACTTGGACCGCGACCAAGACGTTTACGTTCTTTGCGGGATCCAGGAGATGGTGAAAGCTCATGTAACTTCATCGTTCGTTGCACCTCCTTAAAGATTTGTGGGATTAACCCTTTTTTAAGCTTCTACTTCTTTAACAGCGACCAAGTGGCTTACTTTGTTAATCATACCACGAATGGCAGGATTGTCGTTTTGAACCACTTTACTGTTGATTTTGCGCAAGCCCAATGTTTTCACAGTTGTTCTTTGCGTCTCCGGACGTCCGATCAAGCTGCGGACGAGGGTAATTTCTAATTTAGCCATGAGATTCCCTCCTTAACCCAGAAGCTCTTCGACGGATTTGCCGCGCAGTTTTGCCACGTCTTCAGCACGCTTCAAACGGGACAAACCTTCCAAAGTCGCATTGACCATGTTCATGGAATTCGAAGAACCCAGAGATTTTGTCAAAATGTCACCTACACCAGCAAGTTCGAGAACCGCACGTACAGGACCACCAGCGATAACACCAGTACCTTCAGATGCTGGTTTCAACAGCACGCGTCCTGCGCCGAACTTACCTGTTACCAAGTGAGGAATCGAAGTTCCTACGAGTGGAACGTGTACAAGGTTTTTCTTAGCGTCTTCAATACCTTTGCGAATTGCATCAGGTACTTCGCCCGCTTTACCGATACCAGCTCCAACCCAGCCGTTGCCGTCGCCGACTACAACCAGTGCGCTAAAGCTGAAACGGCGTCCGCCTTTTACTACTTTAGCTACGCGATTAATATTTACAACTCTTTCAGTCAGTTCCAAAGTATTCGGATCTACACGCAAGTCGTTAACCTCCTTTTGAAAAATATCTTAAAACTCAAGTCCTGCTTCACGAGCCGCTGCAGCCAATGCTGCGATACGACCATGGTACAGATAACCGCTACGGTCAAATACGATGTTAGAAACGCCTTTGTCTTTTGCACGTTTAGCAACGAGTTCGCCAACTTTACGAGCAGATTCAACAGATGCGCCGTTTTTGATGTCGCCGCTCAATTCTTTGTCTACAGTAGACGCGGAAGCGATCGTAACACCAGCTACGTCATCGATGATTTGAGCATACATATGTTTACCAGAACGGAATACGTTCAAACGAGGACGTGCTGCCGTTCCTTGGATTTTCTTACGAACACGCAGGTGTCTTTTCAGACGAGCCTTGTTTTTATCTTGTTTCGTAATCATCTCAGGGATTCACTCCTTTCAGGTTACCTCGCTGGCTTCAAACCGGAAGCCACGGGGTATATTAGAAACACAAGAAGCAAGCAAGCCGAAAACCGCGCAAAGGCGGTAAGAAAAATCTTATTTCTTCTTACCGGCTTTACCTTCCTTACGGATGATACGCTCGCCTTCATATTTAATACCTTTACCTTTGTACGGCTCAGGTTCACGAACGGAACGGATTTTAGCAGCGTAAGCACCTACACGCTCTTTATCGATTCCGCGAACGATGATTTTCGTGTTCGAAGGAACTTCGAATTCGATTCCCGCTTCCGGTGTAATTTCAACCGGGTGAGAGTAGCCAACGTTCAGAACGATTTTATCTCCGGATTTGCTTGCACGATATCCGACCCCAACCAGCTCCAGAGATTTTGCGAATCCTTCAGTAACACCACTCACCATGTTGTTTACAACGCTACGCGTTGTGCCGTGCAAAGAACGGTGAGTTTTGTTATCGGAAGGACGCACAACTGTAATTTCGTTGTTTTCAACTGTAACCTTCATGTCTTTATGAAGTTCACGAGTCAAAGATCCTTTTGGTCCTTTTACCGTAATAACGGTGTTGTCCAGTGTGATGTCCACACCACTTGGTACTGTAATTGGTTTGCGACCAATACGAGACATATGTTGCACCTCCTATCTTGTGACGTTATATTACCAAACGTAGCAGACGACTTCTCCGCCGGATTTTGATTGACGAGCTTCTTTGTCCGTCATGATACCTTTGGATGTCGAGATAATAGCGATACCCAGACCACCAAGTACACGAGGTACTTCGTTGCTTTTCGTGTAAACACGAAGACCAGGTTTACTGATTCTTTTCAGACCAGTAATAACACGCTCGTTATTTTGACCGTATTTCAGGAAAACACGGATAATCCCTTGTTTGTTATCATCGATAACTTCAGCGTCACGGATAAAACCTTCACGCTTCAAGATGTCGGCGATTTGTTTTTTCATTGTCGAAGCAGGCATTTCTACCGTTTCGTGACGAACTGTGTTCGCGTTACGAATACGAGTAAGCATATCTGCAATTGGATCAGACATAGTCATTGTGAGTTAACCTCCTTCCCGTTCAGGACTTTTTACCAGCTTGCTTTTTTCACGCCAGGGATCTGGCCTTTATAAGCTAATTCACGGAAGCAAATTCTGCAAATTTTGAACTTCTGCAGTACCGAATGTGGACGTCCGCAACGCTCACAGCGTGTATAAGCACGTACTTTAAACTTTGGTGTACGTTGTTGTTTAACTTTCATCGAAGTTTTTGCCACTTAGCCTGACACCTCCTAAATAATTTCGGAGAAAAGGGAGTCTTTCCAGACACCCGGAAACGTTATAGCAACATTATTTTACGAAAGGCATTCCGAGTTGCGTGAGCAATTCACGGGATTCTTCGTCTGTTTTCGCCGTTGTTACGATGACAATATCCATACCGCGGACTTTGTCTACTTTATCATACTCGATCTCTGGGAAGATCAATTGTTCTTTCAGACCCAGTGTGTAGTTACCACGTCCGTCGAAAGCTTTGCTCGATACACCGCGGAAGTCGCGGACACGAGGAAGCGTAACGTTGAACAGTTTATCGAGGAAGAAGTACATACGCTCGCCGCGCAATGTTACTTTCACACCGATAGGCATGTTCTCACGCAGTTTGAAACCTGCGATAGATTTTTTAGCACGAGTGATTACAGGTTTTTGACCTGCGATCAGTTGCAAATCGTTTACTGCGGAATCCAACACTTTGGAGTTTTGAACTGCGTCGCCCACACCCATGTTGATAACGATTTTCTCGATTTTCGGCACTTGCATTACCGTTGTATAGTTAAACTTCTGCATCAAAGCAGGAGCAATTTCGTTCAGGTAACGTTCTTTCATTCTTGCTGCCATGAATCATAGACCTCCTTTCTCATTCGGTTCAATTAGTCGATAATTTCTCCGGAACGTTTTGCAACGCGCACTTTCTTTCCGTTATCCAACACTTTGTAACCTACACGGGTTACTTTTCCGCTCTTCGGATCGATGTGCATTACGTTGGAAACGTGAATCGGAGCTTCCTTCTCGATAATGCCGCCTTGCGGATTTTGCTGGTTAGGCTTCTGGTGTTTTTTAATCATGTTAACACCTTCCACAAGGACGCGGTTCTCACGAGGATAAGCAGCGATGACACGGCCTTTTTTACCTTTGTCTTTACCGCTGATCACCATAACTGTATCTTCTTTTTTAACATGAAGTTTATTGTTATGGGATTCCAGAACTTTTTTCACTCTTGGCATTTCGTACACCTCCTGTTTCTAACATCACGAGATTAAGCTTTAGATAACTTCTGGGGCCAAGGAAACGATTTTCATGAAGTCTTTCTCGCGGAGTTCACGAGCAACAGGTCCGAAAATACGTGTTCCACGTGGGCTTCTGTCGTCTTTTACAACAACCGCTGCATTTTCATCAAAACCGATGTAGGAACCGTCTTTACGACGTACAGAACGTTTAGTACGAACGACAACCGCTCTAACTACATCACCTTTTTTGACAACGCCGCCTGGTGTTGCTTGTTTTACCGAACAAACGATCAGATCACCGATTTGAGCTGTACGACGTCCCGTACCGCCGAGTACGCGGATACACATCAGTTCCTTCGCACCGGAGTTGTCGGCCACAGTCAAACGTGTAAATGGTTGAATCATTTAGTATTCCTCCTTTCAGCTATGCTGCTGATGCATTAGATGATAATCGCTTTTTCTACGACTTCAGTAAGTCTCCAGCGTTTATCTTTCGAAAGCGGACGAGTCTCCATGATTTTCACCGTGTCACCGATTTTCGCAGTGTTTTCTTCGTCATGCGCTTTGAATTTTTTAGTAACCTTGATACGTTTATGGTACAAGTCGTGTTTTTTGTAAGTTTCTACAGCAACAACGATCGTTTTATCCATTTTATCACTGACTACTTTACCTGTTTGCACTTTACGTGCGTTACGTTCTTCGCTCATTGTTGGCCTCCTTCCTGATTACGGACGGATTAGACATCCGATCCCTAATTAACCGATTCCCAATTCTCTTTCACGGATAATGGTTTTAGCACGAGCTATTTCTTTCCGCACATCACGGATTCGAGTCGGGTTATCCAGCTGACCGGTAGCGAGTTGAAAGCGGAGGTTAAAGAGTTCTTCTTTAAATCCGGCAATCTTTTGCTCGATTTCAGCAGAGGTTAGGTTGCGAAATTCACTAGCTTTCATTTGCTTCACCACCCAATTCTTCACGTTTCACAAACTTCGTTTTGATTGGCAGTTTGTGAGCGGCAAGACGCATTGCTTCGCGTGCAATATCCTCCGGTACACCAGCAAGTTCAAACATGATCTTACCTGGTTTCACAACTGCAACCCATTTTTCTACGTTACCTTTACCGCTACCCATCCGAACCTCGAGAGGCTTTTGAGTGATTGGTTTGTCTGGGAAGATTTTGATCCAAACTTTACCACCACGTTTGATGTAACGAGTCATCGCAATACGAGCCGCTTCGATTTGACGGTTCGTAATCCAAGCCGGTTCCGTAGCTTGCAGACCGTATTCGCCGAAGTTCAGCGTAGTTCCGCCTTTAGCTTGGCCCTTCATATGTCCACGTTGTTGCTTACGGTGTTTTACACGTTTTGGTACCAACATGATTAGTTGCCTCCTTCCTTAGCAGCTTGTTTCTTAGCCGTAGGAAGAACCTCTCCACGATAGATCCATACTTTTACGCCGATACGGCCGTAAGTTGTATGAGCCTCTGCTGTACCGTAGTCGATGTCGGCACGAAGCGTGTGCAGTGGAACAGTTCCTTCGCTGTAGCCTTCCGAACGAGCAATCTCAGCACCGCCAAGACGTCCGCCCACTTGAGTTTTAATACCTTTTGCACCAGAGCGCATAGTTCTTTGAATAGCTTGTTTCAGAGCACGACGGAAAGAAACGCGACGTTCCAATTGTTGTGCAATGCTTTCAGCTACCAGGATTGCGTCCAGGTCTTGGTTCTTAATTTCAGAGATGTTGATGTGTACTTTTTTACCGCCTGCGATTTTCGTAATTTGATTACGCAGATTTTCAACTTCAGAACCACCCTTACCGATAACCATACCTGGTTTCGCAGTGTGAATCGTTACGTTTACGCGGTTAGCCGCTCTCTCGATTTCAACACGAGACATAGCGGAGTCTTTCAATTTATTTTTCAGGAATTCACGAATTTTCACGTCTTCCATCAAAAGATCGCCGAAGTCTTTACCTGCATACCACTTAGATTCCCAGTCACGGATAATTCCGACACGGAGTCCGACTGGATTTACCTTTTGGCCCACACATTTCCCCTCCTTCTACTTTTCAGATACCACCAAAGTGATGTGGCTAGTACGTTTGTTAATACGACTTGCACGTCCCATTGCACGAGGGCGGAAACGTTTCATTGTCGGTCCTTGGTTCACGTAAGCTTGCGAAATGACCAAGTTATTAACATCCAAAGAATAGTTATGTTCCGCATTTGCAATCGCGGAGTTAAGCAACTTCTCAACAATCGGAGAAGCGGATTTCGGAGTGTGACGGAGAATGGCAACCGCCTCACCAACTTGCTTGCCGCGAATCAAGTCAACAACGAGTTGAACTTTACGAGGAGCAATCCGGATAAACTTAGCATGTGCTTTTGCTTCCATTGTGTAACCTCCTCTCAAACATTAAAGATGTTCATTTATCTTCTTGTTTTCTTATCATCATCAGTATGGCCTTTGTACGTACGGGTTGGAGCGAACTCACCCAGTTTGTGTCCGACCATGTCCTCAGTTACGTATACTGGTACGTGTTTACGACCGTCATATACGCCAAATGTGTGTCCGATGAATTGCGGGAAAATTGTAGAACGACGGGACCAGGTTTTAATAACAAGCTTTTTACCGGATGCTTCCATCTCTTCTACCTTTTTCAGCATGTAGCCATCAATGAATGGCCCTTTTTTCAAACTGCGACCCATGTGGAGATCCTCCCTTCAAACGTAGCTATTATGCATCCGCAGATGCCTCACGAAGTTATGCACAGTGTGTATTACTTCGTGCGGCGGCGAATGATGTATTTATCAGAAGCTTTATTTTTCTTACGCGTTTTGTAACCAAGAGTAGGTTTACCCCATGGTGACATTGGCGATTTACGTCCGATTGGAGCACGACCTTCACCACCACCGTGTGGGTGATCGTTAGGGTTCATTACTACACCACGAACTTCAGGACGTTGTCCCAACCAACGGCTACGACCGGCTTTACCGATTTTGATGAGCTCGTGGTCTTGGTTACCAACAGATCCGATTGTTGCACGGCAAACTTTCAGAATACGACGAACTTCTCCGGAAGAGAGACGAACGGATACGTATTTTTCTTCTTTACCAAGCAATTGAGCTTCTGTACCAGCAGCACGAACCAATTGTCCGCCTTTACCTGGTTTCAACTCGATGTTGTGGATAACGGTACCTACTGGAATGTTTTCAAGTGGCAGTGCGTTACCGATTTTGATGTCTGCGTCAGGACCGGAGAATACTTGATCGCCAACTTTCAGACCTTTAGGAGCGATGATGTAACGTTTCTCACCATCAGCGTAGTGAATCAAAGCGATGTTGGATGTACGGTTCGGGTCATACTCAATCGTAGCAACGCGGCCCGGTATTCCATCTTTAGTACGTTTGAAGTCAATGATACGGTATTTACGTTTGTGTCCACCACCGTGGTGACGAACTGTAATTTTACCTTGGTTGTTGCGGCCTGCTTGTTTGCTCAACGGGGCCAACAACGATTTCTCCGGCTTATCTGTGGTGATTTCCTCAAATGTAGAAACGGACATGTTCCGTCTTGCCGGGGATGTTGGTTTATACTTTTTGATTGGCACTAGGTTTCCCTCCTTACTTCAAAAATTTCAATTATACAGTTTCAAAGAACTCAAGCGTTTTGCTGTCTTGTGTCAGCGTTACAAACGCTTTTTTCCATTCGCTTGTATATCCGGAATAACGTCCGTACCGTTTAGGCTTAGCTGGAACACGCAGAGTGTTCACGTTTTTCACTTTTACGTTGAAAATAGCTTCTACGGCTTTTTTGATCTCGGTTTTGTTTGCACGGATATCGACTTCAAATACATATTTCAAGTCATTCATCATGTCAGCAGTACGTTCCGTAATAATCGGACGTTTTACAATATCACGAGGATCCTTCATTACGCGAGCACCTCCTCTACCTTCTGAACTGCTTCTTTCGTAATGATCAATTTGTCGTGCGAAAGCACGTCAAGAACATTAATGCCGTCAGCAGCTACGAATTTCACGCCAGGAATATTCCGTGCGGAAAGAGCCACATTATCATCATAGCTAGGAGCTACGATCAAAGCTTTGCGTCCAACTTTCAAGTTGTTCAAGATGGCAGCAAATTCTTTTGTTTTAGGTGTGCTCAGCGTGAGAGCATCCAGAACGATAATGTCATTGTCGATCACTTTGGATGAAAGAGCTGATTTAATCGCCAAACGGCGAACTTTCTTAGGCAGTTTGTATGCATAGCTCCGTGGTGTCGGACCAAATACGATACCGCCGCCTTTCCATTGTGGAGAACGAATCGAACCTTGACGAGCGCGACCTGTACCTTTTTGTTTCCAAGGTTTACGTCCACCGCCACGTACTTCAGAACGTCCTTTTACTTTGTGGGTACCTTGACGAAGGGAAGCGCGTTGCATAAGAACTGCATCGTATAGAACGTGTTGGTTCGGCTCAATTCCGAAAACCGCATCGTTCAATTCAACTTCGCCTACTTGGCTACCATCTACATTGTAAACTGATACTTTTGGCATTTTGTGTTCCTCCTTTCTTCAGTGGTTATTTTTTCACCGTTTCTTTAACTTTAATGAGACTGTTTTTCGGTCCAGGAATGGAACCTTTCACGAGCAACACGTTACGCTCAGCGTCTACTTTAACTACTTCAAGACGTTGGATTGTAACAGTATCATGTCCCATGTGTCCTGGCAGGCGTTTGCCTTTAGGAACGCGGTTAGCTTGGATCGAACCCATTGAACCAGGGCCACGGTGGTAACGCGAACCGTGAGACATAGGTCCAGTGCTTTGTCCCCAACGTTTGATAACGCCGGCAAAACCTTTACCTTTAGAAACACCCGTTACGTCAACGAATTCGCCTTCAGCGAAAATGTCAGCTTTCAGTTCTTGGCCAACTTCATATTCTGCGATGTTGATACCGCGAACTTCACGAACGTAGCGCTTAGGGGCAGTGTTCGCTTTTTTAGCGTGACCTGCTTCTGGCTTGTTAGCATTTTTCTCTTTCTTATCGGAGTAACCGATTTGAATTGCTTCGTAGCCATCATTCTCAATGTCTTTCTTTTGCAAAACAACACAAGGGCCTGCTTCGATAACCGTTACTGGTACAACGTTACCCTCAGGTGTAAATACTTGAGTCATTCCGAGTTTTTTTCCTAAGATTGCTTTCATGTTGACACCTCTTTTCCTTTATACATGGTCTTTGTTGCAGCTTGTATTACAATTTAATTTCGATATCTACACCGGACGGCAGATCCAAGCGCATCAAGGCATCCACAGTTTGTGGAGTCGGGTTAACGATGTCGATCAAACGCTTATGTGTGCGTTGTTCGAATTGTTCCCGAGAATCCTTGTACTTGTGCACCGCACGAAGAATAGTAATGATTTGTTTTTCAGTAGGAAGCGGAATCGGACCGGATACACCTGCACCCGAACGTTTTGCTGTTTCAACAATTTTCTCCGCGGATTGATCAAGAATTCTGTGGTCGTAAGCTTTCAAACGAATACGAATTTTTTGCTTTGCCATTTTAGTCCCTCCTTCTATCGCCCAATTTTTTATCGGACATACTCCGTGAAAATTTTCTGGCCACTGTCCCATGGCAAAGGGGCCGGGTGTGCCAGTAACCTCTCACATCATCGCAACGTCACAGAACAACATTCATTATTATATAGAAAAGATGGGCATATTGCAAGCATATTTAAGAAAAACATTTAAACTAATCTTTTCTCATGAAATGACTTCGTTTAGTGCAGTGTTATCTCCAATATACATGTTGCCTTACCAATCCTTCTACATTCGTAAATGATGTTCATTTCGTATGACGCAGGTTCCGAAACTATTACATAATAAAAGAGTTCTTTATCCGATGTCGGATAAAGAACTCTTCCGAAGCTTCGTTACAGTACAATGTTACTCGTTCCAGCACACTGTTGCATATACTTACTCAGCAATAAGCTGAATTATTTTTGGATAGTTGCTACGGAACCTGCACCTACTGTACGGCCACCTTCACGAATGGAGAACTTAGTTCCTTCTTCAATCGCGATTGGGGAGATCAGTTGAACAGTAACCGTGATGTTGTCACCAGGCATTACCATTTCAGTACCTTCTGGCAAGTTGATGATACCAGTTACGTCAGTTGTACGGAAGTAGAACTGCGGACGGTATCCAGTGAAGAAAGGCTTATGACGGCCACCCTCTTCTTTAGTCAAAACGTAGATTTGTGCAGAGAATTCTGTGTGTGGCTTAACAGAACCCGGTTTTGCCAAAACTTGTCCACGCTCGATTTGAGTACGGTCAACACCACGCAGCAATGCGCCGATGTTGTCACCCGCTTGAGCGGAATCCAGCAATTTACGGAACATTTCAACGCCCGTAACTACGGATTTTTTAGTTTCTTCAGTGATACCAACGATTTCGATCTCTTCGCCGACTTTAACAGTACCACGCTCTACACGACCTGTAGCAACAGTACCACGACCAGTGATGGAGAATACGTCCTCGACAGGCATCAAGAAAGGTTTGTCAGTTTGACGCTCAGGCAGTGGGATGTAAGTATCGATTTCTTTGAACATCTCAACGATTTTTTGAGCCCACTCACCATCAGGGTTTTGCAGAGCTTCACGAGCGGATCCACGAGTGATTGGAGTATCATCACCTGGGAACTCATATTCGTTAAGAAGGTCGCGAACTTCCATCTCAACCAATTCCAACAACTCTTCGTCTTCAACCATGTCACATTTGTTCAAGAATACAACAATGTAAGGTACGCCTACTTGACGGGAGAGCAAGATGTGCTCACGAGTTTGTGGCATTGGGCCGTCAGCTGCGGATACTACCAAGATAGCTCCGTCCATTTGTGCCGCGCCAGTGATCATGTTTTTAACATAGTCGGCGTGACCTGGGCAGTCTACGTGAGCGTAGTGACGAGTGTCAGTTTCGTACTCAACGTGAGCTGTGGAGATTGTGATACCGCGCTCGCGCTCTTCTGGAGCTTTGTCGATTTGGTCGAATGCTACAGCGGCACCACCGTAAGTTTTAGACAATACAGTTGTGATTGCAGCAGTCAGAGTTGTTTTACCATGGTCGACGTGACCGATAGTACCAATGTTAACGTGGGGTTTATTACGTTCGTATTTAGCCTTTGCCATTTGAACGTGGCCTCCTTAAAATTATAATTTTATGTTTTTCACTAAATGAAGTGCAAAGAATTCATGACTCTTATGCACATTCATTCAATGAGAGAAAACTACTCGGTTCCTTTTGTTTTGGCAACAATCTCTTCAGCGATGCTCTTAGGAACTTCTTCATAGTGAGAAAGCTCCATGGAGAATACGCCGCGTCCTTGAGTACCGGAACGAAGAGTTGTAGAGTATCCGAACATTTCAGACAAAGGTACTTTAGCACGAATGATTTGAGCTCCACTACGGGAATCCATACCTTCGATGCGGCCACGACGGGAGTTAAGCATACCCATAACGTCACCCATGTACTCTTCTGGAACGGTTACTTCTACTTTCATGATTGGCTCAAGCAGAACTGGACTACATTTGTCTTTCGCAGCTTTCAGCGCCATTGATCCGGCAATTTTAAATGCCATCTCGTTGGAATCGACATCATGGTAAGATCCGTCTACGATTGTAGCCTTAACGTCAACAAGCGGGAAGCCTGCGATAACGCCGTTTTTCATTTGCTCTTCGATACCTGCAAGAGCTGGTTGAATGTATTCTCTTGGAACGGAACCACCGACAACCTTACTTTCGAACTGGCTGCCTGTACCCGGCTCGAGAGGTTCGAACTCAACCCATACGTGACCGTATTGACCACGACCACCGGATTGACGAACGAATTTACCTTCAACGCGCGCTGGTGCACGGAATGTTTCACGGTAAGCTACTTGTGGTTTACCCACAGTAGTTTCAACCTTGAACTCACGACGCATACGGTCAATGATGATATCAAGGTGAAGCTCACCCATACCTGCCAAGATTGTTTGGCCTGTTTCTTCGTCAGTATGAGCACGAAGAGTAGGATCCTCTTCAGTCAACTTACCGAGAGCAACACCCATTTTATCTTGGTCAGCTTTGGTTTTAGGTTCAACGGCGATTTCGATAACCGGATCAGGGAAGTTCATTGACTCCAGGATAACCGGATTTTTCTCATCACACAGTGTATCACCTGTACCAGTATCTTTCAAACCTACGGCAGCTGCAATGTCACCGGAGTAAACTTCAGTGATCTCTTGACGGCTGTTCGCATGCATTTGAAGGATACGACCGATACGCTCACGTTTGCCTTTAGTGGCATTCAATACATAAGAACCGGATTGAAGAACACCGGAGTATACGCGGAAGAATGTCAATTTACCAACGTAAGGGTCAGTCATAATTTTGAAGGCCAATGCAGAGAATGGCTCTTCATCGGAAGACTTGCGAATAGCTTCAGTTCCATCTTCGAGGTGACCAGTGATAGCTGGTACATCGATTGGAGCTGGCAAGTAGTCGATAACAGCATCCAACATCAGTTGAACACCTTTGTTACGATATGAGGAACCACAGATAACAGGGAAGATCTTAACATCTACAACACCTTTACGGAGAGCGCCTTTGATCTCTTCAATAGAGATTTCTTCACCTTCCAGGTATTTCATTGTCAAATCTTCGTCCAGTTCTGCAACACGCTCGATCAATTCGTTACGGAGTTCCTCAACTTGCTCTTTGAATTCCGCAGGAATTTCTGTTTCTTCGATATTTTGACCAAGGTCATCTTTGTACATATGAGCCTTTTGTTCAACGATATCGATAATACCGATGAAATCATTTTCAGCGCCGATTGGAAGTTGAATCGCAACAGCGTTCGCTTGAAGGCGATCACGCATGTCAGATACAACGTTCAGGAAGTCAGCACCGATGATATCCATTTTGTTTACGTAAGCGATACGAGGTACGCCGTACTTGTCAGCCTGTCTCCATACGGTTTCGGACTGAGGCTCAACGCCTTCTTTCGCACTGAATACACCAACTGCTCCGTCCAATACACGAAGGGAACGTTCAACTTCAACAGTGAAGTCAACGTGTCCCGGGGTATCAATGATATTAACGCGGTGGCCCTTCCAAGCAGCGGTAGTAGCAGCGGAAGTAATCGTAATTCCGCGCTCCTGTTCCTGTTCCATCCAGTCCATTGTCGCAGCGCCTTCGTGAACTTCACCGATTTTGTGCGTACGGCCTGTGTAGAACAAGATCCGCTCAGTTGTAGTGGTTTTACCCGCGTCAATATGAGCCATGATCCCGATATTACGTGTATTTTTCAAGGAGAACTCTCTTGCCATGAATTGGGTCTCCCTTCAAAATTGAAGTTATTATTGTGAACTGAATCCTACCAACGGTAGTGAGCAAACGCTTTGTTCGCTTCAGCCATTTTGTGCGTGTCTTCGCGTTTCTTAACGGAAGCGCCTGTGTTGTTGGAAGCGTCGATGATCTCAGCCGCCAAACGCTCTTCCATTGTTTTCTCACCGCGGTTGCGGGAGTAGTTCACGAGCCAACGTAATCCCAAAGAAGTACGTCTCTCTGGTTTTACCTCGATTGGTACTTGGTAGTTGGCACCGCCGACACGGCGAGCTTTAACTTCCAGGACTGGCATGATATTCTTGATTGCTGCTTCAAATACTTCCATCGGGTCATTACCCGTACGTTCTTGAATCAACTTGAACGCATTATACAGAATGCTTTGAGCAACACCGCGTTTTCCGTCGAGCATGATGCGGTTGATCAAACGAGTAACCAACTTGGAGTTGTATACCGGATCTGGCAACACGTCTCTTTTCGTAACTGGACCTTTGCGTGGCATGGATATCCCCCTTTCTTTCTTGTTGAGCCGATCCAACACTTTCAGATATTAATCCAAAAGGTATATAGGATGGCTACTTATAATGTTTTAGGCTTTTTTAGCTTTTGGACGTTTAGCACCGTATTTCGAACGAGCTTGCATACGGTTGTTTACGCCTGCAGTATCAAGAGCTCCACGAACGATGTGATAACGAACCCCTGCAAGGTCTTTAACTTTACCTCCGCGGATCAACACAACGCTGTGCTCTTGAAGGTTATGTCCGATTCCCGGGATATAAGCAGTTACCTCGAGACGGTTCGTCAAACGAACACGGGCATACTTACGAAGTGCAGAGTTTGGTTTACGTGGAGTCATTGTACCTACACGAGTGCAGACACCACGTTTTTGTGGGGCACTGATGTTAGTAGATTCACGTTTCAAAGCGTTGAACCCTTTTTGCAAAGCTGGCGATTTGGACTTATCAACTTTAGCTTGACGTCCTTTACGAACCAGTTGGTTAATAGTTGGCATGTGATTGCCACCCCCTTCCTCAATTGTTCATGTTTCTTTATAAACCTCTTTACGCTAAGTCCACAGACCCAGGCGGTTCATAAAAAGACAAATGAAAAGTTTTTGCCTTGGAGAATCCCTAAAAGTTCTCGGACAAAAACGTTCCTTACTCTATCATTTTGCGACAGCAGCCATTGCTGCTCCCACTCCAATCCCGCAAGCTTTGCCGAGATTTTTCATTGTGTCCACTTTCGTGTACTTCACATTGTGTTGTTCACACAAGGCAATGATTTTGGAAGTGAGCTGCGGATCACTATCTTCAGCCACATAGACTTCAGCAGCCATTCCTGACTGGACCATCCGCATGGTCTGTTTGGTACCAATTTTGACATGAGCATCTTGCAGACCTTTTTCATTAGACATTGTTCATTCCTCCGAATAGGACCATATACAATCAGCTGCCCACGCACCTTTGATATATTAGCATCTAGCGCAAGCAATGTCAATGCTAATCCTAAAACATTTATTTGCAAGTTTTGCTATACCGGGAAACGTCCGTCTGCATAAAACAGTCGTCCGCCCCCTGGCATACAAAACCTTAACTTATCCTATTCATCAGAATAAAGTTAGCAAATCCATTTAATCAACCGAAACTGGCTCAAGTTCTTCTACTGAAGATTGGCCATCTTCTGGCTCAGCAAATTTGATGCTGCGGTAACGGTTCATGCCCGTACCTGCAGGAATCAATTTACCAATGATTACATTTTCTTTCAGACCGAGCAACTGATCGACTTTACCTTTGATCGCTGCATCTGTCAGGACACGTGTAGTTTCTTGGAACGATGCCGCTGAGAGGAAGGAGTCAGTTTCCAGGGATGCTTTCGTAATACCGAGCAGGATTGGTTTCGCAACCGCTGGCTCTTTATCACTCAGAATCGCTGTTTTGTTAGCTCTTTCGTACTCATGCGTATCCACGAACGATCCTGGCAACAACGTAGTGTCCCCTGCATCGACGATACGGATTTTACGCAACATTTGACGGATCATAACTTCAACGTGTTTGTCATTGATTTCTACGCCTTGGTTACGATATACGCGCTGTACTTCCTGCAAAATGTAGTTCTGTACGCCACGTACGCCTTTAATGCGCAGCATTTCTTTTGGATCGATAGAACCGTCTGTCAACTCGTCACCAGCTTCAATTTCCATGCCTTCGCTTACGCGTACACGGGAACCATAGGTAACAGAGTAAACTTTGGATTCTGCTTCACCTTGAATTTCGATTTCACGACGATCTTTCGCCTCGCGAATCTCTTTGACAACACCATCAATCTCACTGATTGTTGCTTGACCCTTAGGATTACGAGCCTCAAACAACTCCTGGATACGCGGCAAACCTTGCGTAATATCGTCTCCGGCTACACCACCGGTGTGGAACGTACGCATTGTCAACTGTGTTCCTGGTTCACCAATGGATTGTGCTGCGATAATACCAACTGCTTCACCGATTTCCACGTGTTTACCAGTCGCCAAGTTACGACCATAACACTTCTTGCAGACACCGTGACGAGCACGGCAGCTGAGTACGGAACGGATTTGCAATTTGGTTACGCCAGCTTTGATGATCGCCTCTGCTTTATCAGAATCAATCAGCTCATTGCGATGTGCAATAACTTCTTTTGTTTCGGGATGACGAACAGTTTCGAAGCAGTATCTGCCTTCAATACGGTCGTAAAGATCCTCGATAACCTCTTTACCATCCTGGATACGACTTACCGTAAAGCCTTTATCTGTACCACAATCATCTTCACGCACAATCACGTCTTGTGCCACGTCTACGAGACGACGAGTCAGGTAACCTGAATCCGCTGTACGCAAGGCCGTATCGGCCAAACCTTTACGGGCACCGTGAGTCGAGATGAAGTACTCGAGTACCGTCAGACCTTCACGGAAGTTCGATTTGATTGGGAGTTCAATGATTCGACCGGATGGGTTGGCCATCAGACCACGCATACCGCCCAATTGGGTGATTTGCGATTTGTTACCCCGTGCTTTGGAGTCAACCATCATCATGATGGAGTTATAACGATCCATCGATTTCATCAGAATCTCGGTGATATCATCTTTCGATTTCGACCAGATATCAATGATGCGGTCATAGCGCTCTTCGTTCGTAATCAGACCACGACGGTACTGGTTCGTAACGATTTGTGCTTTTTCTTCCGACTGTCTAAGAATTTCGGTTTTCTCTTCCGGAACGATAACATCCGATACCGCAACCGTAATACCAGCGCGAGTGGAGTATGTGAATCCGAGTTGTTTGATTTTATCCAAAATAACGGCTGTTTCCGTTGTATGATAAATTTCAAAACAACGTGCGATGATCGAACCGAGATATTCTTTACCGACACCACCAGCCAAAGGAGCGTTCATAATCGCTTCTCTAAGGTCAGCACCCTTCTCATAAACAAATGAATGCTCAGCTGTACCCTGGTAAAGGTTCGCACGAGTTGCATCATTGATGTAAGGGAAGCTTGCCGGGAAGATTTCATTGAAGATGATTTTACCGACAGTAGTCAGCAACATTGCATCTTGTTGTTCATCGGTAAAGCTTGTTTTGCCAAGCGCTCTAACCGGGATCGCTACACGTGCATGCAAACCAGCAGTTCCACGTTGGTACGCGGATACAGCTTCGTTTACCGTGCGCAAAATCATACCTGTTCCTTTTTCTTCCTTGTTGTCCATAGTCAGGTAGTAAGAACCAAGCACCATATCCTGGGAAGGGGTAACAACCGGTTTACCGTCTTTCGGGTTCAAAATGTTACCTGATGCAAGCATCAGGATACGTGCTTCTGCTTGAGCTTCAGCAGACAATGGAACGTGCACGGCCATTTGGTCACCGTCAAAGTCGGCATTGTATGCCGTACATACGAGCGGGTGAAGACGGATGGCTTTACCTTCAACGAGAATCGGTTCAAATGCTTGAATACCGAGTCTGTGAAGCGTAGGGGCACGGTTCAACAGAACCGGGTGCTCCTTAATTACTTCTTCAAGAACATCCCATACTTCAGGACTTACACGCTCAACTTTACGTTTAGCGCTCTTGATGTTGTGGGCAAGCCCTTTATTTACAAGCTCTTTCATAACGAAAGGCTTGAACAGTTCAAGTGCCATATCTTTAGGCAGACCACACTGATACATTTTCAGGTAAGGTCCAACTACGATAACGGAACGACCCGAATAGTCAACCCGTTTACCGAGCAAGTTCTGACGGAAACGTCCTTGTTTACCTTTCAGCATGTGGCTGAGAGATTTCAATGGACGGTTACCAGGACCCGTTACAGGGCGTCCACGACGGCCGTTGTCGATCAATGCGTCAACAGCTTCCTGCAGCATCCGTTTTTCATTTTGTACGATAATGTCTGGCGCGCCCAGATCAAGCAAACGTTTCAGACGATTGTTCCGGTTGATTACACGGCGATACAGGTCATTCAGGTCAGACGTTGCAAAACGTCCACCGTCCAGCTGTACCATCGGACGAAGTTCCGGTGGGATAACAGGAAGTACATCCATGATCATCCACTCAGGTTTATTACCCGAGTTGCGGAATGCTTCGATAACTTCCAAACGTTTAATCGCACGGTTACGACGTTGTCCTTGTGCAGTGCGGAGCTCTTCCTTCAGGAATTCAAGCTCTTTATCCACATCAAGGTCTTGAAGCAGTTTTTTAACCGCCTCTGCACCCATGCCAGCTTGGAATCCATATCCGTATTTCTCACGGTAGCTGCGGTATTCTTTCTCGGACAACAGCTGTTTTTTCTCCAGTGGAGTTTCTCCTGGATCAGTTACTACATATGATGCAAAATAAATAATCTCCTCGAGAGATCTTGGAGACATATCCAAAGCGAGACCCATGCGGCTCGGAATACCTTTGAAGTACCAGATATGCGATACCGGAGCAGCGAGCTCAATATGGCCCATCCGTTCGCGGCGTACTTTCGCACGTGTCACTTCAACGCCACAACGATCACAGACAACGCCTTTATAACGGACGCGTTTGTATTTACCGCAATGACATTCCCAGTCTTTTGTAGGGCCAAAAATCTTTTCGCAGAACAGCCCTTCTTTTTCCGGTTTCAACGTACGATAGTTGATCGTTTCCGGTTTTTTCACTTCTCCGCGGGACCAAGAACGAATTTTTTCTGGGGAAGCAAGCCCGATCTTCATGTATTCGAAATTGTTGACGTCCAACAAGGAGCAACCCTCCTTAACCAAGTCCTGTATTCTAGGTTACGCCCCCTCCGGCCAAAGCCGGAGCAAGACGCGAGCCTGATGAAAAACGCCGGTCATCATGCGCCCGAAGCGGTTACTCCGCTCCGACCTCTGTACCCTCAAGGTTGAGGCTGAGCTTATCGCTCGCAGCGTCATCTTCATCGTCCATTTCTTTCATTTCAATCTCTTGCTCATCTTCGCTCAAAATCTTAACGTCCATACCCAAGCTTTGCAGCTCTTTGATCAATACTTTGAATGATTCAGGAACACCTGGTTCAGGAACATTCTCACCTTTGACGATGGACTCATACGTTTTCACCCGACCTACAACATCATCGGACTTAACAGTCAAGATTTCTTGCAGTGTATAGGCCGCACCATAAGCCTCAAGCGCCCATACTTCCATCTCCCCGAAACGTTGTCCACCGAACTGGGCTTTACCACCCAGAGGCTGTTGCGTAACGAGTGAGTAAGGACCTGTGGAACGAGCATGGATTTTATCGTCAACCATGTGCGCCAGCTTGATCATATGCATGACGCCGACAGTAACTTCACGTTCGAACTCTTCTCCCGTACGACCGTCGTACAGAACGGTTTTACCATTTCGCTGCATACCTGCTTCTTCCATCGTATCGAAGACGTCATACTCCTTCGCTCCGTCGAATACAGGAGTAGCTACGTGAATACCGAGCTGCATGGCTGCCATACCCAAGTGAACTTCAAGTACTTGACCAATGTTCATCCGGGAAGGTACGCCCAGCGGGTTAAGAACGATTTGAACTGGTGTACCGTCCGGCAGGAAAGGCATATCTTCTTCCGGCAGGATACGGGCCACGACCCCTTTGTTACCGTGACGTCCGGCCATTTTATCACCTTCGGAAATTTTCCGTTTTTGAGCGATATAGACACGAACGAGTTGGTTAACACCTGGAGGCAGTTCATCACCGTTTTCACGGGTAAAGACTTTTACATCAACTACGATACCGTCAGTACCGTGAGGTACACGCAGGGAAGTATCACGTACTTCACGTGCTTTCTCACCGAAGATCGCATGCAGGAGACGTTCTTCTGCAGTCAGTTCCGTTACACCTTTTGGTGTTACTTTACCAACCAGAATGTCGCCAGCACTGATTTCAGCACCGATACGGATAATACCACGCTCATCCAGATTACGAAGCGCTTCTTCCCCTACGTTCGGGATATCACGCGTGATCTCTTCAGGTCCGAGCTTAGTATCACGTGCTTCTGACTCATATTCCTCGATATGAATGGATGTATACACATCTTCTTTAACGAGTTTTTCGCTGAGCAAGATCGCATCCTCGTAGTTGTAACCTTCCCAAGTCATGAAAGCAACAACTACGTTACGTCCAAGTGCCAATTCACCCATTTCCGTCGAAGGACCGTCTGCAAGGATGTCGCCAGCTTTGACAACAGCACCTCTTTTGACAATCGGACGTTGGTTAATGCATGTTCCTTGGTTCGAACGCATAAATTTGTGTAATTTATATTTAACGATATCGCCTTTGACTTCTTGACCATCAACTTCTTCAACACGACGCAACCAAATCTCATTCGCAGAAGAACGTTCAATAATCCCGTCATATTTGGAGACAATACATACACCGGAATCTTTCGCGGCTTTATGTTCCATACCTGTTCCGACGAGCGGAGCTTTAGGAATCAAGAGTGGAACGGCTTGCCGCTGCATGTTCGATCCCATGAGCGCACGGTTGGAGTCATCGTTCTCAAGGAACGGAATGAGCGCTGTAGCGACAGATACAACTTGCTTAGGAGATACGTCCATGTAGTCAACACGTTCACTCGGCATCGTAAGGATGTTATCCGACTGCTTGTTGTAACGTACAATGATCGCTTCTTCAGCAAAAGTACTGTCTTCATTCAGCTTCGCATTCGCTTGAGCAATTACATAGTTGTCCTCTTCGTCTGCTGTCAGATAATCGATTTGCTCGGTTACGACACCAGTCTTCGGATCGACCCAGCGATAAGGAGCTTCGATGAATCCATATTCGTTCACACGGGCAAATGTCGACAAGGAGTTGATCAAACCAATGTTTGGTCCCTCTGGTGTCTCGATTGGACACATCCGGCCATAGTGGGATGGATGCACGTCACGGACTTCCATGCCGGCACGCTCACGTGTCAAACCACCCGGTCCGAGTGCGGACAGACGGCGTTTATGCGTCAACTCACCCAGTGGGTTCGTTTGATCCATAAACTGTGACAATTGCGAGCTACCGAAGAACTCTTTAATGGATGCGATAACAGGACGTATGTTAATCAAAGCCTGAGGCGTGATTACGTTAGCATCCTGGATGGACATTCTCTCACGAACTACACGTTCCATACGGGATAAACCGATACGGAATTGGTTTTGCAAGAGTTCACCAACCGAGCGGAGACGACGGTTACCCAGGTGATCGATATCATCTGTGCTTCCGATGCCATGCAGAAGGTTAATGAAGTAACTGATTGAGGAAATGATATCAGCCGGTGTAACGTTCTTCACTGATTTATCAATGTTAGCATTGGCAATCAGTTTAACGACCTTACCATCCTCAATTGGTGAAAACACATCAATTGTTTGCATCGGGATATCATTGGCATCCAAAACGCCGTTAGCAACGTGATATGTGCGGAAACCAACACTCTTCTCTAGTTGCGGCATGATTTCATCCAACAGACGACGGTCTATCATTTGACCTGCTTCAGCGATAATTTCGCCAGTTTCGGTATCTACAAGAGACTCAGCCAAACGTTGGTTGAACAAACGGTTCTTGATGTGCAGCTTTTTGTTGATTTTGTAACGACCTACATTAGCCAGATCATAACGTTTTGGATCAAAGAAACGAGCTACAAGCAAGCTTTTCGCATTATCTAGCGTTGGTGGCTCGCCCGGACGAAGACGCTCATAAATCTCAATCAGCGCTTTCTCCGTTGAATCCGTATTGTCTTTGTCCAGTGTATTGCGGATATATTCGTCATTACCGAGCAGATCCAGAATCTCAGCGTCTGTGCCAAAACCAAGTGCACGCAGGAGAACCGTCACCGGTATTTTACGTGTACGGTCGATCCGGACGTAAACAACATCCTTCGCGTCCATCTCCAGTTCGAGCCAAGCGCCGCGGTTAGGAATAACTGTAGCGGTATACGTTTTTTTGGCGTTTTTATCTACTTTGGTACTGAAGTAAACGCTAGGAGAGCGAACCAACTGGCTGACAATAACCCGTTCCGCACCATTAATAATAAATGTGCCGGTGTCGGTCATCAGCGGGAAATCTCCCATGAATACTTCCTGCTCTTTGACTTCGCCGGTTTCCTTATTAATGAGCCGGACTTTGACCCGAAGCGGTGCTGCATAAGTAACGTCACGCTCTTTCGCGTCGTCTACTGTATACTTCGGTTCACCGAGACTGTAATCGATAAATTCCAAAATCAAGTTACCTGTAAAATCCTGGATCGGCGAGATATCCTGGAACATTTCGCGCAACCCTTCCTCCAAAAACCAATCGTAAGATTTTTGTTGGATCTCAATCAGGTTCGGAACTTCGAGTATCTCGTTAATTCGTGCATAACTGCGCCGAGTGCGTCGACCATATTGAACAAGATGTCCTGCCAACTTAAACTCACCCCTCAATGTCTACTCACTTTAAAAATTTCGTTGCGAACCTCTGTTTGTAACCTTATAATGGTACACATACAGAGCAAAGCAATGCATCCACAAATAAAGAAAAGCCCTTACTCGAATGTCGTTCGAAAAAAGAGCAACTTTGATCGGCGGATGTCTTTCCAAATCATACTTATCCCCAGTTTGCCCAAAATGTACATATTATACGCCAAACGTAGGCATAATAAGCCCGTTCGGCGTAAAAAAGGTTGACATTTTTAGTTAGCTAAAGCCAAATAGGGCATCTTAATACTGACATTTTACAATAATACCACGGCCTGAATTTCAAGTCAATAGTCCTATTGCAAAAAAAATGCTGCCCTGCTTACTTTACAAATTAGGATTTAGCCTAAAGGCGCCTCTTCCAATTTTACCGCTTTGAAAATTCGGTAGCCTTTATCCTTCGTTACTTCCTCCACTCGTCCAAAGAGAGATTCCAGCTTCGCTTTTGCCGAAGGTGCCCCCTGCTTTTTCTGAATGACAATCCATAACGCTCCGCCCATCTTCAAATGACCATAAGCCTGTTCAAAGATCGTGTGTACGGTATCCTTACCCGCACGGATCGGAGGATTGGTTAGAATCGCGTCAAAGTCTTCCTTTTTAACTTCAGCCAGAAGATTGCTTTGCATAACTGTTACATTCGTTATGCCGTTCGCTTTTGCATTTTCCTTGGAAAGCTCAACCGCTCTCTCATTGATATCGATCATGGTGACATGTCCATCCGGTACAAGTTTAGCTGCCGTAAGACCAATGGGTCCATATCCGCAGCCCACATCCAGTACATGAGCTCCAGCAGGCAACTCTATAGCATCAATCAACACTCTGCTGCCGTAATCGATTCCGTTTTTGGAAAATACCCCTGCATCCGTAACGAGTCGTAATTTCCATCCGCGTAGCTCCGCTTCTGTAGCCCGTCTGTCATGTGCCACTTGCGGTTTGTCCGAATAATAATGATTGGACATGTCCTCACTCACTTTCCTTATACAATTACAGCAACAAACCCCTTGATATAAGTCAAGGGGTTTGTTGTTTTGTTCATCTAGCTAATGAAAGCTAAATTATTTAACTTCGATTGAAGCGCCTGCTTCTTCAAGCTTAGCTTTAACCGCTTCTGCTTCTTCTTTGCTTACTTTTTCTTTCAGTGGTTTTGGAGCGTTGTCAACCACTTCTTTTGCTTCTTTCAGGCCAAGACCTGTGATTTCACGAACTGCTTTGATAACGTTGATTTTGGAAGCACCAGCGCTAGTCAAGATTACGTCGAACTCGGATTGCTCAGCTTCAGCTGCAGCAGCTCCGCCACCTGCAACAGCTACTGGAGCTGCAGCAGTTACGCCGAATTCTTCTTCGATTGCTTTAACGAGATCATTCAATTCCAGTACAGTCATGCCTTTGATTGCTTCCAAGATTTGCTCTTTACTCATGATTGAACCTCCATATATAATATTATTTTTTTGTATTTCATCACTGCCTAAGCAGCATTCAGATCAAGTTGCTTACGCGCCTTGTTCTTCTTTTTCAGCAACAGCTTTAACCGCAAGCGCGAAGTTGCGCACTGGCGCTTGAAGCACGCTGAGGAGCATGGAAAGGAGACCTTCGCGGGATGGCAATTCTGCCAACGCTTTGACTTCTTGTACTCCAATTACGCGACCTTCTACAACTGCACCTTTCAATTCCAGTGCATCGTTCTTTTTCGCGAAGTCGTTCAGAATTTTGGCTGGAGCCACTACGTCGTCTACGCTGAATGCAATTGCACTAGGACCTGTCAGTACTTCGTTAAGTTCTGTCAGTTCTGCTGCAGCTGCTGCGCGGCGAAGCAACGAGTTTTTCAGCACTTGGAATTCGATTCCGGCTTCACGAAGCTGCTTACGCAGCTCAGTTACTTGGGCAACGTTCAAACCGCGATAGTCAACAACAACGCTAGTAGCGCTCTCGCGCAATTTTGCTGTTACTGCATCAACGGACTCTTGTTTTGCTTGAATCACTTTTGCGTTTGCCAAACTGTACACCTCCTGATCAAATTTATCCCATTAAGAAAAGCCTCCGTAGAATCACGAAGGCTTGATATATACTCATAACCGATTTTCATCGTTCTAAGTTCTATAATCACACCTCGGCAGGAAATTAAGCCATAAAGGCACCTACTGTCTACGGTAAGCATATTCAAATGTCAACGGTCAGTCACTCGGACTCACAACTTTTATAGATTATCAGAACAGGACAAGCCTGTCAAGTGATATTATCTAAAAGATGCTGCGTTCACGCGTGCGCCAGGGCCCATCGTTGAAGAAAGACTTACATTCTTCAGATAAACACCTTTTGCTGCCGCCGGTTTAGCACGAGTCAAAGCATCCATGAGAGCTTTAAGGTTCTCATTCAATTGCTCTGCTGAGAAAGAAGCTTTACCGATCGGTGCATGAATTTGACCTGCACGATCCAGACGATATTCGATTTTACCGGCTTTAATTTCTTGAACAGCCTTGGATACATCGAAAGTTACCGTTCCGGCTTTAGGGTTAGGCATCAGACCTTTACCGCCGAGCAGTCGGCCCAATTTACCTACTTCACTCATCATGTCCGGTGTCGCTACGCAGACGTCGAATTCGAACCAGCCTTGTTGGATTTTGTTGATCATGTCTGCATCACCAACATAGTCCGCGCCAGCCGCTTCCGCTTCTTTCGCTTTGTCACCTTTTGCAAATACCAATACGCGTTGTGTTTTACCTGTGCCGTGTGGCAAGACAACAACACCACGTACTGCCTGGTCTTGTTTACGTGGGTCAACACCCAAGCGTACTGCTGCTTCGATAGTTTCATCGAATTTTGCAGTGGCTGCCTTTTTCACAAGCTCTACAGCTTCTGAAGGCTCGTAAGTTGCTTCGCTGTCAATCAGCTTAGCAGCTTCCAGGTATTTTTTACCGTGTTTAGCCATGTTATATTCCTCCTTTGTGGTGTTAGCGGATATACCTCCCACATCAACCGGCCGCGAATCGACCGGCTTTACGAAGCCATGTTTCAGATGAAAAATTAGTCTTCGATGGTGATACCCATGCTGCGGGCAGTACCTTCGACCATACGCATTGCAGACTCAACGTCAGCAGCATTCAGGTCAGGCATTTTTGTTTCCGCGATTTGACGTACCGCATCACGTTTAACGGTAGCGACTTTTTTCTTGTTCGGTTCGCCGGATCCTTTTTCTACTTTAGCTGCCACTTTCAACAGAACTGCTGCTGGTGGAGTTTTAGTAATGAAAGTAAAGGAACGGTCTTCGAATACTGTGATTTCAACAGGAATAATCAATCCCGCTTGATCGGCTGTACGAGCGTTGAACTCTTTACAGAATGCCATGATGTTGACACCTGCTTGACCCAAAGCTGGACCTACCGGAGGCGCTGGATTCGCTTTACCTGCTGGAATTTGCAGTTTTACCATTTTGATTACCTTTTTTGCCATGATTGACACCTCCTTGCAAAATAGTGGTTAACGGGCCTCACAGCCCTCCCACAAGAAACTTGAAGAGACTATATCTTCTCCACTTGCGTGTATTCCAACTCAAGCGGTGTTTCCCGTCCAAACATGTTCACGTGCACTTTCAACTTGCTTTTGTCTACCAAGATTTCTTCCACGGAGCCCACAAAATTCGCAAAAGGACCAACTTTAATACGTACGGATTCCTTAATATCGAATTCAATTTTAGGCTTCGGCTCAACCATGCCCATGTGCTTCAGAATTTGTTCCACTTCTTCAGGCAGCAAGGCTGTTGGTTTGGACCCGGAACCTGTCGAACCGACAAATCCCGTAACACCTGGCGTGTTGCGAACAACATACCAAGAGTCATCCGTCTGGACCATTTCCACCAAGACATATCCGGGGTAAACTTTACGCATAACGGTTTTTTTCTTACCGTCTTTGTTTACCACTTCTTCTTCCATAGGAACAAGAACGCGGAAAATCTTGTCTTCCATGCCCATGGACTCTACGCGTTTTTCCAAATTGGCTTTGACCTTATTCTCATACCCTGAATAGGTATGAACGACGTACCATCTTTTTTCCATATCAAGCCACCTGGGACCCTTCTTAAATAATCGCTTCGATCACAGCGGAGATGCCGATATCAACGACCCAAAAAAACAGCGTCATAACCACAACAGTACCAAGAACGATCAATGTGTAGTTGGTCAGCTCTTTACGATTAGGCCAGCGAACTTTTTTAAGTTCAGCCCAGCTTTCAGAGAAAAAGGAAATCAGAGATTTGAAACTACGTTTCACGCCGACTACACCTCCAAAAAACTATCTGGTTTCGCGATGAGAAGTCTGCTCGTTACAAAACTTGCAAAATTTCTTCATCTCCATGCGGTCGGGGTGATTACGCTTGTTTTTTGTCGTAGTGTAATTTCTTTGTTTGCAGTTTGTACAAGCCAAAGTAATAATTACCCGCATGATGTACACCTCCCGAAGACTTCCACATTCAAGCGGAGTCTCTAAATTGATCCTAAAAAAAAGCCGCGAATTTAGGCCTACCTAAAACACTTTATCATAAGGGTATAACCATGTCAATGAAAGAATAGCCTTTCATCAATGGGTAAAAAGTTCCTATCAAACACATTCAGTTTCTCATCTCTGTTTTTCTCTTCTCCTGCATGGACCAAGCGATTACTAGTATAATCATTCTTTAACTTTATAAACTTGAGGCAGCAAAAAAAGACTCAAACCCCGAGCCTTTTCCTTCAACGACAACATGTGTTCAATTATCTCGAACTTCCAGGTACTTTTCAAGTTTACGCTTGACGCGCTGAAGTGCATTATCAATGGACTTTACATGCCTGTCCAAATCTACTGCAATCTCTTGATAAGATCTCCCGTCCAGATACAACATCAATACTTTACGTTCCAGATCACTCAGAATCTCAGACATCTTATCTTCCAGGCCCACAAACTCTTCCTGATTGATGATAAGCTCTTCCGGATCGCTGACCTGTGTTCCACAAATCACATCGAGTAACGTACGATCGGACTCTTCGTCATAAATAGGTTTGTCCAGTGATACATAAGAATTAAGCGGAATATGCTTCTGACGTGTTGCTGTCTTGATTGCCGTAATAATCTGTCGTGTAATACACAACTCGGCGAAGGCTTTGAAAGAAGCGAGCTTGTCCCCTTTAAAATCTCTAATAGATTTATAGAGTCCAATCATTCCTTCTTGAATGATATCTTCCCGGTCAGCCCCAATCAGAAAATAAGATCTTGCCTTGGCGCGTACAAAGTTACGATATTTGTTAATCAAAAACTCCAGCGCTTCGCTTTCACCTTCACGGACCGCTTCGACAATGTCTTCGTCACTTTGGTAATCATACTTGGATAACATGATATCTTTGAGGTCGACACTCACAGACAATCCCTCCGGCTGCAACGCAAGGTACCCCGTTACTCTACTCTATGAAATATAGGATCAGTATATATGATGGTACCTCACACCGTCAACCACGCTCTGCCTAAAAAAGAACATCAATAACATAATTGTCAAGAGTTTCAAAATTCTAATTTTTGTAAAAGCGTGCTGTTATTCCCGGCGCCATCGCTCAAATTGCTTCAAAACATCCGGACTTAACTTGCCGCCAAGTGTATTTCGCGTTGCTTTAGCTTGATCTTCTTCCAGACGTTTCTGTAACTCTTTTTCGTTCTGCTCTACTTCGATCAGCAATTCCCTTGCGGATACACGTAGAGCTCCTTGTCCAAAAATGACATGCTGCTCTACCATATCGCTTGTAGCCACATAGATTTGGCGTCTTCGCGTGCTTAGTTCCCGAACGAGTCTCTCAATGCATTCGTCTGCCGTCTCTTTTTCCTTTGTAAAAAAGATCTGCACTTTGCTCTGTGTAAAGGATTTACCGAGTCCAGGCACGAGGTAGGCGTCAAAAACAACAATGACTCTCCGGCCAGAGAATGCCTGATAGTCGGCTAGTCGAGAGAGAAGCCTGTTGCGGGCCTCCTCCAATCCACTCTCCGCCAATCTGGATAGCTCCGGCCAGTCACCAATCATGTTGTACCCGTCTACAAGAAGCACATCACGGGAATCAGCCATATCTTCTAGTCCTGCGCTTGGCGCGAGCGGAGCACTTCATACATGACAACACCCGCTGCCACGGAAGCATTCAGGGAATTAATCTGACCTTGCATCGGCAATTTGATCAACACATCGCATTTCTCACGAATGAGTCGTCCCATTCCCTTGTTTTCGTTTCCGATCACGAGGGCTACCGGGCCTGTAAAGACTCCGTTACCAAACACGCTCTCCTGAGCAGCCACATCGGTACCTACGACCCACACGCCCTCTTCCTTGAGACGGTCAATGGTTTGACCCAGATTGCTTACACGAGCCACTGGCACATACTCCACCGCACCTGCTGATGTTTTGGATACGGTCACTGTAACTGCAGCTGAACGCCGTTTAGGTACAATGACACCATGTGCACCTGTGCAGTCAGCCGTCCGCAAAATGGATCCAAGATTATGTGGATCTTCAATCTCATCCAACAAAATCAAAAATGGATGTTCATTTTTTGCAGCCGCTGCAGCAAGAATGTCCTCAACCTCCACATAAGCGTAAGGAGCCGCTTGTGCTACCACGCCCTGGTGTTGAATGCCCGGAACCGTTTGATCCAGTTTACGCTTGTCCACGTGTTGAATGACAATCCCTAGTTTTTTTGCTTCCGCAATAATGGGCTGCGTCAAATGTTTTTGCGCTGTATCTGCAATCCATATTTTATTAATGGTCCGGCCTGAACGCAACGCCTCCGTCACGGAGTGTTTACCGGCGATCCATTCTTCTTCCATCTTTGTTCGATCCTCTCTATAACGCCCTGTGATATACTGCACCCTATTCGGCACATCTTACAGAAGCGGCTTTGTTGTAATTTATATTATTTTGTCGGTGAATGCGAATGTTCTTCCGCATGCTGGATGCCCTTGCGAATTAATTCAATCATGCGATCATGCCGACCACTGCTATACAGGTAACCGATCAGACACTCCAAAGCTGTGGCATGTCTATATTCCAAAACATCTGCGTTTTTGGGAATACTGCCAGACTTGGCATTACGACCTTGTCTGACAATGTCACGTTCTTCCTCGGTCAGCTCAGCCTCAATACCTGTGAGGATACGGCTCTGTGCCTTCGCCGATACCAAACCCGTCGCACTACGGTGCAGATGGTTGGGACGCATATTGGCTTTGGACAACAGATACTGGCGTACGGCTACCTCATATACCGCATCACCAATGTAAGCGAGAGCGATGGGAGGAATTAACCGTGCAGGCCGAGAGGGCGGATAAGGAAACCACCCTCCCTGGTCAACGCTCAGAGATTGTTCATCTGTCTGTTGTTCTTCCCGTTGCTCGGCATGTTCGACGGATTCAGACAACTTTTTCAGTTGCTCTTCGCTCATTTGCGGCGCCATCTCATTCCTTGAGCCGTATCCTCAAGCAAGATACCCTGCGCAGACAGTTCATCCCGAATTTCATCAGCCCGCGCCCAGTTTTTGGACTTGCGCGCTTCGTTACGTTCTTCAATTAGACGTTCGATTTCTTCGTCCAAAAGCTCCGGTTCAGCCTCGGTATAGATGCGAAGCACCGCATTCAGCTCACTGAATAATTCCAGCAGGGCGCGAATGTCCGCAGCGTTTACCACATCTTGCTGCAACAGTTGGTTAGCTTCCCCAGCCCATTCAAACAGTGCCGTAATCGCATCAGGCGTATTGAAGTCGTCCTGCATTTTCTCATGATACTGCTGACGAATCTGCTCCAGTCTCGTTGCAAACTCTGCTGACACAGCCTGATCCACGCTCACAGCTTGCAAGCGATGATTAAGGTTACCTACAGCATTGGCAATCCGGTCCACACTATTCTGTGCCTGTTCCATCGTATCTTCCGTGAAGTTCAACGGATTGCGATAGTGAGTAGACAACATGAAATAACGAATGGCTTCGCGTTTATATTGATTGCGAAGGTCTTTAACAAGCACTCCGTTACCGAGTGATTTCGACATTTTTTCGTTATCAATACGAATAAATCCGTTATGCATCCAGTAGTTTGCCAGTGGTTTGCCAGTCAACACCTCGGATTGAGCGCATTCGCACTCATGGTGCGGGAACTGCAAATCCTGTCCTCCGCCGTGAATATCCAACGTATCCCCCAAGTATTCCCGTGCCATGGCAGAGCACTCGATATGCCAGCCCGGACGACCATCCCCCCATGGACTGGACCAGAATATCTCACCTGGCTTCGCAGCTTTCCAAAGTACGAAGTCTTCCGGATGCTCTTTGCGCTCATCTACACCAATGCGGATTCCAAACTGTAATTCCTGAAGGTTTTGCTTCGATAATTTGCCGTACTCCGCGAATTTGCCTGTACGATAATATACGTCACCGCCATTTTCATAGGCGAAGTCCTTTTCAACCAATTCACGGATAAAATCAATAATAAGCGGCATGTTTTCCGTCACTCTTGGATTACTGCTTGCCTTCGGAATACCCAGCCCTTCGAGATCCTCGTAGTAAGCTGCAATAAACTTTTCTGCGACATGAGGAACATCCGTACCAAGCTGCTCGGCCTTGCGAATGAGTTTGTCATCCACATCCGTGAAGTTCACGACATAGTTCACTTCATGACCTGTCTGTTCCAGGTATCCGCGAACCGTGTCGAAAAAGATAACTGGACGTGCATTCCCGATATGAATGTAATCATATACTGTCGGCCCGCACACATACATTTTCACTTTCCCCGGCTCTTGAGGAACAAAATTCTCTTTGGTACGACTCATCGTATTGTAAATTTGAAGCGTCATAGTCACTTTCCTTTCATCCGTTTCCATCATTATTCTATTGTACCACGGGAATACTCACTTTCATGTGTACTCTGCAGAGTACGCACTTCTTCACGCAATCGTTCGATTTCTTGCTGCATCGTGCGCAGGGAATCGATGACCGGATCGGGAAGCTGCTGATTCAGACGGTCCACCCGGCGGCCATCCTGCTTCACAATTCTGCCCGGTATGCCTACAACGGTGCTGTTCGAAGGAACTTCCTTCAGTACAACAGAGTTCGCACCAATATTACATTGATCCCCCACGCTGAAGGAACCTAGCACCTTCGCCCCGGATGAGATAACCACATTATTTCCAATTGTCGGATGTCTCTTCCCTTTTTCTTTACCCGTTCCACCAAGTGTGACCCCCTGATAGATGACAACATCATCGCCAATTTCACATGTTTCCCCAATCACGACGCCCATGCCATGGTCAATAAACAACCGATTGCCAATTGTAGCCCCGGGATGGATTTCGATGCCTGTCATAAAACGGCTGACCTGTGAAATAAACCGGGCGAAAGAAAACCATTTCCGCTTGTATAAAAAGTGTGCCACCCGGTGCGCCCATATCGCATGCAGCCCCGAGTAGGTAAATACAACTTCAAACCATCCCCGGGCCGCCGGATCGTTTTCAAACACCGCCTGGATATCTGATCTGATCTTCTTGAACATGCTCGTTCCCCTCTTGTTCAGGTCTTCGTCCTCCGGCTTACCGGACGGCGCGGCCCTCATGGTAGTGTACTTCCGACTCGACCTAAATAGAAAACGCCCCTGCAGCTATTAAGCTGCAGAGGCGTTTATCGCGGTCCCACTCTGCTCGGTTCATGCCTTAACATACAAGAACTGGGAAGTTTGTTATAGCCTCCTCATATCCTTGCACAAGAATGAACCCTCAACAGTTCCGTAACGGGAACCAACCGTCACAACCTATCCTGACGTTTTCCTCTCTCCTACATAACGAGAGGCGGGGCCGGATTCGGCTATGCAGCTCACGGGTGCATTTCGACTGACGGACAGCGGATGGCTCACAGCCACCGCAGCAAAGAATCCTGTTCTTTACTGCGGGGCCATCCTCTCTGAATCTGTCCGGTTCAGCCTACTTCTCCCGGTCTTTGCTGTTTTTATGATGAATGATAAAATCATACCATTTAACCTTTGTGTTGCTATTATAGCGAAAAGGTTATGGACTGACAACAATCTTCCTTCATATCGGTATAAACGAAGTTCTATCCATAAGTCCAAAGTAGACTCTAAAAGGAGCGTTTCTTATGCACCTTTTACCTGAGCATGCAATCGATCAATCACCGTATCACGACCAAGCAGTACAATCGT
Organism: Paenibacillus sp. LK1; assembly: GCF_002750415.1. Lineage (NCBI taxonomy): Bacteria > Bacillati > Bacillota > Bacilli > Caryophanales > Paenibacillaceae > Paenibacillus > Paenibacillus sp. LK1. The sequence goes on from NZ_PEII01000022.1 coordinate 48,971, forward strand.
TTGGTTCAGATCACGGCCATGAGTCTGTCCTGTCAGAGCTACACGAATCGGCATAAACAACTGTTTACCCTTAAATCCGGTCTCTTTCTGAACTTCTTTGATCAGCGCAGCCATTTTGCTTGGTGTAAATTCGTCGCTAGCCTGTACTTTATCAGCAAATGCCTTCAGAACGGTTGGTACCTGCTCCTCAGCCAGTACAGCAGCTCCTTCACTTTCCAGCTCCAGGTGGGAACGGAAGAACACTTCCGACAATTCCACGATATCGGAGGCAGAATTCATTTGCTCCTGGTAGAGATGAACAAGCGTATATGCCCATTCTTTCTGTTCAGGTGAGAGCTCAGCAGCAATACGTCCCGCCTTTTGCAGATGTGGAATTGCCATTTCGGCAATGCGATCCGGGTCCGCATTTTTGATGTAATGGTTGTTCAAGTGAGCCAGCTTGTGGGTATCAAATACCGCCGGACTCTTGGACAGACGCTTCGTATCAAAAATGGAGATTAACTGCTCCTGCGAGAAGATCTCTTCTTCGCCTTCAGGGGACCAGCCAAGCAGGGAGATGAAGTTAAACATCGCTTCAGGCAGATAGCCAAGCTGATCATATTGTTCAATAAACTGAATAACGGACTCGTCACGTTTGCTCAGCTTTTTGTGGTTTTCATTCACGATCAACGTCATATGACCGAATTGCGGCGGCTCCCAGCCAAGCGCTTCATAAATCATCAGTTGACGCGGTGTGTTAGAGATGTGATCTTCGCCACGCAGGACGTGAGAGATCTTCATCAGGTAATCATCCACAGCAACTGCATAGTTGTACGTGGGAATGCCGTCTTTTTTCACAATAACGAAGTCGCCGGATTCCTTGCTGTTGAAAGAGATTGTTCCTTTGACCATGTCATCAAACGTATAGATGCGTTCTTCCGGTACACGGAAACGAATACTCGCCACACGGCCTTCCGCTTCAAATGCGCTCTGTTGCTCCGGTGTCAGATCACGGTGTTTACCCGAATAACGCGGAGTTTCTCCACGTGCTGTCTGTTCCTCACGTTCCTGCTCCAGCTCTTCTTCAGTACAGTAACAGCGGTAAGCCAGACCTTTGTCCAGCAGCTCCTGGGTATACTTACGATAGATGTCCAAACGTTCCGTCTGACGGTATGGTCCGTACTCGCCGCCGACATCAATACTTTCGTCCCACTCGATTCCGAGCCATTTTAAGTATTTCAGCTGACTTTCCTCACCACCGGCAATGTTGCGTTTCACGTCCGTATCCTCAATACGAATAATGAATTTGCCGTTATTATGTTTGGCATACAAATAGTTAAACAGCGCCGTACGGGCGTTCCCGATATGCAGGTGTCCCGTTGGACTCGGCGCGTAGCGCACGCGAACTTCGGTGCTCATAATATCCCCTCCGTCTCTAATTGGTTGATGATATCACACGCGAACAAGGCAAACAACCGATTGGGCAGCTATTCCCTCTCCCCGTCCGGGGAATCCGAGTTGCTCTGTTGTTGTCGCTTTGACATTCACCTGAGTTACATCCGCTTCAAGTGCCTTGGCAATAACCTCGGCCATCTGCGGAACGTAAGGTGCCATCTTCGGTTTCTGTGCAATAATGGTTGAATCGATGTTCCCCAGACGGTATCCACGATCCTTCACCAACTGCCACACATGCTCCAGCAGTTTCAGGCTATCCGCATCCTTGAACTCCGGATCGGTATCCGGGAAGTGTTTGCCAATATCCCCAAGTGCAAGCGCACCAAGAATGGCATCACTGATGGCATGCAGCAGCACGTCTGCGTCCGAGTGACCCAGCAGTCCTTTTTCATAAGGGATCGTGACCCCGCCAATAATGCATGGGCGTCCCTCTACCAGTTGATGTACATCGAATCCCTGTCCTACACGTATCATCGCTTCTTCTCTCCCTTGAGCAAAAACGCGGCGTATTCCAAATCTTCCGGCGTCGTTAATTTGATATTCGTATAACTGCCTTCCACAACCTTGACCGACATTCCCTGGCGTTCAGCCAGCATTGCGTCATCCGTTCCTAGAAATCCGTCCCGGTCCGCCGATTCGTAAGCAAGTATCAGGGAAGAAAGACGAAAAGCCTGCGGGGTTTGAATGCTCCACAGACTGCTGCGGTCCGGCGTCGCCGTAACGATTCCATCCGCATTTACTTGTTTGATCGTATCCTTCACTGGAACGGCCAGTACAGCTGCTCCACCCGACATGGCGGCCTTCATACATCCCATAATCTGCTCACGGTTTATAAAAGGACGTACCCCGTCGTGAACGAGGACCCAGTCTGTCCCTAGTGCCTTAAGGCCTTCGTGGACCGAATGCTGTCTCTCTTTCCCTCCGGGGATGACACGGACATGTGATTCCAGTCGGTATTCTTTTACCCATTCCTGGCAGCGTTCAACATCGGTAGCTCCCGTGACCAGCACCATTTCGCTGACCTCGTCCATAGCCGCAAACACTTCAAGCGTATGTATGAAAACGGGCTTGTCCTGCAGCAGCAGAAACTGCTTACTCTCGGTTGTTCCCATCCGGGTCCCCCGACCTGCCGCCACAATGACAACACCCCACCCTTTATCCATGCCGCAATCCCTGCCTTGTCTGTCAGTTTACCGTTCGGAGATATAATACAGTTATATTATAAACTCTAACGATACACTACCCATCATACCGCTTTATTGGGCTTTTTCCAACAGTTTCGGCTTGGCAAAAATCATTCGTCCTGCTGACGTCTGCAGCACACTGGTCACCAGCACTTCCATCATCATGCCGATATACTCGCGTCCGCCTTCCACAACAATCATCGTGCCATCATCCAGATAGGCTACACCTTGACCGTGTTCCTTACCATCTTTGATAATCTGCACCATAATCTCCTCACCTGGCAATACCACGGGCTTAACCGCATTGGCGAGATCATTGATATTTAGCACGGATACACCTTGCAATTCACAGACCTTGTTCAAGTTGAAGTCGTTGGTGACAACTTTGCCCTGAAGAACCTTGGCGAGCTTGACCAGCTTGCTGTCCACTTCGGAAATTTCCTCGAAATCACCTTCGTAAATAAGAACTTTGACGTCCAATTCCTTCTGAATTTTATTCAGGATATCAAGCCCTCTCCGTCCTCTGTTCCGCTTGAGCAAGTCCGATGAATCGGCAATGTGCTGCAATTCCTCCAGAACAAATTCCGGGATTACAATCGTGCCCTCGATAAATCCGGTTTTGCATATATCTGCGATGCGACCATCGATAATTACACTGGTATCCAAAATTTTGTGCTCTTCCAGTCGTCTGTCTTCATCCACCTCGGGATGCCCCCAACGTCCTGACATCCAGAAGGCCGCCAGATCGTCTTTCTTCGCCATGGCAAGCATATAGCCTGTATAGCTACTTACGACCGTCAGCGCCACCTGAAGCACCTCTCCGGCCGTCCCGAGCCATGCCACACATGGATATAACAGCAAGGCCACCAACAGTCCTGCAACTGTACCCGCTGCACCTGCAGCCAATTCATTCATCGGTACTTTGGCCAAAGAATCAATACTATTATGCAGTCTGGTTGCCATTAATGTCCCACCGATGTTACACACGGACATAAACAATACAGCACCTAGTAGGGTTGATACCCCAGCCCCCAACAATCCTGCTGATTGAATCCATTCTGCCATCCAAGGGACGGATTTTCCTGCCAGATGATATGCCGTGTAGCCGAACCATGCACCGCACAATCCTGTAAAAGTTAAAATGCCTTTTTTCCACATAAGTCCCTGCACCTCCTTCAATATATCTTCATCTTTATATCCAGTATGATCCAATTCCCTGATTGCTAATCCCGCTTTTGAAGAACTTTTTGGAAATGTTGCAATCGTCAGTTGAAAGAAGGTAAATTATTGGCATATAATGAATTCAATTCATATCCCGAGGTGAGTAGCAAAATGAGTACGCTAAGTTTACAGGCTTTTCAGGATCAAGTTTCCGAGCTGTTGCTGCGTCATCGCAGCCTGATTGATGTACTGTCCAAAACAGGACAAGCCGGCGCCTCTGTCAACCGTGCCGTGTCAAAGGCCATTACCGAATGCGGCTGCATTGAGCTGCACGCCACCAAGCAGAAATATGCCCCAGAGAGCGATATTGCTCAATCAAAAGGCCTGCTGGAAACGCATGTGGAAGGTGAATTGTGCGAGAATTGCAAAGAGGTTATCAGCTCTGAACTGGGGCGGAACCTGTTTTATATGTCGGCTCTCTGCAATCTGCTGGACATCAACATGGAAGAGGTCGTAAATCACGAGTCACAGAAATGTTCGACGTTAGGGATGTTCAATTTGTCGTAAACAATACGTATTTCGTTGCAAATGGTTAAGTTACCTTATAGATTTGAAAAACAAAAATAAGCACGCATTCTCCTGTCAGGAGCGTACGTGCTTTCTTTGTATTTTCCAAAATGATGGAATACCTAGCGATCGGAAGGACGGGAAGACTTCTCTTCTTTACGCTTTTTGGCCCGGTTGCGTGAGGCTACTGTCCGCATATTATGCTTCATCCCATATAGAGCGTATAACACCAGTGGAATAAAGATCAATTTGGACAATTGTTCTGGAAACATGACCGCCACCACGATTGCGAAGACGATAACCCAAGGTGCAATCCAGATCGCTTTGCGCGGCAGACCAACCTTTTTGAAATTGGGGTATTTCAGCGAACTTACCATCAGATAAGATAACAGCAAAGTCGCAATCATCATACTCACAGGACCGATATCCTTATTAAACAGGGACAGTGTTGCCAGAACTCCTCCGGCCGCTGGAATCGGCAAACCTGTGAAGTACCCGGGGATGCCGGGGCGAACGTTAAACCGGGCAAGCCGGATAGCTCCACAAATGGGAAAGCTTGCGGTTGCGATCCAGGCGAAAACCGGAGTTGCGTCCTGGAACGAGACCATAAATATAATTAGGGCTGGAGCTGCACCAAATGAAACCATGTCAGACAAAGAATCCAGTTCTTTACCAAACTCACTCTGGGCATTAAGTGCACGTGCCACACGGCCATCCAGACCATCCAACAACATCGCAATAATGACCAAAATGGCAGCCAAACTATAATTTCCATCAATTGCAAGCAGGATTGCCATCATTCCAAGAAACAGATTACCTAAGGTAAAGAGATTCGGAATGAATCTGGTTAACATCGTTGTTTCACCTCATTATTTTCAAGCCGTTATAGGCAAACCCTTACATTTGTCTGTCAATAAACATCTGCTCCTGCAAACGCTTGAGACCTTCCTTAATGGTACGGGCGCGCACCTCTCCAATCCCGTCCACTTCGTCCAGCTCTTCAATTGTAGCCATAATGACATGAGGCAATTGTTCGAATTGATCGACCAGGTTATGGATGATGACATTCGGCAGGCGGGGTATCTTGTTTAATACCCGATATCCGCGAGGTGCAACCGAATCTTCGGACGTAGCAGCTGACGAAGGGTATCCCAGAAGACGTACAATATGATGTGCATCCAGCAATTCATCGTCCGACAATCTTTTCAGACCAACGATAATCTCACGGATTTTGTCATCACTGTCATCACGGGCATAGTCCTTATACAGTAGCCATGCTTCCTCTTCTGTTGTACCGACGAGTTCCTCCATCTGCATGGAGATGAGACGTCCCTCGTTGCCGAGTTCATGAATGTAACGCTTAATTTCCGTTTTGATGCGCATAACCATTTCTGTACGCTGAATGACATTGACCACCTCAGGAATCGTCACCAGTTCCTCGAACTCGGAGGCGCTCAGATTCGTAAGGGACTGTGTCAATACAGCTTTGTATTTCTCCAAGGTTTGAATCGCTTGATTCGCCTTGGTCAAAATAACCCCGATTTCCTTGAGGGAATACCGTAGTGTTCCTTGGTATAAGGTGATAATATTCCGGCGCTGCGATATAGATACAACTAATTTGCCTGTTTGTTTCGCGACTCGCTCAGCCGTCCGGTGACGGATCCCCGTCTCAGATGAAGAAATAGATGAGTCAGGAATGAGCTGAGTATTGGCGTATAGGATACGCTTTAAATCCTCACTAAGGATAATGGCACCGTCCATCTTCGCGAGTTCATACAGATAGTTCGGGGAGAAATCACAGTTTATCGAAAATCCTCCATCCACTACTTCCATCACTTCAGGGCTGTATCCTACAACCAGCAGTGCACCCGTCTTGGCGCGCAGCACGTTCTCCAGACCTTCGCGGAAAGGTGTACCTGGTGCGATCAGCCTTAACAATTCGTTCATATTATCCAGTTGGCTCGAATCTTTCATCTTGTTATGCCCCCTAATCTAAAGCAACCGCTAGTGCATCTGCCACGGTATTCACACCGATCAGTTGTATCCCGCGAGGATGTTTCCAGCCCTTTAAGCTTTTTTCTGGTAAAATGACACGCTTGAAGCCCAATTTTTGAGCTTCTTTCACACGTTGTTCAGCCCGTGAAACGGCCCGAACTTCACCCGTCAAACCGATTTCCCCAAAGATGACGTCATCTGGCTTGGTCGGCACATCTCTCAAGCTAGATGCGATACTTACAGCAACCGCCAAATCCACTGCCGGCTCATCTAATCTCACGCCACCAGCTACGTTCAGATAAGCATCCTGTGTTTGCAGGAACATGCCCATCCGTTTCTCCAGTACCGCAATAATCAAATTTAATCGATGGAGATCTACCCCTGTCGCCATACGTCGAGGAGAAGGGAAATGTGTGGTTGAAATCAATGCCTGTAATTCCACAAGCAGAGGACGTGTGCCCTCCATGCTGGCAACTACGGTAGAACCCGCCACACCCAGTGGACGTTCTGACAAAAAGAGCTCAGAAGGGTTACCTACTTCACGAAGTCCATCTTCGCCCATTTCAAAAATACCGATTTCATTGGTCGAACCAAAACGGTTCTTCACCGCACGTAAAAGGCGATACGTATGATGCCGCTCTCCTTCAAAATAAAGAACACAGTCCACCATATGCTCCAACATACGTGGACCGGCAATAGCACCTTCTTTCGTAACATGCCCCACAAGTACGGTTGCAATGCCTCGCCCTTTGGCGATCCGCATGAACCGTGATGTACATTCCCTTACCTGAGCTACACTGCCGGGAGCACTGGTGACTTCTGGCAGATATACGGTCTGAATGGAGTCGATGACTAGAAAATGCGGCTGGATCTGCTCCACCGCTTCCTCAACCCGCTCCATATTGGTCTCACATAGTACATATAACTCAGGAGACAGCGCACCTAGACGGTCAGCCCGCAATTTCGTTTGCTTAACTGATTCCTCGCCTGAGACATATAACACGCGCAAACCTGAATGAGTCAATGCATGAGATGTCTGCAACATCAACGTTGATTTTCCGATTCCGGGGTCTCCGCCCACCAGAACGAGAGATCCTGGAACAATTCCGCCGCCCAAAACCCGGTTCAGCTCTTCAATTCCAGTCTGTACACGCGGTTCCTGACCGCTATCTATATCTATGATGGGAAGTGGCTTATCTTTACTCTCAAAAAGAGGGGAATTTCTTCCTTGTGTTTTGACCACCGTTTCTGTTTCTTCCACCATTGAATTCCAAGACTGACAACCCGGACATTTGCCGTACCATTTGGGGGCTTCATAGCCGCATTCCGTACACTGAAACTTGGTTTTAACTTTGGCCACTTCAGCACTCCTAGGATTTATTTTATAACAGCATTTTGCATTTTTCGACGAATTTTGCCTAAACTCCCTGACGTGCAGGGTTAATAAAAGTTTACCATTGTTTGAGATTTTTCGTAAAGGATTATCGCAAACTTTACACATGTTCGTAGCCAGTTCAATGTTTGTTTTCTGATAAACAACAGCTTTGGGGCTCTGACTGGCACAAAAAAACAAAAATCCTTCCCGACTAAAGTCAGAAAGGATTTTTGTTTTATATATCAGACTCATTAGTTATGTCACTAGTTAAGTGTCACTTATTTCGTTTCAATTTCCTCAGTGGAAGGAACAACAACGTCTTTTTTCGTTACAGACAATGCTCCGTTCTCTTCATCGATGAGCAACGAATCACCTTTGGTCACATTACCCGTGAGCAACTCTTCAGACAATTTGTCTTCGATATGCTTCTGGATCGCCCGACGAAGCGGACGAGCACCATAAGCTGGATCGAAGCCGGCTTTAGCAAGGAAATCCTTGGCATTGTCGGTGAGTTCGAAGTCAACCTCGTATTCACGTAGCCGTTTCCGAAGCTCCTCACTCATGAGGGTAACAATCTCTGCAATGTGTTTCTGTTCCAGAGAGTGGAACACGATAATTTCATCAATCCGGTTAAGGAACTCTGGACGGAAGCTTTTCTTCAGCTCATCCATGACTTTACCCTTCATGTTATCATAATCCGCCCCTGCATCCACAACTGCTGTGAAGCCGAGTGTAGAGTTACGTTTGATCGCTTCAGCACCCACGTTGGATGTCAGAATAATCAATGTATTTCGGAAGTCAACAACGCGACCTTTGGAATCCGTCAGACGACCATCCTCAAGCACTTGCAGCAAGATGTTAAATACTTCCGGATGTGCTTTCTCGATCTCATCGAGCAGGACGACGGAGTAAGGTTTGCGACGAACTTTCTCTGTCAGTTGTCCACCTTCTTCATATCCCACATATCCCGGAGGCGCTCCGACGAGTCGGGAAGTGGAATGCTTCTCACCATACTCGGACATATCGATCCGAATCACTGCATTTTCATCGCCAAACATGGCTTCTGCAAGTGCACGAGCGAGCTCGGTCTTACCTACCCCGGTAGGACCTAGGAAAATAAATGAACCCATCGGACGTTTCGGATCTTTCAATCCGGCCCGAGCACGACGAACTGCACGACTGACAGACTTCACAGCCTCATCTTGGCCAATGACACGTTCATGAAGAATAGACTCCAGGTTCATCAAGCGTTGTGTTTCTTCTTCTTTCAGCTTGTTCACCGGAATTCCAGTCCAGTTGGCTACCACTTGCGCGATATCCTCAGGCGTTACTTCAGAATCCGTGCGACCTTGTTTTTCTTTCCATTGGTTCTTCGTTACATCCAGCTCTTCACGGATTTTTTGTTCCGTGTCACGCAGAGCTGCTGCTTTCTCGAATTCTTGGCTTTGAACCGCTGCGTCTTTTTCCTTACGGATATCTTCGAGACGGCTTTCCAATTGTTTGAGGTTTGGTGGGATCGTGTAAGAGTTCAATCTTACTTTGGAGCCCGCCTCATCAATCAGGTCGATCGCTTTATCCGGTAGGAAACGGTCTGTAATGTACCGATCAGACAGTTTAACCGCCTGCACAATCGCTTCATCCGTAATTTTCACCCGGTGATGCGCTTCGTAACGATCACGCAAGCCGTGTAAAATCTGAATTGCTTCTTCTGGAGAAGGCTGATCCACCGTGATCGGTTGGAAACGGCGCTCCAGGGCAGCATCTTTCTCGATATATTTGCGGTATTCATCCAGTGTTGTTGCACCGATGCACTGCAATTCTCCACGGGCCAAAGCTGGTTTCAAAATGTTCGAAGCATCAATTGCACCTTCCGCTCCGCCTGCACCAATCAGGGTATGCAATTCGTCGATGAACAGGACAATGTTACCCGCTTGACGAATTTCATCCATAATTTTTTTCAAACGATCTTCGAATTCACCACGATATTTTGTACCTGCAACAACCGAACCCATATCTAAGGTCATGACACGTTTGTCACGCAAAGTCTCCGGAATTTCGTTGGCGATAATTTTTTGTGCAAGTCCTTCAGCGATGGCTGTTTTACCTACACCTGGCTCACCAATCAGTACCGGGTTATTCTTGGTACGACGGCTCAGAACCTGAATAACACGTTCGATTTCTTTACTACGTCCAATCACTGGGTCCAGGTTGTTCTCTCTGGCATACGCCGTAAGGTCACGTGCCAGACTGTCCAGTGTTGGTGTGCTGACATTGGCAGGTGTGCCGTTATGACTGGATACAGCTTCGCTGCTGCCAAGCAATTGCAGTACTTGTTGACGTGCCTTGTTCAAGCTAATACCCAGGTTGTTCAGCACACGTGCCGCAACCCCTTCGCCTTCACGGATCAATCCCAGCAGGATATGCTCTGTGCCTACATAGGTATGGCCCAATTTGCGAGCTTCATCCATAGACAGTTCAATTACTTTTTTCGCACGAGGCGTATATGCAATGTTCGTAGGTTGCTCTTGGCCACGGCCAATCAGCGTTTCTACTTCATCTTGAATTTTTTCCAATCCGAGTCCCAGGCCGATCAGCGCTTTGGCTGCGATGCCTTCGCCTTCACGAATGAGGCCGAGCAAAATGTGCTCTGTACCGATGTTATTATGACCAAGACGGACAGCTTCTTCCTGCGCCAATGCGAGCACCTTTTGGGCCCGTTCCGTAAATCTTCCAAACATCATATCTCCTGCACCTCCATGGTTTTGGATAAAACGGGGGCTGTTAAAAGGATCCCACCGTATTCTTCATATCATTTTTGTTTGCAGCCATGCTGCGAATAAAATCATTCAGCATTCATTTATAGAAATGCTCTATTATATAAAAAGCCGCAGATGCGACGTGAAACCTTTTATAAACGACTCTTGATCAACCTAAGATTGATTGGCTGCACTGATCGTATCACGGATCAACTGAGCCCGATATATGTCACGCTCATCTGTCCGCATGTCTTCCCCAAATGTTTTTTGCAAAAAGCCCGGCTGCGTCATCACATTCAACTCGTTCATCACGGTTATGGACAAGCCGTCCAACAAGCCGAGATCTACGCCAAGTCGAACATCAGACAGACGCTGTGCAGCTTCCTTCGAATCGACGATGGCTGCATGGGACAGAATGCCGTATGAACGCATAACCCTGTCGGTAATTCGCAGCCTAGAGTCGGTAATTAACCGTTCTCTAGCAGTACGCTCATGCCCAATCATCTGTAAAACAACACTATGCAGGTTATCGATGACTTCTTGTTCCGTCTGCCCCAGTGTGATCTGGTTCGAGATCTGAAACAGGTTACCCATCGCCTCACTGCCTTCACCGTAAATTCCCCGTACAGTCAGTCCGACTTGGGAGACTGCCGTTAAAATGCGGCCAATCTGCTGTGTCATCACCAGAGCGGGCAAATGCATCATGACAGATGCTCTTACACCTGTACCTACATTCGTAGGACAGCTGGTTAAATATCCTCTGCGGTCATCAAAAGCATAATCCACATGCGCTTCAAAAGCATCATCTATGGCGGAAGCTTTCTCCCAGGCTTCTTTCACCTGGAACCCCGGATAGAGGCACTGGATACGAAGATGATCCTCTTCATTAATCATAATACTGACAGATTCATCCTCACTGAGAATAACCGCACCATTTCTGGATTCGTTCGCAAGACTAGGACTGATTAGATGTTTCTCTACCAGCACCCGTTTGTCAAGGTCATCGATATCAATCAGATCCAAGGTATGAAAATCTCCAAAGGCATGAACGTCATCGTATTGAAGTACTTCGCTCAGCTTATTCAGCACTTCTTCCGATTGCTCATTGGAAGCCAGCATCGGAAACGGATAATGCTGCAGGTTGCGTGCGATCCGGACCCGGCTGCTAATGACGATTTCGGAATCAGCCGCATCACTGCGCATCCAGTCGCTGAGCGCCTTCTCTGTAAAACGAAGATTAGGCATTACGCATCCCTCCTACTCATCACAAACTTTACTCCTGAGCTATTTCTTTTTCAAGTTCCCTGATCTGATCACGAATTTGAGCAGCTTCTTCAAACTCCTCTTGCGTTATGCTCTCCTGAAGATCCCGTTTCAGATCAGCAATCTGTCGTTTCACCTTGATGCGACCACCAGCTCGTGCAGGCACTTTACCCACGTGGGAAGTGCTACCATGAACCCGTTTGAATAGCGGATCCAAACGACTGTCAAAATATTTATAACATGAGCTACAGCCAAAGCGGCCAATTTTGCTAAACTGTGAATAGGTCATCCCGCATTCTTCACAACGAAGGGATTGCGCAGGTGTTGCTCCTGCACTGCCATTTTTGCCTGTAGGCTCAAAATCAAGCAACCCGGACAATAAGTTATGAATGGAAAATCCGTTGGATGTTCCCGGAATCATTTCCCCTTTTTCACGAGCGCATGACTCACAAATATGGAATTCCGTTTTCTCTCCGTTCACGATTTTCGTGAAATGGAGTGTTGCCGGACGTTTGTTGCATTCTTGGCACAGCACAATGATGTACCCCCTTGATCCCGATAGTTTTCATTTACCGAGCAAAGATATTAACATCGCCTTTAACATTCTGGCACGAATTTGATCCCGGTAAGGAAGTTTGACCAATATAATCTCTCTCGATACAGCTGCCCGCATCAACCCGGCTTCCCTTTTGCTTAAGAAACGTGCTTCTTCCAGTTGGTAGATCAGACCTTCGGCAGCTGTCTGCCCGATCTCATCTCCAATACTATGGTGCAAATGGTTATGCAGAGCCGAGTGAGCCGGCAATTCAATCCGCTGTATGCGAACATAACCGCCGCCGCCACGTTTACTCTCTACAAGGTAACCTTTTTCGAGTGTAAATCGGGTGCTGATGACATAATTGATCTGGGAAGGCACACATGAAAATTGGTCAGCCAGATCATTACGTTGAATTTCGACCATTCCTTCGGGACTTTCATGCAAAATACTCTTCAGATATTGTTCGATAATATCAGAGATATTACGCATCCACTCATCCTCCACTGTCTGAAACGTTAAGTCAATAAGGACCCACACGCCCCTACAGAGTACACCTTCTCAACCCATTTAACCAATCAAGGAAACAGCGAAACTGATCTTCAACGGTCTTTAACGGGAGAGCGAAGGACGCTCGAAGGTCCTTTAATATTGCTTTTATCCGCTGATGTGCACTACCTTTAAAATGGCTCCCACCACCGGATTGCAGAAAGAAAGCTACGTAAGTATTTAACCTTTAGTTGACTTTGACTTTCTTTGACTTTATATACATTATAGCATATTTTGTGGTTTTGCCAAGAGGGAGCACTATTCATTTTTTACGATTTTACACGAAATATTCGGCTGACACAAAAAAACCTCTCCAAAATAGCTGGAGAAGTCCATTTGTCTCACACTAGCAACGTATTGCTATACAAGTTAAATCTACAAAATTGATCCTAGAATATTCGTTACTCTATGAGGATCAGAAAAAATCAAGTAAATACGTTTCCCGTTTAGGAATCGCTTGTTCCAGAGCCTTAATCGCTCCATTTGGTCCTTCAATTCTACCTATTTGAGCCATCTCTGCGGGCCTGCGATACCCCATCAGTATTGCGGTGAGCGCCTGAATGTCTACTTTAACAGTTTGATCTTTAGCAGCCGGCTCAGATGTTTTCCAAATCGAAGCTGTACCGTTCATCGCCACATTCAACTGCCATACCCCTTCATTCCATGGTGCGTGTGCATCCTCTACCTGGAGATTAATCTGTACTGGTGAGTCTGGGCTCGCAAAAGGATACTGTGAAATAAATTGTTCTACACTCACAATACGTGCCATAAAGAATGGTATAACTTCCTGCTGAATCCGCGGATTGTCTAATTGAAAAGCAAGCATATCACTGGCTGGTGCCTGTAAAGTTACTTCCTCAATCATGGAATCATGGTTCGCAATAAAGGTCCATAAACCTTGTCTTGCCTCTTCATTCAAGTAAATGATCTCTCTAATGGTAAACTTTCTTTCCTTAACCTCATATAAAACATAGCCTTGTGCTTTACCAGCTTCATCATAATATACAGCCTTCTGGCTGGCTCCATTAGTGAGAACTGAGTTCTCCCATCTCGCATCATCCCGGATCAAAGTTCCGTTATAGCGCTCAGCATACGAACTGTATACTTCCTTTAATATGCTGAGTCCCAGATCGCCACGACGAATTGTTCCAGGGGTTGCCTTTTTCGCAGGCAGATGAGCTGTAGGCACTTTATATCGTTTAAACTCAACATACGTCTCCCAACCATATCTCCGATAAAACGCAAAAGAGAACGGATGCAAAAACGATATACTTTGTTTCTTACGGTTCATTTCCTCAAGCGCATGCTTCAACAGTCCAGCTACCCAGCCTTTACGTCTATATTCTGGCCATGTCGCTACTCCCGCAATACCGCCCATCTCGAACGATCTCCCATGAATATAGGTTTGAAAAGGAATAATGTGAAGTTTGGCACCCAATTGTCCTTCCTCAAATACACCCCATATATCCTGAGAATCAAATTGACTCCGTCGCTTCTCCGTCTGTTCTTCACTCATTACCACTTGAAAAGCATACTCGGAGAGTGCCATCGCTGGCTCAAAATCATCAACGGTTAATTTCTGAATTTCCATATCGTCCTGCACCCCGTTCTCTAAGTTATGATATCTTTCAAATCATGGCCTGATACGTGATGTATGTATCCATTTATGAGTGTGTCAGAGGAACGGGACAAAGTCAAACAAGAGATGCGCTGGCATCTCTCGGGAATATTTTTTTCGTGTATTATAATTGTTCCACCTGATCTATAGTAAAAAAACGCAAATAAAAACCACCACCGAATAACATCGGCAGTGGTTCTTCGCTTGGCGGCGTCCTACTCTCCCAGGACCCTGCGGTCCAAGTACCATCGGCGCTAGAGGGCTTAACGGTCGTGTTCGGGATGGGTACGTGTGGAACCCCTCCGCCATCGCCACCAAACGCATAGCTTAGCTTACATCTCAGAGTTTATTCTCTGAAAACTAGATCCGAAACGAAATTCGCGATTTACAACGTGCATATTGGATAAGCCCTCGACCGATTAGTACTGGTCAGCTCCATGCATTGCTGCACTTCCACC
>NZ_PEII01000023.1:0-53390 GCF_002750415.1 Paenibacillus sp. LK1
GAAGGTTCGAGCCCTTCATGACTCATCTTTTAAAAAAGAGTGATTGATCATTAATTTGATTAATCACTCTTTTTTGTTGTAGATAAATAAATTAATAATGTGGAAACTCTAATAAAGACTGAAAAAGGCGATGCTGCGCAAGATATGATAAAATAATAGAAAAAAGCAGAGTGGTGGCGTTCATTATATGAAGCTCATACCTGATCTAAAACAACAAATCGAAGCAATTATAGGTACTACATTGGACGAATCCGTGATAACTATAGAAGAATGGAATCAATATGGATTAAGCTCAGCTTATCGTAGAACTGTTCCAGTGGCTCATAATACTCTTACAAAAGAGGCCGAAGGTTTCATAGGTGATGATGAGAAGATGGTTGGTTTGGCTAAGGATGTAAGCAGTTGGCGTACACAAGACCTTATATATTTTAAAGTCGGGATGAACGAGGAAGAAGGTACTCTTTTATATTGGGCATGTTCTGTTGATGCCGTTACGCTGGAAGTTCAGCGTTTAATTGAACTTCTCATTAGTAGTCATAAGGAATCTTTAGATGAAGAACAGCCTGTGATATATGAAAATGATAGAGAACAACAGCTTGCTGAATTGGGACAATGGCTTCGGAAGCAGATGGAGCAAACAGTCCAGCAGGAGCCTATTCCAGATCGTTTTTCACTGGATGGGGAATTGAATACAGAGAAAATCCCATTTCTACTTCAATGTGAGACACCTGATGCTCATCGCATACGTTCGAAGGAATTGAATAAGTTGCTCGAAAGTTATTTCGGTGAAGAGATTATACTGATTCCTGTGGGAGCGCAGGAGTGGGTGTTTCTAGGTGATGAACAGATTGTCACTGGTGAAGCTGAAGAGGATACGACGGAAGCCAGAAAGGATTTACTGAATGCCTTTTGTCAGGGGCTCTATGAATTGGTGGCCAGTGAATGGGCGGGCGTATTTCATTTGTCTGCATCCTTACCATGTACCCCTGCAAAGCAGCTATCTCCTGTCACGGCACTTCTTCAAGAGAGTGTACACTTGGGCAGGGCTTTCCATGTCGCACAACACATCCATCTCCCTTGGGATCTGCAACTCGAACGTTTGGTAGATAGCATTCCTGTGCAACAACGTCTTCGTTTTATACAGGAAACGGGCAAAGGTACTGTGTTATTTAGTGATAGTGAGACACTGGCTACTCTGGAGACCTTCTTCAATCTCGATTGTAATGTGAGTGAGACGGCAAAGCGACTCTTTATTCATCGTAATACTTTGGTATATCGATTGGATAAGATCAAACAGGAGATCGGATATGATGTCAGAAACTTCGAAAGTGCTGTTCTGGTAAGGCTTTTACTGCTTATGTACAAAGTGACGAAAAAGCTTTGATATTTTTGTGCAGTTTGCGAATAGTCAAACATCATGCAAATGGGTTAATATAAAACTACAAAATGTATTCGATTACAAAATGATCTCTGAGGAGGCAACAATCATGGCTGGTGTACGTTTAGAGCATATTTTCAAAAAATACCCGGGTTCTGATAAAGCAACAGTAGTTGATATTAACCTGGACATTAAAGATAAAGAGTTTCTGGTACTGGTAGGTCCGTCCGGTTGTGGTAAATCAACAACACTGCGTATGATCGCAGGCCTTGAGGAAATTTCTGAAGGTAAACTCTATATCGGTGACCGTGTCGTTAATGACGTTGCTCCTAAAGACCGCGATATCGCGATGGTATTCCAATCCTATGCCTTGTATCCGCATATGAGCGTATACCAAAACATGGCGTTTGGTCTGAAATTGCGTAAAGTGAAAAAAGATGAGATCGACAAACGTGTACGTGAAGCAGCTAAAATCCTGGATATCGAGCATTTGCTTGAGCGTAAACCTAAGGCATTGTCCGGTGGTCAACGTCAGCGTGTCGCTTTGGGACGTGCGATCGTCCGTGATCCACAAGTGTTCTTGATGGATGAGCCTCTCTCCAACTTGGATGCTAAACTTCGTGGTCAAATGCGTGCTGAGATCACTAAACTTGCGAAACGTTTGGAAACAACCGTTATCTACGTAACGCATGACCAAATCGAAGCAATGACAATGGGTGATCGGATCGTTGTTATGAAGGATGGTATCATCCAACAAGCAGCATCTCCAGAAGAGCTTTACAACCACCCTGCTAACCTGTTCGTAGCTGGTTTCATCGGTTCCCCGACAATGAACTTTATCTCGGGTAAATTGGCTGAGCAAGGTGTTAGCCTGCATTTCGTAGCTCCTGGTGTGGACGTTGAAATCCCACAAGGTAAAGCACAAGTGCTGAAATCAAGAGGATACATTGGTAAAGAAGTCATTCTGGGTGTTCGTCCAGAAGACATTCACGAAGAGCCAGTATTCCTGGAAGCATCGCCGAACTCTGTATTCTCTACACACGTAGACGTAACAGAGAACTTGGGTCACGAAATGCTCCTCTACTTGAGCGGTGTAGGTAACGACACTACAATCGCACGTGTAGACGGACGTTCCAACACTCGTGATGGTTCCACAGTTAAAATGGCAATTGACATGAACAAAGTTCATATCTTTGACAAAGAGACTGAAGCAAACGTTCTTCTTCAAGACTAATAGTACTGAGATTCATCGGTAACGATGGAATCTATCAGTTAACGCAATTATACATTGTAATCTGAGTCCCTTCCGTTATTGCTGGAAGGGGCTTTTTTGATTAATGGGCGGCCATGGTTCACGATTGCATTCAACACTGAATTCATTTAAGATTATTTGAAGGCTGGTTTTGTTTTGTAAAATCTGTAACCTGAAACAAACAAAATGAATGCGCTAATAATGGAATGGAATTGACGCAAAAATGCTGATGTACATAGAGAGGCAGCGAATGCTGAAAGGAAGAGACAAATGGCGAAAAAAGTGAAAGTATCTGAATTGGTACAGCAGTTCCAGCTTGAGGTCGTTTCCGGAGCTCAAGGTTTGAAGAGAGTCATTACTGTAGACGACTTAAACCGTCCTGGCCTCGAAATGGCCGGTTATTTTGAATACCATCCACAAGAACGGGTACAGCTGCTTGGGAGAACAGAGCTGGCCTTTTTTTCCATGTTGCCTGAGGCCGAGCGTCGTGATCGGATGCAGCGCCTATGCACGGAAGAAACACCTTGTATCTTGGTGACTCGTGGACTGGAAGTACCACAGGAACTGATCGAAATCAGTGAGGAGCAGAATCTGGCCGTGCTTCGCAGCAACATGGCTACAACCATTTTATCGAGCCGTATTACCGGATTCCTGGAGCGTAAGCTTGCGCCAACGGCAACGATTCATGGCGTACTGTGTGATGTGAATGGAGTCGGTATGCTAATTACGGGCAGTAGTGGTATTGGTAAGAGTGAAACGGCACTTGAATTGGTGAAGCGTGGACACCGTTTGATTGCGGATGATGCAGTTGAAATCCGGCAAACATCAGACTTCCAGCTGCACGGAACAGCACCAGAGCTCATCCGTCACCTACTTGAGATTCGGGGAGTCGGGATTATCAACGTGATGACATTATTTGGTGCAGGGGCTGTGCGTAATAATAAACGGATCACCCTGGTAGTGCGTCTAGAGGCTTGGCAGCAGGATAAGCAGTATGATCGCCTCGGTCTGGATGAGGAGACAACACGTATCATCGATACAGATGTACCTCTGGTAACCATTCCTGTTCGTCCGGGACGGAACTTGGCTGTAATTATTGAAGTTGCGGCGATGAACTATCGTCTTAAGCAAATGGGACTTAACGCTGCGTTGCAATTTACGAACAAGCTGACAGCAACGATTTCGGAAGACATGGAAGACATGGACTAAGAAGAGAAGGCTCTATTATATAATTAAAGGCCAATTGTTGCTGTATTCTACTCCTGTATAGCGTGTTGGAGACATGCAGCAGTTGGTCCTGCTTGTGAATGAGTCAATTTATAGGAGTGTGAATGAATGGATACATTATTACTGTTGAACCCCATTGCGTTCTCCATCGGAGCGTTAAAGGTTCACTGGTACGGGCTTATTCTCGGTACAGCGGCACTTGTAGGTTTGCTGCTCGTCATCCGGGAAGGCAAACGGTATAACATTCCGCAGGAAGTGTTTATGGACATGGTCCTGCTTGGTGTGCCTTCTGCCATTATCGGTGCCCGCATATACTACGTGGCATTTCGATGGGACGATTATAAGGATAATTTCTGGGATGTCTTTAAAATATGGAATGGTGGAATCGCGATATATGGCGCACTGATTGGTGCGATCATATGTGCAGTCATTTTCTTCCGTCGTAAAGGGTATAATTTCTGGCGTATGGCCGACATCTGTGCGCCTGGACTGATCGTTGGACAAATGATCGGACGCTGGGGTAACTTTGTAAACCAAGAGGCTTATGGTGGTCCAGTAGAAGAATCATTTTTGAGAGACAAGCTTCATTTGCCAGACTTTATCGTTAATCAGATGAATGTGGAAGGTGTATTCCATCATCCTGCATTTTTGTATGAATCGATGTGGAGTCTTGTTGGTTTGGTCATCTTGCTGGTGCTTCGTCGTCAGAAGTTTCTGCGTGCTGGTGAGCTGTTTATGTCCTATTTTATCTGGTACTCGATCGGTCGTTTCTTTATCGAAGCGCTTCGTACCGACAGTCTGGGATTCCAGGCTCCGCAATGGGTTGCCTCCATGGTTAATGGGTTATGGTCACCGATGACAGCTATGGGATTCGAGCAAGGATATCTTGATCCGGCCTACGGTAACGTAAGAATTTCGCAGTTGCTGGCTATTGGGATCATTATTGTTGCGATAGTCTTCATCGTTGTGAGAAGAATGACAGGCAAGGCAGATGTAAGGTATAGCGATCCAATTGTATCTTCCAAAGTTCCTTCAGAATCATCGGATGATATGGTGCACACAGGCCCGGTTGCAGGCAAAGAGGACACGGTAACTCCAGTCTCGACCAAAGAGGATCTGAAGCAAGCTGAAGAGAAAAAGGAGTAATGCAACATGATTGACACGGTTTTGTTTGATCTGGATGGAACGATTATTGATACGAATGAACTAATTATCAACTCTTTCCTTCATGTGATGAAGGATTTGCAGTTATCTACCCCTTGGACACGCGAACAGATCATTCCTCATATGGGGGGGACACTGGAGAATCAGATGCGTACGTTCTCTGGGAAAGAGGATGTTGCGGAGTATGTCAAAGGATATCGGGCGTATAACGACGTTCATCATGAGGCGATGGTTCAGCCGTTTCCTCACGTCATTGAGGTCGTTGAAGCTCTTCATGAGGCAGGAATCGTGATGGGTGTTGTCACAACGAAGATTCGTCCATCTACTCTTAAGGTGCTGGAGCGTTTCGACCTGTTGAAGTATATGAAATCGATTGTGACAGTTACGGATGTAACCAATCCCAAACCACATGCTGAACCAGTCCTGAAGGCGATCGAAGAGTTGGGTGCAGATCCTTCCAAAACATTGATGGTGGGTGACAGCCCGGTCGATATTCAATCGGCACAGAACGCGGGTGCGCTTTCGGCAGGCGTAGCCTGGTCCCTTAAGGGAGAGGCCGTATTGAGCGGCTATAACCCGGATTACATTTTGCACGACATGAAGGACTTGCTTAAGCTGATTGAAACGGAACGTTCATGAGAAAAGTAACCCGCTATCCCGTAGAAGGCCATAACGCACTTTGGCATATCTATAAGACTGTGAGTCCGTGGAAAGGCGTGCGCAATTTTATTTGGATTCAGTTGTCACGGTACTGCCCGATTTTATCGGTCAAGAACTGGATCTATCGTCGCATGCTCGGCATGAAGGTGGGTAAACATACGGCTTTTGGATTGATGGTGATGGTTGATGTTTTCTTTCCGGAGAAAATTACGGTAGGCGAAAATTCCGTGATTGGCTACAATACCACGATCCTGGCTCACGAGTATCTTATTAAAGAGTACAGACTCGGTGAGGTGATTATCGGGGAAAATGTACTGATCGGTGCAAATTCAACCATCCTGCCAGGTGTGACCATCGGAGACGGTGCGGTTGTAGCTGCAGGAGCAGTTGTTCATAAGGATGTAGCTCCGGGAGCTTTTGTTGGAGGGAATCCACTTCGTGATCTGTCTCGCTCGAATGCATCAGCGGAGGAGATTGTCATAAAGGCTGATGAGTAATGATTTTGGGAGACGGCCTACGGATATATCTGCAAAAGATCACCACAAAGAATACACGGACGAAAATTAACCTGAATGGGTTCAGTCAGGGGAAGAGCAATAAGTCGAATTGACTGGAGTAAGGAAGCTGCTGATGGCAGCTTTTTTCGTATACAAATAGTTAGACTCATGTTCAGCAATGGGATCAAAATAGAGGATATAGTACAAGCACCCCAAAGGGGCTGTATTGTTGACGATGGATAGTCATTCATGTTATCATATCCCATATCCTTTAGTTTGTTAGCACTTTACCATGTTAAAGAAAGAAGATTGAAGTAAGTATAATTAAGAATAAATGAACACGTACTAAACGTTTTCTGAAGGCTGCCTGGCAGCAACAATAAAAATTCAGGTTACAAGATAGAATGGGGATTTACACTACATAAATCCTGTTGAAATAGAACGTCTACCAATCTTAAATTACTGACTCGGGGTGAATAATACCAATGTCCAAACCAAAAGGCTTTGAAAAACCGACAGGTTTTCGTGACTATACACCACATGTGGTGACCAAGCTGCGAACCATTGAGCGGAATGTATTGGAATGCATGGAACGCTGGGGTTACCGTCAAATCATTACGCCAACGATTGAATACTACGATACCGTAGGTGTAGCGAGTTCCACATCGGATCGCAAGCTGTTTAAATTATTGAACAGTCGCGGGACTACGCTCGTACTAAGATCAGATCTGACAGCTCCGATTGCACGGGTGGTCTCTTCTCTATTAAAGGATGAGGAGCTTCCTCTGCGTTTGTCCTATCATGCGAATGTGTTTCGTTCCATCGAAGAGGAAGCGGGGCGTGAGGCGGAATTTTTCCAAACAGGTGTAGAGCTTGTCGGTGATGATTCGCCAGAGGCAGATGCAGAAGTTGTAGCACTTGCGATCGCTTCTTTGCAGGCAGCGGGTGTGTCTTCCTTTAAAATTGCGATGGGTCATATGGGATTTCTGAACGGGTTACTGGAAGAAGTCATTCCGGGCCAAACGGTACAACAGGAGCAGTTGAAAGAAGGATTGCTGGGACGTGATTATGTCGGCTATCGCCAATCCATTGAAGCATTGAATCTGGAACCGAAACTGAAGGAGCAGCTTGAGGCCATTTTGCGTCTGCGTGGCGGTAAAGAAGTATGTACACATGCAGCAGAGCTGAGTTCAAGTACTGAAGCAGCACAGTCCATTGCACATCTCTGTGCAGTATTCGAAGTGTTGGAAGCGTACGGTGTTTCTGAGCATGTGCTGATTGATCTGACGATGATTGGTGATTTCTCCTATTATACAGGCATGACGTTTGAAGGGTATGCAGCAGAGCTCGGATCCCCGGTATGCAGTGGCGGACGATATGATAATCTGTTACAACAGTTTGGCCGTTCATTACCGGCTACAGGATTTGCACTCAAAACAAACCGTATTATCGATGGTGTTCATGGAATTACGATGGAAGAGAAGAAGCTTGTACTTATTCAATATACTTCGGAATGCCGGGCTGAGGCTCTAACAGAGGCTGCGAGACTACGCAGCATTGGTCAGAATGTAGTAACATGCCTCCTTCCTAAAGATGGGAAAGAGGCTCTAACAGGCAACAAGTCAATCCAGGCTGAGCAGGTTATCACGTACGGATCTGAAAATGGAGGGGGACGCTAAGATGTCGGATATTTTGAAGGTAGCTATGCCGAAGGGCCGAATCTATAAGAAAGCCTCCAAACTGTTCCGTGAAGCAGGGCTTGATATTCCGGTAGACGTGGACGATACGCGCAAGCTGGTCATCGAAGTGCCGGAAGCGGGGATGGAGTTCATCATGGCGAAGCCCGTAGACGTGCCAACGTATGTGGAGTATGGGGTAGCGGATATAGGGATTGTGGGTAAAGACGTTCTGCTTGAGGAAAATCGGGACGTGTACGAATTGTTGAACCTGGGTATCGCACAGTGCCGCATGTCTGTTATTGGACTACCGGACTGGACACCTGGCATTCAGCAGCGAGTGGCAACAAAGTACCCGAGAATCGCTTCCCAATATTTCCGCGAGCAAGGACAGCAGGTGGAAGTTATCAAACTGAACGGTTCCATCGAGCTGGCGCCGCTGATCGGTTTGGCTGATCGAATCGTCGATCTGGTAGAGACGGGTCAGACGTTGCGTGAGAACGGACTCGTGGAGATGACGGGCATTCTGGATATCACAAGCCGCCTTATTGCCAATCGGGTCAGCTATCGGATGAAGAACGCACGAATTCAGGCATTATGCGATGCTCTCCAACAGGTCATTCCAGCCTCGAATGAGGTGTCGGCGGGGATTTTTCGAGGATAAATCAAGCATGTAAGATGGAACAGAAGTAACTAATCGATGATTGATTATATAGCATAAACGGGTATTGGACGCATCACAGGCACTACAGGGATAGGGAGGATGTACGCATGAAAATTGTACCTGCACGGGAATTTGATCTGAAGCGGGAAGTGGAATACGGTACACCGGAGCAAAATGAAACGGTACGGCGCATTGTCAGCGACATTCGCCGGGAAGGGGATGCTGCACTGCTGCGTTACACAGAGCAGCTGGATCGCACGAAGCTGACGGCTGCGGAGCTGCGCGTGCCGCAGGAAGAGCTGCAGGCAGCTTATGCAGCCGTGGAGCCTTCCTTCGTGACGGCGATCCGTCAGGCCGCCGCGAACATTCGTGCTTTTCATGAGAAGCAGAAGCGCAACTCATGGATGGATTGGCAGCCGGACGGCAGTCTGCTGGGCCAGGTGATCCGACCGCTGAAGCGGGTCGGCGTGTATGTACCTGGCGGCAAAGCAGCGTACCCTTCGTCGGTGCTGATGAATGTGATTCCGGCACAGGTGGCTGGCGTGCCAGAGATTGTGTTGGTGACGCCGCCGTCAACGAACGGCGGCGAAGGCATTAACCCGTACATTCTCGTGGCCGCTGCGGAAGCAGGCGTGAGCGAGATGTATCGGGTTGGCGGCGCTCAGGCGATCGCCGCCCTCGCTTACGGCACGGAGAGCATTGCCCCGGTCGACAAGATCTGTGGACCGGGCAATATATACGTGGCGCTCGCGAAGCGCGAAGTGTACGGCGCAGTCGATATCGATAGTATCGCCGGGCCGAGTGAGATTGTGGTGCTCGCCGATGATACGGCGAATCCGGTATATGTCGCCGCCGACCTGTTGTCGCAGGCGGAGCATGACGAGATGGCATCGGCCATTCTCGTCACAACCTCGGCTGTGCTGGCGGAAGCCGTGCAGGCCGAAGTGCGGCAGCAGCTAGAAGTGCTGCCGCGGCGTGATATCGCTGCTGCTTCCGTGGAGCAGTATGGCGCAATTATTGTGGTCGATTCCATCGATGAGGGAATCGATGTGGTGAACCGGCTCGCACCGGAGCATCTGGAGATCATGGTGCAGGAGCCTATGGCTTACGCTGGCCGAATCGAGAATGCCGGAGCGATCTTCCTCGGCCCGTATAGCTCGGAGCCGGTAGGGGATTATTTTGCGGGACCGAATCACATTATTCCGACAAATGGAACAGCCCGATTCAGTTCACCTGTGGACGTGGATGATTTTATCAAAAAATCGAGTTTGATCTATTACAGCAAGGAAGCATTACTCCAAAATGGAGCGGCTATTATAGAGCTGGCCCGGCATGAAGGGCTCGAAGGACACGCCCGTGCGATCTCTGTACGGTTAGAACAGGAAGGAAAGGCGGAATCGGATAATGGATAAGCAGAATAATGGTTTGGACCTTCAGAACAAGGGTGCTGTACGTCAGGCAGAGGTAGACCGCAAAACAAATGAAACGAACATTCAGCTTTCTTTTGCCGTAGATGGAACCGGGCAATCCGAGATTGAAACGGACGTACCTTTCCTGAATCATATGCTCGATCTGTTCACAAAGCATGGACAATTCGATCTGAACGTACAGGCGCGTGGCGATGTTGATATTGATGACCACCACACGGTGGAGGATATCGGGATCTGTCTGGGACAGACCCTTCGTGAAGCATTGGGTGACAAGCGGGGCATCAAACGTTATGCGAGTGTATTTGTACCGATGGATGAGGCCCTTGCTCAGGTAGTCATCGATGTCAGCAACCGCCCTCACTTTGAGTACCGCGCACAATACCCGTCTCAGCAAGTGGGCAGCTTCTCAACCGAGCTGGTACATGAGTTCCTGTGGAAACTGGCGCTGGAAGCGCGCATTACATTGCACGTTATCGTGCACTACGGACAAAATACGCACCACATGATCGAAGCGATCTTCAAAGCACTGGGCCGTGCACTGGATGAGGCGACAACGATTGATCCACGTGTAACGGGTGTGCCTTCCACGAAGGGAGTGCTGTAGACGATGGCGATTGCAATTGTCGATTACGGTATGGGGAACCTGCACAGCGTCGGCAAAGCGGTCGAACGTCTTGGCTACGAAGCGCTGGTGACAGGTGATCGGGATGCGATTCTAGGTGCAGATGGTGTGATTTTGCCAGGTGTAGGTGCGTTTGGCGATGCCATGGTTCACTTGAGAGAGAGTGGCTTGGACGCAGTGGTGAAGGAAGCGTCAGCTGGACCAACACCGCTACTCGGCATCTGTCTGGGCATGCAGCTGTTGTTCAGCTCAAGCGAGGAGCATGGCGAGCATGAAGGATTGAATATTTTGCCGGGTAAAGTTGTGCGATTCGCACCGGGAGAATTAAAGGTTCCGCATATGGGCTGGAATCGATTGCAGTTCCTGCACCCGGAAAATCCGCTATTCGCGGGGCTTGAGGCAAGTCATGTCTATTTTGTCCATTCATATCATGCACGTACGGACGTAGAGAGCGATCTATTGGCAGTAACGGATTACGGACATCCGGTTACGGCGATTGTTGGCAGAGGCTCCAATTTCGGCATGCAGTTCCACCCTGAGAAGAGCGGAGAGCTGGGTATGAAGCTGCTTGGAAACTTCCTGGCGTTGACTGGACGACCTAATGCGTAACCATAATTCGCGATCCTATGATTTTTTTTTTAATTTCATCCTTATAAAATAATACGTAGCTAAACTTATATAAAATCTAATCTATATAAATTGAACTAATCATTTACACGATAACGGAGAGGACAGAAATAATCTGAAGAAGCGAGGCGTTCGCCTTTATCCCCGGATTTTCCCCTTTAAATAAGGGATTCAAAAAAATCTGGGGATAACAGCGATCGGAAGGTTGTTCTGTCATCGGAGTGGCAAGTGTAAATATTCTCTAGTTTCAATTTATATAGAGCACAAATATGAATATATTCAGGAGGCCTTGTATGTCATCTTTTATCATATATCCGGCAATTGATATCCGGGACGGCAAATGTGTAAGACTGGTGCAGGGAGATTACAATCAGGAAACGGTATATAACGATGACCCGGTTCAAGTTGCTCTTTCCTGGGAGAAGCAAGGTGGTACATACGTTCATCTGGTAGATCTGGACGGTGCAAAAGCAGGTCATCCCGTGAATGATGAGCTGATCGGGCGTATCGCTTCGGCCGTAAACGTGCCTGTTCAGGTCGGTGGAGGCCTTCGTACAGTGGCTGATGTAGAACGCCTGCTGGGTCTCGGCGTGAGTCGCCTTATTATCGGAACAGCTGCGATTGAGGATCGTGCTTTTACAGAAGAAGTACTGGGACGATATGGAGACAAAGTAGCTATTGGTATCGATGCACGCAATGGCTATGTGGCGACACGTGGATGGCTGGAGACATCGGAGGTCCAGGCTGAGGTACTGGCAAAGGAGTTGGCGGCATTCGGTGCCGAAACCTTCATCTTCACAGACATCTCTCGTGATGGTATGATGCAGGGCCCTAACGTGGAAGCGATCGTATCTCTTGCGAAGGCAAGTGGCCGTACGGTGATTGCTTCCGGTGGAGTTAGTGTTATGGATGATCTGCTTCGTTTAAGCAAACATGCGGAAGATGGTGTCGGAGGAGCAATCGTAGGAAAAGCGCTGTATACTGGCAGTATTGATCTGTCTGAAGCGGTACGTGCGGTAAATAAATAATAGCGATACTATATAGGCTCAAATAACATTTGCACGATAACGATCATCAGGAGAGAGGAAGAGGAGCATGCTGGCAAAAAGAATCATTCCTTGTCTGGACGTGAAGGACGGCCGGGTTGTCAAAGGCGTTAACTTCGTCAATCTCCGCGATGCGGGTGATCCGGTGGAGCTGGCGGCGCTATATGACCGCGAGGGTGCGGACGAACTGGTGTTTCTCGATATCTCCGCTTCGGTGGAAGGCCGCGAAACGATGGAAGAAGTGGTGCGGCAAACCGCAGGCGAGATCGCCATTCCTTTTACCGTAGGCGGAGGGATCTCCAAGGTGGAAGACATGAAGCGCATTCTGCGTGCAGGAGCGGACAAGATTGCGATAAATACGGCGGCTGTGCTTAATCCTCAGCTGATTGCAGACGGTGCACGCCGCTTTGGTTCCCAGTGTATCGTCGTTGCAATAGACGCCAAGTATAATGAGGCTTGGGGCGAATGGGAAGTGTACACGCATGGTGGACGTAAACCTTCAGGAATTAAGGCGCTGGACTGGGTTAAACAGGCGGAGACCTTAGGCGCTGGCGAAATTCTGCTGACAAGCATGGACGCGGACGGAACGAAGGACGGATTCGATCTGAAGCTGACTGCAGCGGTATCCGAATCGGTACGTATTCCGGTCATCGCTTCAGGCGGTGCAGGCAAGGAATCCCATTTCTATGATGTGTTTACGACAGGCAAAGCGGATGCAGGTCTAGCAGCAACGATATTCCATTACAAAGAAATCGCCGTTCCGGCGTTAAAACAACATTTGAGAGAGCAAGGGGTGGAGATCCGTGACTAATGTAAGCAATGAGATTAAGGAGCAGTTATCCTTGGAGCAGGTTGTGGAACACATTCGTTGGAGCGATGGTTTGGTACCTGCCATTGTGCAGGATGCAGAGACACGCCAAGTTCTGATGATGGCTTATATGAATCGGGAATCCCTAAAATTGTCGCTTGAATCCGGTGAAACGTGGTTCTGGTCACGCTCGCGTCAAGAGCTGTGGCACAAGGGCGCAACTTCAGGCAACGTACAGACGATTACTTCATTGAAATACGATTGTGATGGTGACACCTTGCTAGTTGAAGTAAAACCGAATGGACCTGCTTGCCACACCGGAGCGGTGACGTGTTTCCATAATGAGATCGTGGGCTTGCCAGAGCAATCCACAGACCAGACTTCAAATGATTCTAGTGCAACAAATTCAAGTACTAGCTCCGAAAGTCGTTTTGAAGTACTGGCTGAACTGGAGTCGGTCATTGCAGAGCGTGAACGTGAGCGTCCGGAAGGCGCATATACGACGTACCTGTTCGATAAAGGCGTTGATAAAATTCTGAAAAAAATCGGTGAAGAAGCGTCCGAGACGATCATTGCCGCCAAAAATAAAGACAATGACGAGCTTCGTCTTGAGGTCAGTGACCTGATGTACCACTTGCTCGTTCTGTTGCAAGAGCGCAAACTGCCGCTGGATGACATCATGTCAGAGCTGAGCCGTCGCCACGAGCGGCCACGCCGCGATTAGGAGGCGAGCCTGTGCGTATAGACTATCATACACACCATGAGCGGTGTGGTCATGCGGTTGGCAAGCTAGAGGCTTATGTACAGCGTGGGGTGGAGATTGGGCTGTCGCAGATCGGGCTGTCGGATCACATGCCTTTGCTGCATGTAGACCCCGCTCACTATTATCCTGAGATGGCAATGCCCATGGATGAGCTGCCGCGTTACGTGGAAGAGTGTTTTTCTCTGAAAGAGCGGTACCGTGGTCAGATCGATGTGCGTGTCGGCCTGGAAGGCGACTATATTGAAGGCTGGGAGACCGAAATCCGGGCCATTATTGAACGCTACCCATGGGACTATGTGATTGGATCGGTTCATTTTCTCGGGGAATGGGACATTACGGATTTTCGCCAGACCCATCATTGGGAAGGCAAAGACGTACTAGGAGTCTATCGTCAATACTATGATGCTGTGAGCAAAGCGGCAGCGACGGGAATGTACGATATTATGGGTCATACAGATGTGATCAAGCGCTTTGGCTTCACTCCGGCACCAGAGCAGACTGAAGAGCGTATAGCCCTTGAAAACGCAGCACTGCAAGCTATCGCAAAAAGTGGCTGTGCTATGGAGCTCAATGCATCAGGATTATCGAAGCCCTGCGCAGAGATGTTCCCTGGTCGCCGGATGTTAACGGAGGCCATTCGATTGGGAATTCCGCTGACCCTTGGCTCCGATGCACATGATCCGCTGAAGCTAGGGGATTATCTACCTGAGGCCGAGGCGCTCTTGCATGAGCTGGGCTGTACGGAGGTAGCCGTTTTTGAAGGCCGACAGCGCTCGTTCCTTTCTTTAAATGTATAAGGCAGTGGAGTATAATGAGGGTAGGAAATAACCTTTTTAGAGGAAGTTCAAAAAAGTCCGCTTTTAATTACGAAGGATGCCTAATGGCATCATCAGTATCGAAGCTGGAATTCAGCCGAAATAAGTGGGAGGCTTACGAAGAATGTTTCCTTCGGAAACTTTGTGGTTGCTCACGTAGTTTTGCCTACGCTCCGCTACTCCATTTCTAGCTTTATCCCATCTTCTCGGTACTGAAAACCGGCCTTTTTGAACATTCACTTTTAGACTGATAAAGGATTATATTGGGACTTCAACCCTCGGGAGGGCATTATGCAGCATTCGTTACGTATTTTTTCCGGTTCATCGAACCCTAAGCTGGCAGAACAGGTATGCGACAAGCTGGGTGTACAACTAGGCAAGATCAAACTGTCCCGGTTCAAGAGCGGAGAAATATACGTTCACTACGAAGAGACGATCCGCAACTGTGATGTGTTTCTAGTTCAATCATTATCTCATCCGATCAATGAGTTGTTCGTAGAACTGCTCGTCATGATTGATGCAGCCAAAAGGGCTTCTGCCCGTACGGTAAATATTATTGTTCCTTATTACGGATATGCCCGTCAGGAACGCAAGTCTGCTCCGCGTGAGCCGATCTCTGCCAAGATGGTTGCGGATGTGTTAACTACTGCTGGGGCAAACCGGGTAGTTACCATTGATCTGCATGCAGCGGCAATTCAAGGATTTTTCAATATTCCTGTGGATCACATGACATCATTGGATCTCATCAGTGATTATTTGCTGAGTAAAGGGATTGAAAATCCAGTGGTTGTTTCCCCTGATGCGGGACGAGCCTCGATGGCAGAGAAACTGGCGAATCGTCTGGATTCACCTTTTGCCATTATGATTAAGAAGCGTCCAAGCCACAATGAATCGATCATTACGCATGTTATTGGGGATGTTGAAGGTCGAACTCCAATTATTATTGAGGATCTGATCGATACCGGAACGACAATTCTCAATGTTGTTGAAGGGTTGAAGGAGCGAGGCTCCAAAAACGTATATGTATGCGCAACACATGGTCTGTTCTCGGACGGAGCACTAAGTAAGCTCAATCACCCGTCTATAGCCGAGGTGGTAGTCACAGACTCCATCGCACTGCCGGATGACCATCCCGAATGCTTCAAAGTGTTGCCCGTAGCTCCAATGCTTGCGCGTGCTGTTCGCATTATTGTGGATGGTGGCTCCATGGCGACATTGTTTAAAGATTCAGGGATTTAATCATGACCACAGATTTGTGCGAATTCAGGTGTATTGTACCGTGTTTGAGTAGTTTGCTGCTCAGCACGGTTTTTATTTTTTTATGATGGATTAGGATAGAGATGCGGATGAGTTAAGGAGAAAGAGGGAATCGATTACTCATTTGCTGCCTGGGGGCTTGTGCTATAATAACTTAAAATTGATTTTATGGCTGCGTATATAGGGAATTCAATCCCAGAGATGTAACTGATGTGATGAACAGTAGAACCACGGCTATTATACAACGGTGTCGTGGAGTGAGGAGTGGGGTTTATTGTCCCGGACTTGGTATTATCGTTTACTGTTTTCTTATTTTCCTATTTTCTTTCTTACCATGACCGTACTCATTTTTATCGCTTTTGTTTTCATTAACGACATCTCCAGGGAAGAAACAAGGAAAGCAGACCGTATCTCCTCCAGCTATTTGGTGGACAGTCTGGATCGGACGATCCGGGATATTGAGTTGTCGGTTATGGAAGCGGTGCAGAGTGAGCAGGCCTATAAGTACTATTTTAATAGCCAGAACCAGGTGGGCGAAGAGACCGTGTATAGCATTGCTCAAAGCTTGCGTGAGCTGACGAGTTCCAACCCTTGGATCCAATCCATTTATTTGTATGACAAGAAAAATGAAAGCGTTTTAACCTCAAGCGGCTCTAAGGATGTAGACAGCTTTTCAGACAAGGCGTGGATCGACCGGATCGACTCTGGTTCTCTTACTTCAGGCTGGCAGCCTGTCAGGGAATTCGATGCAGGAGTTAATCAGCGTACGCCTATTCGGGTGTTGACGGTGGATAAGGATATGCCCTTGCCATTTGGCTCCGATGGGGCGCTTGTCATTAATATCAAGATGAGCAGCATCGAGCAGAGCATTGATAGTATGGTTAATGGGCAGCTTTCATTCATGAGCATTCTTGACCGTGACGGTCAGATTGTTTACGATGCGCATTCAGATCGTGAAGGTGCTGTAGAAGGCCAAGAGCTGAACACCCTTTCGCTGGAAAGATTGGGTTGGACGATCTCCAGTGGGATCAAGGAGGGGAACTTATATGGTTGGGTCTCGGTGGTTTCCTATGTATGGGTGATTATTGCGGTTGTTACCGTCATTTGTGCGATTGTCTATATTATCTATATCACTCGTCGCAACTATAAACCCATCCAGATTATTATGAATCGGATTGAGGCGCATCAGATTCGGGTGCTAGAGCAATCGGGCTCACGGACCGATGAGATGAAATTGATTGATGGCGTGTTGGAAAACCTAATAAACCATATGATGGATTCGGACAAAAAGAGCAGGGAAAACGTGCTGCTGCAGCGCAGCAAACTATTTAACGATCTGCTGAATGGGGAGAATCTGGATCATGCGGTAGAGCGATTAAAGGATCTTTCCCCGTTAACTGGCGTGGATACTTCGTCATGCTTCGCTGTTGTGGTTGGCGAAATCAACCGATATGAGAAGGGATTCCAGGAACGGTTTACGAGAGGTGAGCAGAATACACTCAAATTTGCGTTAATGAATGTGCTGCAGGAGCTCTCACGCAATGCGGGTATGCAATGCTGGACAGAATGGGTCAGCTCGGATCAGATTGCGATCCTTTTCCTGTCCACAGACGGTAACCTGGATATGACGGAGCAAATTCGCTTAGTTGCGGAGGAATGCCGATCCTGGGTTGAGCAGAATCTGCGTATATCATTGAGTTTCGGTATCGGACCGATCGCGGAGGGCATCAAGGCTATTCGAGAATCATACGTGGCGGCTGAGACTGTGATGCACCGCAGATTGCTGAGAGACGGTGATGTTGCTCTGGCTGGATATGGAGAAACTCAGCAGCAGCTGCTTGATACCTATACCTATTTGCAGATGATTGCTGATTTTGTTAAACGGTTTCGGATGTCGAGTAGTCAGTGGCGTGATCAACTGGAGGAGATCTTTGCGGCTTTTGAACGTGATAAGCTGCCAGATGATGAGATTCACTCCTTGATTCAGGCGATGCTACAGATGCTCAGCCGGGAAGTAGCGGTCATGTCCGAACAGCTGCAGGAAAAATTATCGGAGGAAAACATAAACAAGTGGTTGATGCTGATGAAAGAAGCGGAGACACTTGAAGGTGTGAAAGATATTCTGTTTGATGACCTGACGGACTTGTTCAGAACTTATGTGTCGGTAACCGAAACCAAGAGCTACAAAGCGATGGTCAATGAAATGAAAAACTATATCGAGGAACAGTTTGCGAATCCTGATCTTTCGCTGAAACATCTGAGCGATCGATTCCAGATTACCGGCAAACATGCAAGTTATTTGTTCAAGACAGAGTTCAATATGAAGTTTGTAGACTTCCTTACAGAATTGCGGATGAAGGAAACGGAGCGTCTTCTGCGGAGTACGGATCTTTCCCTACAGGACGTTGCCTTGAAGGTGGGGTATGCCAATGGAATAACCTTGGGACGTGTATTCAAACGGGTTGAGGGTATTACACCGGGAGACTATC
Organism: Paenibacillus sp. LK1; assembly: GCF_002750415.1. Lineage (NCBI taxonomy): Bacteria > Bacillati > Bacillota > Bacilli > Caryophanales > Paenibacillaceae > Paenibacillus > Paenibacillus sp. LK1. Next base: position 18,376 of record NZ_PEII01000023.1, read on the forward strand.
GCCGTATGAAACGTGAACAACACGATCCCGAGTCGTAATTCAAAGGCTCATGCTACGCATTATACCGTGCTAAGCACAGGGTGGAATTCATGCAGGTTTTTCTCAGGAGAAGCCATGTAGGAGTCCGCCTTTTTTTGCTGCTAGTGTATGCCTGTATTCCGTCTTGGAAGCTTGCGCTTATGCAAGAAACCCTTGATTTACGCCAGTTTTCGGGTCCTTTACGAATATAGTCAGTCTGCGAAAATCGTCGCTCGGGATAAACCATTATCCTTATGTAAGCGTTTCCGAAACAGGTTTATTGCCAGAGCACGGAAAGATGTGGAATACTCTGGGCAAGCTTTAAACATTCACGCAATGCTAAGGAGATGACAAAATGACAGGAAAAGCAACCAAAGGGAGTCTAAAGAAATGGATGGGATTGGCGCTTACTATGGTAATGGGAGTTTCCTTGCTAGCCGGCTGTTCATCTGCATCGAATCAGGAATCAGAAGGCAGTGCATCAGGTAGCGGCGAGCGTGTCACTTTAAAAGTGGAGGTGTTTGACCGCGGGAATAGTCCTTCGCCTTATACCATTACGAATAACTATTTGTCCAAGCTGATCCAGGAACGGTTCGGCGACCCGAATAACATTGATATACAATTCGTACCGATTCAGCGCTCGGAGGAAGTAACCAAGCTGAATGTCCTAATGGCGAGTAATACGGATGTTCCGGATATTGTATTTGTTTATGACTCAAGTGTATTTTATCGTTACGCCGAACAAGGTGGTCTGACTGATGTGGGAGAGTTGATTGATCAATACGGACCGAACCTGAAAAAATTCCTTGGCGAGGACACCCTTAAGTTTGGTCAATTAGAGGGCCAGCAGTTCGCAGTTCCTGGCAAACGTGCCATCACAGGCAGATATAGCTCTTATATTCGTCAGGATTGGCTCGATAAACTGGGATTGCCAGTACCGAAGACGACGGATGAATTGTATACCACTTTGAAAGCATTTAAAGAGAAGGACCCTGGTGGACTTGGCAGCAAAAACATTCCAATGGGAATGGCACTGGCGCCAGCTCAGTTCGAAACATTAATTTACTCATTCATTAAGCCGATCAGCGGGGATCTGACTTATGCCCAACGTTATGAATTGCCTCTCCATGAAGGCTTCAAGGATGCGATGAAGTTCATGAACAAGCTATACAATGAAGGTTTGATCAGCAAGGACTTCAGTTTGGATGAAGATAAGGCTCAACTGGTGAAGGATGTACAGAACGGTAACATTGGCTATTGGTCTGAGGATGTCGACGCCATTTTCTATGCGGATGGCACTCTGGATAACTTGCTTAAAAATACGCAGGGCAGTAAGGTGCTTCCGGTCGATGCGTACACCAACGCAAACGTAGACAACAAACATATCAAATCCCGTTACGGTTCAAACGGCATGTACATCATGATTCCGAAGAGCAGCAAACGTTCGGTGGAAGCAATCAAATATTTGGATTGGATGGCATCAGAAAATAACCTGATTGATATTTACAGCGGCGTGGAAGGAGAGAACTACGATCTGGTAGACGGAATTCCGGTTGTCAAAGAGGATGCTTCACAGGAAGCGAAAGATCGTCTGTTCAACGCAGGGGATACAGCTATTATTTCAAACGGTAAAAATATCGGTGATCAGGCTACCAACGAAAAAGCGTGGGTCATGGGCTTCCCGCAAAACAATCAGGAAATGCTCAAACAGTCGATTGATATTGCTAACACCGACACGGTAGGACCCATCATTTTTGACAAACCGATTCAGGCAGAGATGAAGTACAGTACAGCGCTCAAAGATAAGCTTAATGTCATTATCGTAAAAACAGCAATGGCTAAACCCGAAGAATTCGATGCAGTGTATGAACGGGAAATGAATGATTTCATGTCCCTGGGCGGCACAGAACTGAAAAAGGAACTGGATCAAGCGGTTCAGGAGCTTGCTGCGAAATAATAGTTGGAGATATGAATCTATGAGCGTACGAATCCAAAGAACACAAGCTTGAAATTGCATCAATCATGAAGGGACTTGTGCCGTCGGCTGAGGTTAAGGCGGCACAGTGTTTCTTCGTTGTTAGGAGGAGACCGACTTGACCGCATACTTGAAGAGGTATTGGCAATTATACGCGTTGATTTCACTGCCCCTCATCTATTTCGTGGTGTTTCGCTACGGACCGATGTATGGCGTTCAGATCGCATTTAAGGATTTTAATCTGTTTCAAGGTATTAACGGCAGTGAGTGGATCGGTTTTGATGCCTTTCGTGAGGTATTCGGGATGCGAGATTTCTACACCACGTTGCGCAACACCTTTATGCTGAATTTTCTTGATCTGATCGTTTCGTTTCCTGCTCCCATTATATTAGCCATCATGCTCTATGAAATCCGGTTTAAATGGTTTCAAAAAATATCGCAGACGATTCTGTATATCCCTCACTTTATTTCGTGGGTCATTATTGGGGGCATTGTGTACCAGTTATTCGGTAACCAATCCGGTATGGTAAACAGTGTACTTGAAAGTATCGGCTTAAATCCGATTCCATTTTTGACGGAGAAAAATCCCTGGCTCGTGACTTACCTGTTCACAGGTGTCTGGCAAAGTGCAGGTTGGGGAACCATTCTGTATCTGGCTGCGCTGACGGGTGTTAATAAGGAATTGTTCGAAGCGGCAGAGATTGATGGAGCGACACGGCTGAAGAAAATCTGGCATATAACCCTGCCAAGCATCAAGCCTACCATCGTAACCCTGCTCATTCTTAATTTGGGTCATATGGTCAGCATCGGCTTTGATCGTCCTTATATTATCGGGAACACGGCAGTACGTGAATACTCCGATGTGCTCAGTACCTTTGTATACCGGGTCGGGCTGGAATCGGGACAATATACGCTGGCAACCGTCGTTGGGCTGTTCCAGGCAGTCGTTGGACTTATATTTGTACTCGGCTCGAACTATATATCGAAAAAGACAACAGGTGAAGGAATTCTTTAAAAGAACAGAAGGTACGCTAAGCTGCTTTATATGTATACCATCAGTAAAGGAGTTGTGCGCATATGAGTGAACGCACCTCAAACCGGATTTTTGATACCGTTATCATCCTGTTTATTAGCTTGTTCGTCGTGTTCTGTCTCGCTCCGTTTCTGCACACGATTGCCATATCATTAAGCTCCAATCGTGCCATTACATCGGGTGAAGTCACCATTTTTCCTAAGGAGTTCAATTGGGATGCGTATGTTAAGGTGTTCTCCGATCATTCGATGCTGTATTCCTTGGGATATACGACCCTGTTAACGATTGTGACAACGGTGTTATGCATGGTGTTCACAATCGCAGCTGCATACCCATTGACCAAGAAAAAAATGAAGGGCCGCAAGCTTTTCATGTACGTGATCATCATTACGATGTTCTTTAGCGGGGGGATCATTCCCGAGTACTTGCTCATTCGTGACCTGCACTTGCTTAATTCGCCGTGGGCGCTAATTCTGCCAGGTCTGGTCAGTCCGTTTAACCTGATTATCCTGATCTCATTTTTCAATGGTATACCAGAAAGTCTGGAGGAGTCCGCTGAAATTGACGGCAGTTCACATCTGCATACCCTGTTGAAAATCATATTACCGCTGTCAATGCCGGTCATGGCAACTTTGGCGTTGTTCTATGCTGTTGGCCGCTGGAATGGCTTTCAGGATTCCCTGATGTACATTAATGATCCTAAGCTGTATCCACTTCAGCTCAAACTGTTCCAAATGGTGCAAAACAACATGGTGAGTGAGCTCACTCAGATGGAAGGTGCCAATCGCGCTCCATTAACCCCTGAAAGTCTCAAGGCGGCCACCGTTATTTTTGCAACCGTACCGATTCTGTTCGTCTATCCATGGCTGCAAAAATATTTTGTTAGCGGTGCCATGCTTGGAGCAGTTAAGGGCTGATCATAGGTTTTCTTAAGCCAATCGTGATTAACCAGATGACAAGAATTATTGCGCCGAATATTCCGTTCATCGGCATTTGTTTGGAGGGACTGGACATGTACAGACAACTGGTGGAAAGCAATGACAGAGCAGTGCAAAAAGGGATATCGCGGCAAGTGCTTGATCCGGACAGCCGCTATTATGGAGGAACGATTGACCCCTCTACAGGTATCGCCTGGGTCAACCATACGACCGGAACACCTACGGACATGTGTTACTGGGGAGCTGCACTCGCAAATCCGGATTCGATCTATTATGGGGATGAAGATCTGTTAAATCGTCTTCAGCTGGCATCGGAGTACGTACTCCGGAATCAGCATGCAGACGGCTCCATCTCTCCTGGTTGGACCAATTCCCATTCTCCACCGGATACCGCATTTCTTGTCGTGGGATATGCCCAGTTATATCAACTTCTTCAGCAGCAGGACTGGGAGCCATTGCAACCTGTACTGGACAATATGCGCCTGTTTCTGGAACGAACTGTTCCAGTCTTGCTGACTGGAGGCTGTCATACGCCGAATCATCGCTGGGTGCTATGCGCGGCGCTCGGTTTCCTGCATCAATTGTTTGACCTGGAGGAAGCTGTGCAGCGTGCAGAGCAGTGGCTGGCTGAAGGTATGGATATTGCGCCTGATGGGGAGTGGACTGAACGAAGCAACGGAATCTACAGCGCGGTTAGCGACATCATGCTGATTCATGCGGCACGCCTGTTGAACCGCCCTGAATTGCTGGACCCGGTGAGACTCAATCTTCGCATGATGGTGTATTTAGTACATCCAACAGGTGAGGTTGTTACGGATTACTCAGGTCGCCAGGATCTGGGGAGCGTGCATGATTTATCACCGTATTACTTGCCGTATGCCATTATGGCCCGGTTGGACGGTGATCCGATCTTTGCCGGCATGGCGGATTGGGCTGGAGAAATGTTAACAGATCCCGGCGTCTGTTCGGTCAATGCGCTCGTCCGGCTGCTGCTGGAGCCTGAGCTTCAGCAGCAGGCAGGTAAGACACGCGAACAGCTGCCTGAGCTGTACGAGATCATACTGAACGAACGATTTGTGCGGGAGGAATATTTACAGCGAATAGATTCGGCAGGTCATCATGGACACATATCACACAGCCGGTTGCATACGGACTTCGGCGCACCTGTAGCACGTATTCGTTCCGGTAATACAAGTGCGACTGTAATGACGGAGGTGCCTTCATTCTTTGCCCTTCGTCATGGTGCCGTACGTCTACTGGCCGTTCAGTTGGCCTCCTATTTTAATCCAGGATATGTGCCGATGCAGCACATGTCTCGATTGCCAGCAGGTTACCTTCTAACGGGCGAACAGAAGAAAGGCTATTACGGTCCGATCCCGGATAGTCAACTGCCTGAGACGGCGGGAACAGCTATCAGTCCGTGGTATTTGTTGCCCCATCAGAGTCGAGATCTCACCCATGAACAGACGTTCCTTGTACAGACGGAAGTGTTACGAACGGAAAATGGCTGGACCCTGAAACTGGCGGGAGAGCAGCCGGAGCCGCTTATGGTGCAGCTTTCTTTCGTGTTCGGAAGCGAGGGCGAGCTTTCCCATGGGGAATTGCTTGAGACAAGTGAAGGCCATTATCTGTGGAAGAGCGGCACGTTGCGTTATTCCTGTGGAGATGACTGGATTGAGCTGACCGGAGGCGAGGTAGGGCATTTGGCAGCAACCGTACGTGAGGCAAAGCTGCCTAATAAGTGTAAGGTTGTACTGGTTAACTTTATGACTCCTTTCCACAAGACAGTTCATATCTCTCTTTCGCCATCCATGGCTTTAAAGCTGTAATTCTGATGAATCTCTCCTTAAGTAAGAGTACATGAAGCAAAAAGATGACATTTCATTCGAAAGGGATGAGAAGTGTCATCTTTTTTGCGCATTTTTGGCATAAACGACATGAAACTACATATTGAGAAGTGGGCCTTAAGATGTGGTATACTGGAGAGTATGAATGAAAGCAAAGAGGAGGTGCCTTGGAAGATGAAGGGCAAGCTACTGCGGGCTGAGGGACACCTTGCCAATGTAATACCGATTCACTTGGATGCTTCTTTCTTTTTTGAGAGAGCTGTCCGCTCGCTGGACCGTAATCACGTCGACAAGGCATTAAAATATTTTCGTAAAGCTGTTGAATATGAGCCGGAAAATCCGGTGAATCATTGTAATATGGCGGGTATATTATCAGAGAAGGGGGATTACGAGGCTTCCAATGCCGTTCTTGCGCATGTGCTCGACGTGGTAGATCCGTCCATGACGGAATGTTATTTCTACATGGCGAACAATTATGCGAATATGGATCGGTTTGAAGAAGCTGAGCAAGCGCTTGTTACGTATTTGGAGGAGGATACCCAAGGTCAGTTTATGACGGAAGCCGAAGAGATGATGGAGCTTCTGTACTACGAGCTGGATCGACCAGCCAAACTGAACCGGATCAAATCACGTAAGGGTGTCGTTGAACACGATCAGGCGCGGGAATTGTTGGAACAAGGGAAGTTTGCACAGGCGGCTGAACTGCTGGAAGGCATGTCACCCGATTATCCTGATTATTTGGCTGCACGCAACAACTTGGCGCTTGCCTATTATTATATGGGGCTGTTTCCCAAGGCGAAAGAGACGATTGCCGAGGTACTGGAGCAGGAGCCTGGTAATTTGCATGCACTGTGTAATCTGGCGATCTTTCATCAGAACGAGAATCGAGCCGACCAAGTGTTACTTCTGATCAAAAAATTGCGTGTCATCGTGCCTTTCCAGCACGAACAGGTCTACAAGCTGGCTACCACGATGGGTATCCTAGGTCAACATGATACGGCTTATGTACATTTCCGTCGGCTGTTGAAGGATGAAGAAACCGCTGCGGATCCGGCTCTCGCGCATTATGCAGCAGTCGCAGCTTATAATACCGAACGTTACGATTCCGCTGAACGTCTGTGGCGTCATGTGGGCAAGCTGGATCCGGGTTCGGAAGTATCCCGGTACTATCTGTCGGGTCTTGAGGCAGTGAAACAGGGAGAAAAAGATCCGGAGAAACTAAGTTATCACTATCATCTGCCATTTGACGAGCAATTCAGACAATGGGAGAACTATGGCAATGGCATACCTGAAGAGATGAAAAATGATCCATTGATCCGTTCCTCTTTCTTCTGGGCGTTGCGACATGGGGATCGGGCTACCAAGCTCCAGGTCATTCATGCTCTTGGCATGATTGGTGATTATGAGGTGCAGCAGGCACTGCAATCCTTTATCGAGGAACCTGGTGAAGATCAGGAATTGGTGGAAGCCGCTCGTTCCGTGTTAAACGGTCTTGGTTCAGAAGGAGCTGAGCAGGATGATTCTCCTGTTCTGCGACCGTTAACTGCATTGAGCCAACGAACCATTCCGAAGATGGAATCGTTGACGGAACAAACGGAGGCGAAAGCTTCTTCGCATTGGCAGGCGGTCGTGGACCGTGCATTACAGATGTCTGAAGCCAAAGCCGAATTGCAGCAAGAAATGGAGCGGCTGTGGAAAGACTATGTATCTCGCGTGCACCCGGAAGTACCTGGCACGAAGCAAATTGAAGGTTTGGCTGCGGGATTGGAATATCTGGCTGCTAAGATTCATAGTCGTCCAGTGACCTACCAAAGCATAGCCGACCGGTATGGCATATCAGCTGCCACAGTCAGCAAATATGCACGGCAAATCAATAAAGTGTGCAATTCCAACCCACCGGTCCAGTAAATGTTCCTTGAAAATCTCGCTTTGGGATAGACTTCATTGCGTGAAGGATACATAAGCCTGGAAAACGGGTAAACTTAACGAATAGGTCTCGACATGCCTGTAGGATATCATCATAGCAAGTTAATCGCCACTCAACACACTCTCAACCTTATTAAGGAGGCTGTATCTATATGTCTAAATACAGAACGATTGTGATCGGAACCGGACCTGCGGGTCTGACAGCAGCGATATATCTGGCTCGTGCTAATCTAAACCCACTGGTTATCGAAGGTCTCCAGCCGGGTGGTCAGTTGACGACGACAACGGAAGTTGAGAATTTCCCTGGTTTTCCGCAAGGCATTATGGGTCCGGAACTGATGGACAATATGCGCAAGCAAGCGGAGCGTTTTGGAGCTGAGTTCAAGAATGGTTGGGTGGAAGAAGTGGATTTCAGCAAACCGCCCTTCAAGGTTAAAGTTGGAGGCATCGGTGAACTGGAAGCCGAATCGATCATTATCTCTACCGGCGCTTCGGCCCGTTATCTCGGCATTCCCGGAGAGCAGGAGAATGTGGGACGTGGGGTAAGTACATGTGCCACCTGTGACGGATTCTTTTTCCGTGGTAAAAAGATCGTCGTTGTTGGCGGTGGAGACTCCGCAATGGAGGAAGCTAGCTTCCTGACCCGTTTTGCAACAGACGTTACCTTGGTTCACCGCAGGGACGAATTACGTGCCTCGAAAATTATGCAGGATCGGGCTCGCAGCAACGAGAAGGTGAAATGGGCTTTGAACCGCACACCGCTCGAGGTTGTGCCTGAGGCCCTTGGCGTTAAAGGGCTTAAGGTACGCAATAACGAGACTGGACAGGAAGAATTGCTTGAAGCGGATGGCGTATTCATTGCCATTGGACACACACCGAATACGGGTTTCTTGAGCAACCAGATTACTTTGGATGAACACGGCTATGTTGTCGTTAAACCGGGTACAACCGAGACCAGCATTCCGGGTGTGTTCGCCTGCGGTGATGTTCAGGATACGAAGTATCGTCAAGCCATTACAGCAGCAGGTTCAGGGTGTATGGCTGCAATGGACTGCGAGAAATTCCTTGAAGGCAGTATTGTGCATGACTGGAGCGAAACACTGGATAAGTAAGCATGAAAAGGGCATGGTTTGGCATAAATTAAGTAGAAGAGACAACGGGAAGTCTCATGATGTGAGAAGCCGGAAGGCTTCTCTTTTTTTGAAACCAAAGTGGGCATGAGATCGTATACATAATGGGCATATTAGCTGTGAGGTGAAGACTTTGGGGGAAATGATAAAAGATTGGTTACAAAATGCAACAGTGCGGCGTTTTCTCATTCTGCTGTTGTTTTGTTTGGTTCTATTCAGCATGGGGAGTATGCTGCACATGATTTTGCTGTTATTCCTGGTGACGTATGTCATGAACAGGTTGCAGCATTTTATCACAGAGAAGTTGAATCGTTTATTTCCGGTTAACTATAAAGTTGTAGTCATCCTGCTCTATCTTATCGTTATTGCAGCCATTGTACTGGGCATCTCCAGGTATTCACCACGGATTGTGGATCAGGTCGTTCAGTTGACGAATGAGATTATGAAGTTTCTTGATACTGCTGACGGAGATAATTTTGCTTCCAAAATTGCAGGTTATCTTCAATCGTTCGATATCAAAAACTATACCAACGATGCTTTAAAGTATATTTTTGCGTTAAGCAAATGGTTGGAGTTCATTCTGCTGGTCATCATTCTGAGTCTGTTCTTCTTGTTGCAAAAGCGGGAGATTTCCAAGTTCACCGCCAAGTTCAAAACAAGCAAGATCGGCTGGTTCTATAATGAAGTGGCTTATCTTGGAGATAAGTTTGTATCTTCTTTTGGTAAAGTGATCGAGGCACAATTGTTGATTGCGGTCTTTAATACAGCTTTGACGATTCTGGGATTATGGATACTCGGTTTCCCGTATTTGTTCGCTCTGACCATTCTGGTATTCATGCTGAGTCTGGTACCCGTTGCGGGGGTTATCATCTCACTGATTCCGCTGTGTCTAATCGGTTATCAACTGGGTGGGTTACAGCTCAGTGTGATCGTGATCATTATGATCGTCATCATTCATGCGTTGGAGACGTACTTCCTGAATCCAAAGCTGATGGCGCACAAAACCAAATTGCCGATGTTCTACACGTTTATCGTACTGATTCTGTCTCAACATTTTCTGGGGATCTGGGGGCTTATCATCGGTATTCCGATCTTTGTCTTCCTGCTCGATATTCTGGACGTCAACAAGATGGAAAAAACGGAAGAGCCTGTACGAGTGGAAACGAAGTTGTGACCAGTAGCTGAATAGCTGCTGAAGGATAGGTTTAGGTACAGGTAACGTTCATAAAAGTAGAGAAAAACGCCTCCCGTTCCCGGAAGGCGTTTTTCTCTGCCCATATTCACTGGAAGATGTATGTAAGTGGATGTATTTAGTACATTTGTTGGTACTTATGAACCGAGCGCGCTATTTTCTACAACCATCCTTTCTGCTCTGCAATGCTGACGGCTTCCATACGGTTCTTGGCATCAAGCTTGTTAAAAGCTTCAGACAGGTAGTTGCGCACAGTACCATAGGAAAGATGAAGCGAGGCAGCGATATGATTGGCATTCATACCCGTGGCTGCGAGCTTAAGCACTTCTTTTTCACGTTCAGTTAACGGATTCGTTTCTTTGGCGGCACCAAAAACGAGCTCTGGGGAAACCTCTCGTCCACCATTCATGACCCGACGAATAGCTCCTGCCAAACGATCGCTCGGCTCGTCCTTAAGCAAATATCCTTGTACTCCAGCCTGGATGGCACGCTCCAGGAATCCCGGACGGGCAAAGGTAGTGAGGATAATAATACGACAGGGCAGTCCGAGTTGTTGTATGCGTTCCGCTACGTCCAGGCCGCTCATCACAGGCATCTCAATATCCATAAGACATATATCCGGATGGAGGGAACCAACTTGCTTCAGAGCTTCGTCTCCATTACCTGCTTCACCGATGACCTCAAAATCATCTTCAAGGTCTAACAGTGAGGCAAGTGCACCTCTCAGCATGCGTTGATCTTCAGCAATCAAAATACGAATCATGCTCGAATTCCTCCTTGGTGTTCAGTGGCGATCAAGGGAAAAGAAAAGACAAGAACAGTTCCTCCAGAGTCCGAGGAAATATGGAGGGAGCCGTCGATAAGGTTCAGTCGTTCAGACATGCCTTTTAGGCCATTGCCTTGATGTTCACCAGGACTAATGCCATTACCGTTATCTTTAACCCGTATGCTTATGCCATCATGCGTTCGTTCCAGCTTAATTACACAGCAAGTGGCTTTGCTGTGTTTTACAATATTCGTTACGGCTTCAAGCAGACAGAGGCTCGCCATGTTCTGGGTTAGATCGGGAACATCATGAAATAGGCCCTGTTCTCCTATTAATTGAAGCTCGATATCAGCACTCTTCAACATTTCTTTGGCATCGGCAAGTGCTTCAACCATGCTGATTGCCCGCATGTCAGAGACAAGCTGGCGTACTTCCCGCAATGCCGCGCGGGAGGTGCGCTCAATCTCCCGTGCTTCCTGTAAGGCACGTTCGGGATTTTTGACAATGAGTTTGGCAACCAGCTCACTCTTCAGTGTGATCAGCGAGAGCGTATGTCCCATGGTATCATGCAGATCCCTGGCAATTCGCATTCGCTCTTCACGTTTGATTAGTTCCTTGATATGCTGCTGGGCTTCATCCAGCTGGGCCTCCAGCTTTTGTCGATCCAGCATGGAACGGATCCCGAAGGGTGAAGCAAGCATAATAAGGTAAAATGGTGCAAAAAACATGAGTTGATAAGCGCTAAGGTATTGAATTTTTAAAGCAATTGGAATGGTCTGGACAATGGCGAATATGACCAAAAACATTCGGAACTGACGTTTTTCCGTGTACCATCCGATAAAATTGGCTGTGAAAAATCCGAGGAAAAACATATTGGGATCGATCACCAGGCTTAGTACCAGAACGCAAAGCATCTGTAGGCTAAGCCAATAGGAAAAGAGTGAGGTACCTGATGTCATGTAGAGTTGCCGATAAGTCAGGATAAATACGATGAAGGAGGTTACGCCGATGTACCACTCATGTCCCTGTGCGTTCCACAAATAATAGATTGGCATAGCCAGATAGATCATCCATATATACGGGTAAAAGCCATATCGCTTTGGGAAAAGCTCGAAATGCTGAAGCATATTTGAAGATTACGCCTCCCTTTGTTTATTACGGATATATGTGGATAGTAACATAAAACCCACCAGATATGCTGCCAAAAGTAGGATATCGCGCAGGGCAGGCACGCCTCCGGCTATAATAACCCACGCTCCATTGCCAAAGCTATGGGAGGGCAGCCAGTTGCCGATCTGTCGTAGCCAGCTCGGCATAATGTCAAGAGGCATCCACATCCCACCCAGCAAGGCCAGAGATAGATAGAGAGCGTTGCTCAATCCACTGGCGGTGTCCACCCGTCGGAATGTTCCTATACAGGTGCCAAGTGCAAGAAAGGGGAGAGAACCAGCCAGAATCCAAAGGGCGGAGCCGATCCATTGAGCAGGAGGAAGTGATACACCATTAATCAGGAATCCAGCTGTAAAGATGACGAAGATGGAAAACAGGTGCATTATCGTTTGTCCCACCATTTTGCCTCCAAAATAAATCGAGTTGGGTAACGGAGTCACTTGCAAGTAAGCGACCCAACCCTGTGCTCTTTCTTGGACAAGTCGGATACCGAGTGTCATGATCGAGGATCCCATGATGCTGAAGCAGGTCATAGACATCAAGTAGTGGGCATTCCATTGTTCTGAATCTGTTGTTCCTGTAGTGAAGATGCGCGTATAAAGAAAATAGAAGGCGACGGGCATCATCAAGGACCAGAAAATAAAGTAGACATTGCGGGACATGCGGAGCATTTCAACACGAGATTGAGCGAGAAGCATCAACATATCAAATTTCCTCCTTCATGCTTTCCATCAGGTTTGCATAGGCATCGTCCAGCTGTCCGGTTTCAATTCGGATGTCACTAACGGGAATCCCGCGTTCAATGAGGTGACGGAGCAGCACATCTGTATTTTTGGTGTGAAGAATGTAACGATCTTTGTGATATTCGATCCCGTCTACATCAGGCAGCTCTTCGATTTGTGCACGGACATCGACTACGGATGCCATCTCCGTGTTGGACACATCATCATTGGTGAACATGCTATGCGTAGTTGAAAAGGAAATCGTTCGTATGGTGATTCCGGCCTTGATATTCCCTGGTGTTCCGTCTGCAACAATGGTACCTCGGTTAAAGAGAATGATTCGATCCGCTATTTCATCTGCTTCATGGAGGTAGTGCGTTGTGAAGATTACGGTTTTACCCTCCTGTGCCAGCTGGCGGATTCGTTCCCAGAAATGTCTCCTTGTTTCCGAATCCAGTCCGACTGTAGGTTCATCAAAGAATAAAATTTCGGGATTACCTGCCATGGCGAGGGCAAAATTTAGGCTACGCTTTTGTCCGCCGGACAGCTTCTCTGCTCTTTTATTTAAGTCGGCTGGAGGGAGTCCCGTCAGTTCTTCGATATGGTCTGCATGAAGCGGTGCGGGATAATAGCTGCGTACCATGCTTATAATCTCTCGAACGGTAAGCCCATCCATTACACTCACATCCTGCAGCATGACACCAATTTTCTGTCGAACCTGTGTGTGATTCGGTTTTTGGCCAAGCACAGTCACAAGTCCTGATGTAGCAGTGGACAAGCCGAGCATCATTTTCATGGTTGTTGTTTTGCCGGCGCCATTAGGGCCAAGGATCGCAACAACCGAACCACGGCTGATCTCTAAGGAGATATTGTTGACAACTTCTTTGTTGCCATACCTTTTGCTTACCTGTTCAAGTTTTATAACGGGTGAGCTCATAATGAATCACGTCCTTGTTCTGTTCTATAAGATACTTCCATCTTAACGAACTGCCTTAGACGTGATTAGTAAGGAATGTCATGAGATTCAGATGACAATTGTCATCTTTTACGCATGGAACGAGTGGATATGCAATATCATGAGTTGAGGCCTCCTCCTCTATGGAGGAAGGGATAAAGCCTGCGTTTTTAATAGAGACAAATGAGGTTGTATACGTATTCAAAGATAGCCTGTGATGTTGTTCACAATAGCGAGGAAGCTAATCACAGCAAAGGTCTTATCGTCTTGACCCAGGCGTATCCTTCAATTATAGTTGGTACGTAGGATTAAACTATTATAGATAGATAAAGGTGGCTTGTAGCATGTCTGAGAAAATCTACGTTGGGGTCGATCTCGGCGGAACAGCAATCAAGGTCGGTATATGTGATGAACACGGTCAGCTTATGCATACGTATGAAGGACCGACTGAAGTGGATAAGGGCGTTGACACGGTCATTGCCAACATCGAAAAGTATGTCCGTCATATCGTTGCCGAATCGCCTTACAGCTGGGAACAGCTTGAAGGTGTAGGAGCAGGAGTGGCTGGGTTCACCAATGTACGCGAGGGAATTATCGTTCTTGCCCCTAACATTGGATTTCGGAATGTAGCCATTCGTTCGATTTTGGAAGAACGTCTGGGCAAGCCAGTCAAAATAGATAACGATGCAAACGTGGCTGCACTGGGTGAAGCTTGGGCAGGTGCTGGCAAGGGCGTGGACAACTGTGTATGCTATACGCTTGGTACAGGCGTTGGTGGTGGACTGATCTTGAACGGCAAGATCTATCAAGGTTTCTCCGGTATGGCTGGTGAGCTTGGTCATGTCAGTGTTGTTCCTGATCTGGAAGCAATTCAATGCGGATGCGGCAAAATGGGATGCGTGGAAACTGTATCTTCAGCAACCGGAATTATTCGTATGGCCAAAGACGCTGTAGAGCGTGGAGACCATACATCACTGGCACTCGTGGATAAGATTGCAGCTAAAGAAGTATTTGATGCTGCTAAAGCGGGCGATGAAGTTGCTCTTCGTATCGTCAATCGTGCAGCATTCTATCTGGGCAAATCGATGGCGGCTGTAGCGGCTGTGATTAACCCTGAGATGTTCATTATCGGTGGCGGTGTATCCAAAGCGGGTAATATTTTGTTTGATGAAGTACGGACTGTGTTTGCGAAACTGACACCTGAACCGCTGCAAGAAGGGGTTAAAATTCTTGAAGCAACGCTTGGCAACAATGCAGGTATTGTTGGCGCGGCTGGTCTTCTCTTGCGTTCCTAGTAACCTCGTAACAGTATAATCCGACAGCAATATGATAAGGAGGGGACATTTATGCTTGAAGGTGAAGTTTCACCGGGCACAGGCGCCACGCTCATTATCATTACGGGCATGTCCGGAGCAGGCAAGACGATTGCAGTACAAAGCCTGGAGGATCTTGGTTTCTTCTGTGTGGATAATCTTCCGCCGGTATTGATTCCGAAATTCGCGGAGTTGATTGAGCAATCGAACGGCAAAATTGGCAAGGTCGCACTAGTTATCGACCTTCGCGGTCGTGAGTTCTTTACGGCTTTGTCCGAGTCACTGAACTATATTAAAGATCATTTTACCATTCATTGTGAAATACTATTCCTGGACGCGACAGACTCTGTATTGGTCCAGCGCTATAAGGAGAGCAGGCGCAGACATCCACTGGCTCCTGAGGGCATGCCGCTTGATGGCATCCGGCTGGAACGTAAGATGCTGGAGGAACTCAAAAATTCCGCCACTCAGGTACTGAATACCAGTACGATGAAGCCTGCTCAACTGAAAGAGCGCATCATATCCCGCTTTTCTCATCTGGAAAGCCATATGCTGTCGGTAAATATTACATCGTTTGGGTTCAAATACGGTATTCCGATCGATGCGGATCTGGTGTTTGACGTTCGTTTCTTGCCAAATCCGCATTATATTGAACATTTACGTCCGAATACGGGACAGAATAGTGATGTATACGAATATGTTATGAAATGGCCGGAGACGCAGGCGTTTCTGACCAAGCTGCTGGATATGCTGCATTTTCTGATTCCGCAATACCGGAAGGAAGGCAAAAGCCAGGTTATTATTGGAATCGGCTGTACCGGAGGCAAGCATCGTTCGGTAGCAATATCGGAATATTTGGGCAAAATGTTGGGAAGCAGCGAAACTGAGGCTGTTACCGTGAGCCATCGCGACGCCGACCGGGACCGTCATTGAAGAGGGTGAAGGGATGAAAGAAGCCGGACCACGAAGAGAACGTCCGAGAATTGTAGTCATGGGCGGCGGAACCGGATTATCCGTGATGCTGCGCGGTTTGAAGGAAAAGCCGCTGGACATCACGGCCATCGTGACGGTGGCGGATGACGGAGGAAGTTCGGGCATCCTGCGTAATGAGTTGCAAATGCCGCCTCCGGGCGACATTCGTAACGTACTTACAGCGCTGGCTGATGTAGAACCGTTGTTGTCGGATATGCTGAATTATCGCTTCAATACAGGCGCGGGGCTTGCAGGCCACAGCCTGGGTAACTTGATTTTGGCTGCAATGACGGATATATCGGGCGACTTCGTGACCGCTGTGCGGGAACTTAGCCGCGTGTTTGCCGTTCGGGGTGAGGTATTGCCCGCAGCCGGGCAGGCCGTTATACTGCATGCAGAGATGGAGGACGGCTCGATTGTTACGGGCGAGTCCAAGATCCCTGAAGCTGGCTTACGGATCAAACGCGTTTTCCTTGAACCGGATCACGTGGAGCCGTTGCCAGAGGCTGTTGAGGCTATTCGTCAGGCAGACGCCATTCTGATTGGGCCAGGTAGTCTCTACACGAGCATTCTGCCCAATCTGCTTGTACCTAAGCTGGCTGAAGCTGTCGTTGAGGCTGACGCAGTAAAAATGTTTATTTGTAATGTGATGACACAGCCGGGAGAAACGGATAATTACACGGTGAGTGACCACCTCAAGGCGGTACATGAACATGTAGGACACCAAATTTTCGACTATGTCATTGTAAATAATGGTGATATTCCGCTGCAGGTGCAGAATAAGTATGCGGAAAAAGGAGCTAAACCGGTTGTGCTGGATATGAATGTGCTGAAGAGTGCCGGCTATCAAGTCGTTGCGGATACGTTGGTCCTATTCCGAACTTATCTGCGCCATGATGCCGACAAGCTGAGCCATCACATCTATCAACTTGTACAAAATTGGATGTTACGGAAGAGGTGAAGTCCCATGTCGTTTGCAGCACAGACCAAAAAAGAACTAACGATGATCGAAAGCGAACCGTGCTGCGAAAAGGCGGAACTTTCAGCCCTCATCCGTATGCTTGGTGCGGTGCAGTTATCGAATAAAAAAGTCATCTTGGATATTTCGACGGAGAATGCCGCCATTGCAAGACGGGCATACTCTCTGCTTAAAAAGCATTTTCAAGTGCATACGGAATTGCTTGTCCGCAAAAAAATGCGGCTGAAAAAGAACAATGTATATATTGTTCGGATTCCAACCATGGTACAGGAGATTCTAAAAGATCTGTACATTGTTTCCGAAGGATTTCTGTTTACTCCCGGGATCAGTGGAGAACTGTTCAATAATAACTGCTGTAAACGTGCTTATCTTCGAGGCGCATTTATGGCAGGAGGCTCAGTCAACAATCCCGAAGGTTCATCCTACCACCTGGAGATTGCGTCCATGTATGAGGAGCACTGTCAGGCCCTAGTGGACCTGGCGAATGAATTTCATCTCAATGCCCGGTGTATAGAACGCAAAAAAGGATTCATCCTATACATTAAGGAAGGCGAGAAAATCATTGAGCTGCTCAGTATCATTGGTGCACATCAGGCCCTTTTCAAGTTCGAGGATGTGCGTATTATGCGAGATATGCGTAATTCCGTCAACCGAATCGTCAATTGTGAGACAGCGAACTTGAACAAAACGATTGGAGCAGCCGTCAGACAGATCGATAACATCAGACTGTTGCAAAAGGAAGTTGGTCTGGAGTCGTTGCCCGAAAAGCTTCGTGAAGTGGCTGAAGTCAGACTCGCCCATCCGGATATCAACTTGAAGGAAGTAGGCGAACTGCTTAAAGGTACAGTCAGCAAGTCTGGAGTGAATCATCGGCTCCGCAAAATTGATGAGCTGGCAGAAAAGGTTCGTACCGAGCGTTACGGTTAAATTAAGATTAAGGTAGTCTGGGAATTGATTGTTTTGGTTTTCGCCAAAAGGTCAGTATAAAGTCAGCCCATAAGGATCAGGAGAGCTGCTCAGGTGTAATGAGGTGATGTAAAAAGGCTAAAATGGGTCATAATAATGACATCCCAATCACCCTGAGTTTTTTCTTCTAGTGTCCTGCTCTGGTTATATGGTATAATGTTATAAATATAATTGTGTATTTAATGTCCAGATTTCATAATAGGGGGTAAGTTTCCATGACAAAGCACCCGGTAGTTGTCCGTTTGAAAACGGGTCTCCATGCCAGACCTGCGGCACTGTTCGTTCAAGAAGCGAATAAGTACTCATCTGAAGTGTTCGTCGAGAAGGACGACAAAAAAGTAAATGCAAAAAGTATCATGGGGATCATGAGCCTTGCAATCAGTACTGGTACGGAAATCCAGATTAGTGCAGAAGGCGCGGACGCCGAACAGGCTGTAAACGCTTTAGTTAGTCTGGTAAGCAAGGAAGAGCTTGAGAACCAATAAGATATGATTTGAACCCAATGAAGAAGTCCCGAAAGGGGCTTTTTTGCGTTTTAAGGCTGTCAAGTGCAACATTATGGAATTAAGCCCGTCTGTTAGGTATCAAATCGATTTGAGTTTGAGATGTTAAAACTTAAGGAGGCTAACGTAATGGGTAAATTATGGTTGAAACCGCTGGGCGCGGTGATGGTTGCAGGTACATTGCTTGTAGGAGGTACTGCGTGGGTAGCACCTAGTAATTATGCGTATGCTGCTGAGGTACAGGGGGTACAGCAAAACGTGATCAACGTTGTGGGTACAGGTGAGATTCAAGTGAAGCCGGACATCGCTTATCTTTCCATTGGAGTGAACAGTACAGCAGATACTGCAGCCTCCGCTCAAAAAGCGAATGCAGCGAAAATTCAAAAAGTTAGCAATCTGCTGAAAAGTACGTGGAAAATCAGTGCGGATGATATTCAAACCAGCCAGTTCTACGTACAGCCTAACTACACGTATAGTGAAAAAGACGGACAGAAGATCAAAGGGTACACAGCTCATCATACATTGACTGTAACGTACCGGGAGATGGACAAGATTGGTGAACTCCTGGATGCTGCATCCCAAGCTGGTGCCAATAATATTGAGAATGTGCGTTTTACGGTAGAAAAACCGGAGAGCTTTGAAGCTCAAGTGATTGAAAAAGCTGTTGCCAATGCTGATGTGAAAGCTGGAGCTATTGCAAAAGCAGTTAAACGTCAACTGGGTGCTGTTCTCTCCGTGAGCCAAGGTGACGCTAATGTACCTGTGTTCTATGCAAGTGAGGCTCTGATGTCCAAAGCAACAGCTGATTCTGCTGGTAGCACAGAAATTGAAACAGGACAGGTTAAAGTAAGCACAACGCTGAATATTACGTATGAAATGAAATAAGTAAAGTAAATGAAGGCTGGATGTCCGTTAAAGTTATGCTTGAGCGGGCGAAAGGCAATAATGACAAAGACGTTGTCCATCGGACAGCGTCTTTTTTGTTATAAAGGCGGACTTTGATGAAGTTTGGAAAGAAGAGGTGAAATATGACGAAATGAATTGCTGGTTTTTGGTATCTTTTTTGTCCATTTGTTCGTAACAAAACCTTCATTATAGGCATCTGGATCGAACAACATTGTAACTGGGGCTGTAAACCTTTCCGGAATTGGGTTAATTATAATAAAGAGGTGAGCGTATGAGGCATACGATCAAATCAGGATACATACGCAATGACACTCAATTTGAATTCGAGAGAGGAGTTTTATATATGACATCATGGAAAAAATGGACAAGTGCACTACTGGCGGCAGGAATTATTGTGGGGAGCGGGACTGTATGGCAGGATAGTTCTGTACAGGCAGCTTCAGTATCGACGAAAGTGACAACACCTACTGAGGTAACTCTGAAATCGGGAGGAAAAACGCTTACTCAAAAAGGACTGCTTCAAGGTGGCTCCACTTGGGTTTCGCTTACCGCAGTGAAAGATGTAGCAGGTGGAAGTTTGAAATATGATGCTAAGACTAAAGAATACTCCTTAACGGCAGCTAATAATACGATGACCATCAGCCTGATTGATGGGGCACCGAGTGTTAGAATTAATAACTACTATCCACAAGTGGAAGCGAAGCTGATTAATGGCCGATTGTATATTCCGTTTTCTGCAATGAGAGATTATTTGGGTGTTCAGGGCAGCTGGGATGGAAAAGCCAAGACACTGACGTTGAGTAAAGTGAAGCAAAATAGCGTGACAGTCAAAGCGGCAACAGTGAAGGTCAGCATCAAGAACGCTGAAGTCGATATTCAATATCCTCAGGTGAGCGGACTGGCTAACGATAAAGCAGAAGCGGCTATCAACAAGGTGCTGAAAGATGAAGTCGATGCTTTCGTAGCGGATTTTAAAAAACAAACCAAGGAATTTGGTGACGCAGCAGCGAACCGTCCATACGCATTTGAGAGTTCTTATGTTGTGACGTATAACGAAAATGGTGTGCTTGGGCTCATTACGCAAAGTTATCAAGATTATGCGGGCGCACATGGCATGACGTTCCGTACAGGTCACACCTTTGCTCTAGATTCCGGTAAAGAATTGAGTCTGGATGATGTGATCCAAAATAACAAAACCGTACGTGAGACAGTAAGTAAAAAAGTGGGAGATCAGCTTAAAGCAAGTGGTGGTTACCTTGAAGGCTATAAAGGTCTGAATAAAGATCAGGATTTCTATGTAACACCAACAGGTGTAGTTGTATTCTTCCAGTTGTATGAATACACAGCTTATGCGGAAGGCTTCCCGGAATTCCCGTTCACATACAAAGAGCTACTTCCTAAAGGCACAGAACCGTTCAGTGGCTTAACAGCAGACAAGTAAAGTATTAGATTTTCTATGAAAGTTAAGTGAATCGATTGAATTTGTATTATGCACTCTTAAATTATCATCAAAAAAAGGACGCCCTCGTCATATTGACGAGAGCGTCCTTTTTTCATATAGCCAACTCAACTGAGCGTTGCCGTTTGAGTTGGCTATATGGTATATCCGTTTAATTGGCGATTCGGCTCGGCTTAGATGCCTTGGGAACCTACGTTTTCGATAACTTTATCGATGATACCGTAATCAGCAGCTTCAGCAGCACTCATAAAGTAGTCACGATCTGTATCTTTCTCGATACGCTCCAGCGGTTGGCCTGAGCGCTCAGCGATGATGCGGTTCAACGTATCACGCATTTTCAGGATGCGGCGGGCACGAATTTCGATGTCCGAAGCTTGACCTTGCGCACCACCAAGTGGTTGGTGAATCATGATTTCGCTGTTAGGCAATGCAAAACGTTTACCTTTGGCACCTGCGTTCAACAGGAATGCACCCATCGAAGCCGCCATACCTACACAGATGGTAGATACATCCGGTTTGATGAATTGCATAGTATCGTAAATCGCCATACCGGCTGTAATGGATCCGCCTGGGCTATTGATGTATAAGTGAATGTCTTTCTCCGGATCTTCCGCAGCTAGGAACAACATCTGTGCCATGATGGCATTCGCCACAACGTCATTTACATCACTGCCAAGGAAGATGATACGATCCTTCAGCAATCTGGAATAGATGTCATAGGCGCGCTCACCGCGGTTGCTCTGTTCAACGACCATTGGAATATAACTCACGTGAAAAACCTCCTCGGAAATGTAAATGTTAAATTGGTGTTTATATATAAACTGTTACCGTATTACCCACATCATAAACAATTTCAAACAAAAAGTCAAAGAAAGTCAAACTAAGTTTTAAAAAAAAGAAACCTATTCGGTTTCATTGGTTAAGAGTGTTATGAGCTACTAATTAAGAATGGCGCGCCCGCCAAGAATCGAACTTGGATCTCAGGCTTCGGAGGCCTACGTCATATCCATTGGACCACGGGCGCACATTGATTATTGCTGCGAGCATAGTTGCTTAAAAGCAGTTTTGAAATAAAAGTTTCAAATATGTGACAGCAATAATGATTATAGCTCATGAACAATTGAATTGCAAGCAGATGTTCGCTGTTTTGGTTTGGAATACCCTGAAAATGATCATGATGAAGATAAGTGGATAAAGAGCGGAAATAGGTAAATGCTAAAAGAGGTTTTGGACATGCCATATGAAAGACAATAGCAAGCAATATGTAGATGAGAATTTTACTTTGCTTCTATATATGGTATCGAACAGGTTGTTCTCGATCATGGGAGATTGACATTGTGAAAATAGGCGCGTACAAACGCCTGAAACGTGTCGAAATAACGCTTCGAAACACTTGCATGTCGCGTCAGTTTTAGGTAGAATAGACGTGGGACTTAAAAAGTTAACCCGGGACGTTTTAGGGCCATGAAAGAGAGCTTGGAACGAGAAGCTTGCGGGAGTGGAAAGCATGCGAACGATTTTAGAAGTGCAAAAGCAGCTTCTGCCTGATCTCATGGATGTCTTGAAAAAGAGGTATACGATTCTGCGCCAGATCATGTTATCGGATGTGATCGGACGAAGAACGTTAGCTAATTCCATGCAGATGACCGAGCGGGTTCTGAGGGCTGAGACCGATTTGTTAAAGGCTCAGGGACTTATTGAAATTGACAGTGCAGGGATGAAGATCAGTGAGGCAGGGCATGAATTGCTGCAGCAGTTGGAACCCGTCGCCAAAGAGCTGTTCGGATTATCCGAACTGGAAGAACGCATCAAGCAAGCCTACGGTCTGCAAAAGGTAGTTGTGGTTCCCGGCGATTCGGACATTTCTCCATTTGCCAAACGGGAGCTGGGCAGAGCCGGAGCGAAGGCTCTGGGTAATATTATGAGTGATAACGATGTTGTCGCCGTTACAGGCGGTTCAACAACGGCTGAAGTCGCTGAGCAATTGACTCCGCCAACATCGCTGAAAGGTGTCTGGTTTGTACCGGCACGCGGTGGGCTGGGAGAAAGCCTCGAAATTCAGGCCAACACGATAGCATCCACGATGGCAAAACGGGTAGGAGCCCAATACAAACTCCTGCATGTACCGGATTTGCTTAGTGATCATGCCTACGAATCACTAATCCAGGACCCGAGTGTTCAGGAGATTCTGCAGCTGATCCGAAAATCGCGGATTGTCATTCATGGAATCGGTGATGCCGTAGAGATGGCACGGCGCCGCAAACTTGCGACAGAGATCATAGATGAACTCCAGGAGCAAGGGGCCGTATCGGAATCCTTCGGTTATTACTTTAATGATCAGGGTGAGGTGGTACATACCATGCTTACGCTGGGCATGCGACTCCAGGATATTGAACGAACCGATGTCGTGATTGGGATTGCAGGTGGCAAGAGCAAGGCTGCTGCCATACATTCTGTTCTTCGATTTGGTCAGGAAGATATTCTGATTATTGATGAGGCTGCTGCTGAAGTCATCGTCGCTGAAATGGAATAAGGTTTTATTTGCACCACAACCATTGTTGTCTTGACGGACTTCACCGTCTGTCTTGAATATATAAGCTTCATAAAAAATTAATCAAAACTTGGGAGGAACTTACTCATGATTAAAGTAGGTATTAACGGTTTTGGACGTATTGGTCGTTTGGCATTCCGCCGTATTCAAAATGTAGAGGGCATTGAAGTTGTAGCAATCAACGACTTGACTGATGCTAAAATGCTGGCTCATTTGCTTAAATATGATACAACTCAAGGTCGCTTCGATGGCGATGTTGAAGTACACGATGGCTTCTTCAAAGTGAACGGCAAAGAAGTTAAAGTATTGGCTAACCGTAACCCAGAAGAACTTCCTTGGGGCGACCTGGGCGTAGATATCGTTCTGGAATGTACTGGTTTCTTCACAACTAAAGAAGCAGCTGAGAAACACTTGAAAGGTGGAGCTAAGAAAGTTGTTATCTCCGCACCAGCTACTGGCGACATGAAAACCATCGTTTACAACGTAAACCATGAAATCCTCGACGGTACTGAAACTGTAATCTCCGGCGCATCTTGCACAACTAACTGCCTGGCACCTATGGCAAAAACACTGCAAGACAAATTCGGAATCGTTCAAGGTTTGATGACTACAATTCACGCTTACACTGGCGACCAAAACACATTGGATGCTCCACACCCTAAAGGTGACTTCCGTCGTGCTCGCGCAGCAGCTGAAAACATCATCCCTAACACAACTGGTGCTGCTAAAGCAATCGGTTTGGTTATTCCAGAACTGCAAGGCAAACTCGACGGTGCAGCTCAACGTGTACCAGTAGCTACTGGTTCCCTGACTGAGCTCGTGACTGTATTGGGTAAAAAAGTTACTGCTGAAGAAGTTAACGCAGTAATGAAAGAAGCTTCCGATCCACAAACTTTCGGATACACAGAAGACGAAATCGTATCTTCCGATATCCAAGGTATCACTTTCGGTTCCCTGTTTGATGCAACTCAAACTAAAGTTCTGACTGTTGGCGACCAACAATTGGTTAAAACTGTAGCTTGGTATGACAATGAAATGTCCTACACTGCTCAACTGGTTCGCACTTTGGAGCACTTTGCAAAAATGATCAAGTAATATCTGCAATAACATAGAGCGGAAACAGATGCTATTGTTTCCGCTCTTTATATATCAACATTTTGCAAATTTCTCAAAAACACCAGGATTGACAAGGGATTTGGGCCCTTGATTGATCCACCAAATACATGGGTGCGGAGGAAATACAGATGAACAAAAAAAGTGTACGTGATATCGAATTGACAGGAAAACGGGCTTTTGTCCGTGTAGATTTTAATGTGCCGCTCGAAGATGGTAAAATTACAGATGACAAACGTATTCGTGCCACGCTTCCTACGATTAACTACTTGATCGAAAAAGGCGCTAAAGTTATTTTGGCAAGCCACATGGGTCGTCCAAAAGGCGAAGTGGTTGAATCCATGCGTTTGACTCCAGCTGCTGAGCGTTTGTCCGAATTGCTCGGTAAAAAAGTCGTTAAAGCGGATGATTCCGTTGGCGAAACAGTAAAAGCTCAAATCGCTGAACTGAACAACGGCGACGTATTGTTGCTTGAGAACGTTCGTTTCCACGCAGGCGAAGAGAAAAACGATCCGGAACTCGCTAAACAATTTGCAGAACTGGCTGACGTATTCGTTAACGATGCATTCGGCGCAGCTCACAGAGCACACGCTTCGACAGAAGGTATCGCTCACCTGTTGCCAGCAGTATCCGGTCTGTTGATGGAGAAAGAACTTGAAGTGTTGGGCAAAGCAATCTCCAACCCTGAGCGTCCTTTCACAGCAATTATCGGTGGTTCCAAAGTTAAAGACAAAATCGATGTGATCGACAACCTGTTGAACATTGCAGACAACGTAATCATCGGTGGCGGTCTTTCCTACACATTCATGAAGGCTCAAGGTTATGAAGTAGGTCAATCCCTGCTGGATGAGTCCAAACTGGATGTAGCTCTGGGCTTTATCGAAAAAGCGAAAAAACTGGGTAAAAACTTCTATCTGCCAGTTGATATCGTTATCTCCGACGACTTCAGTGCGAACGCAAACACGAAGATTGTTGAAGTTGGCGACATTCCTGCAGATTGGGAAGGTATCGACATCGGTCCTAAAACACGTGAGATCTATGCTGACGTTGTTAAAAACTCCAAACTCGTTGTATGGAACGGACCAATGGGCGTATTCGAAATCGAGCCTTTCTCCCACGGTACTCGTGCAGTAGCGGAAGCTTGTGCTGAGACATCGGCATACACCATCATTGGTGGCGGTGACTCTGCAGCAGCAGCTGAGAAGTTTAAATTGGCTGACAAAATGGACCACATCTCTACAGGTGGCGGTGCATCGCTCGAGTTCATGGAAGGCAAAGTGCTTCCTGGCGTAGTTGCATTGAACGACAAGTAAGCTTTAAGCTATAGCATGAAGGAGTTGAAAACCATGAGAACACCGATTATCGCAGGTAACTGGAAAATGTTCAAAACGGTTTCCGAATCCAATGACTTCATTCAGGAAGTTAAAGGAAAAGCGGAAGTTGAAGGCGTAGAGACTGTTATCTGCGCACCGTTTACGAATCTGCCATCTCTGGTAGAAGCCGTTAAAGGCACAAACATCA
This sequence comes from Paenibacillus sp. LK1, assembly GCF_002750415.1. Taxonomy (NCBI): domain Bacteria; kingdom Bacillati; phylum Bacillota; class Bacilli; order Caryophanales; family Paenibacillaceae; genus Paenibacillus; species Paenibacillus sp. LK1. The sequence continues at coordinate 44,331 of NZ_PEII01000023.1, forward strand.
AAATTGGTGCACAAAATCTTCATTTTGAAGACAACGGTGCATTCACAGGTGAAATCAGCGGCGTTATGCTGAAAGACCTGGGTGTGGATTATGTCATTATTGGTCACTCGGAGCGCCGTCAATATTTTGCGGAAACCGATGAGACTGTCAATAAAAAGTTGCATGCAGCATTCCGTCACGGATTGACTCCAATCTTCTGTCTTGGTGAGACGCTTGAAGAGCGCGAAGCGAACCAAACAAAAGACGTATGCAAAGTGCAAACAGAAGCTGCTTTGGCAGGTCTATCTGCAGAGCAAGCGGCACAAGTGGTTATCGCTTATGAGCCAATCTGGGCGATTGGTACAGGCAAATCCTCCACTTCCCAAGATGCGAATGAAGTTATTGCTTACATTCGTACACTGGTGAAGGATCTGTACAACGAGACGGTTGCGAGTGCAGTTCGTATTCAATACGGCGGCAGTGTTAAACCTGAGAACGTAACAGAATACCTCGGACAAAGCGACATCGACGGCGCGCTTGTTGGCGGTGCCAGCTTGCAGCCGGCTTCGTTCATCGCGCTTGTTGAGGGGGCGAAGTAATGACAGCTCCAAAACCTGTAGCACTGATCATTATGGATGGCTTTGGTCTTCGTAACACGGAGGAAGGCAACGCGGTAGCGCAAGCCAAGAAACCGAACTATGACCGTTTTATGAGCCAATTCCCACATACAACTCTCACTGCTTGCGGTGAAGCTGTAGGTTTGCCGGAAGGGCAAATGGGGAACTCCGAGGTAGGTCACCTGAACATTGGTGCCGGCCGGATCGTATACCAGGATTTGACTCGTATCTCCAAATCGATTCGTGACGGTGAATTTTACGATAACGAGACACTCGTTAAAGCTGTACGCGAAGCGAAACAAAACGGTAAAAAGCTTCATTTGTATGGTTTGTTGTCCGATGGCGGCGTACATAGTCACATCGACCACTTGTTCGCTATGCTGGATCTTGCCAAAAAAGAAGAAATGAATGACGTATACATTCATGCCTTCATGGATGGCCGTGATGTTATGCCAGATAGCGGTAAAGAGTTCATGCAGAAGCTGATTGCCAAAATCGAGGAAGTCGGTGTAGGACAAATCGCAACGGTTCAAGGTCGCTACTATGCGATGGACCGTGACAAACGTTGGGAACGTGTTGAGAAATCATATCGTGCCATCGTTTATGGTGATGGACCGAAATACACTGATCCACTCAAAGCGGTTGAAGAATCGTATGAAAAATCCGTATTTGACGAATTCGTTGAACCAACGGTTATTGTTAAAGCGGATGGCCAGCCGGTAGGTTTGGTGGAGAGCGGCGATTCCGTCATTTTCCTCAACTTCCGTCCTGACCGTGCGATCCAACTGTCGCAAGTATTCACGAACCAGGATTTCCGTGGTTTCGACCGTGGTCCGAAGTTCCCTGTGGGCTTGCACTTCGTGTGCCTGACCTTGTTCAGTGAGACCGTTGAAGGTTATGTGGCGTACTCGCCTAAAAACCTAGACAACACGCTGGGTGAAGTTCTGGTACAGAATAACAAGAAACAATTGCGTATTGCAGAAACCGAGAAATACCCGCACGTAACCTTCTTCTTCAGCGGCGGCCGTGATGTTGAGCTTCCGGGCGAAACACGCGTGCTGATCAACTCACCAAAAGTTGCTACGTACGACTTGCAACCGGAGATGAGCGCGTATGAAGTAGCTGACGCATGTGTTCGCGAGATTGAAGCAGACAAACATGACGCCATCATTCTGAACTTTGCTAACCCTGATATGGTTGGACACTCCGGCATGCTGGAGCCTACGATTAAGGCAGTAGAAGTAACAGATGAATGTATGGGCCGTGTTGTAGATGCAGTACTCGCTAAAGGCGGCGTTGTGTTGATTACTGCGGATCATGGTAACGCGGATATGGTGTTCGATGAGCAAGGACGTCCGTTCACGGCTCACACAACGAACCCAGTTCCATTCATCGTTACAGATGCTAACGTTACCCTGCGTGAAGGCGGAATCCTCGCAGATATCGCTCCAACGATTCTTGACTTGATGCAATTGCCTAAACCGGAAGAAATGACAGGTACATCCGTCATCGCTACCCGTAAATAAGTTGCTTAGCCACAATATATGAAATTGGGAAGTTTGGCGTTTCCCCCTGAACGAAGGCAGCAGAAATAGTCTGAAGAAGCGGAGCGTTCGCCTTTATCACATGATTTCAACTTATGACGATAAGTTCAAAGAAATCAGGGGATAACAGACAGAGATCGGAAGACGATTCTGCTACCGTAGTGGAAAANATGATTTCAACTTATGACGATAAGTTCAAAGAAATCAGGGGATAACAGACAGAGATCGGAAGACGATTCTGCTACCGTAGTGGAAAAGGGAAAACACAAGTGGTCCTAATTTTTAATAAATTTAAATTTAAAGGAGATTATCACTCATGACTATTATTTCTGACGTGTACGCTCGCGAAGTCCTCGACTCCCGCGGTAACCCTACAGTTGAAGTTGAAGTATACCTGGAGTCCGGCGCAATCGGACGCGCTATCGTTCCATCCGGTGCATCTACTGGTGCCCACGAAGCTGTTGAGCTTCGCGATGGCGACAAATCCCGTTACCTGGGTAAAGGCGTTCTGCAAGCTGTTAAAAACGTAAACGAAACAATCGCTCCAGAAGTAATCGGTATGGATGCATTGGATCAACTGGGTATCGACAAATTGATGATCACTTTGGATGGTACGCCAAACAAAGGTAAACTGGGTGCTAACGCAATCTTGGCTGTATCCATGGCAGTAGCTCGCGCAGCTGCTGACGCTCTGGACCTGCCATTGTACGTTTACCTGGGCGGATTCAACGCTAAAGCACTGCCAGTACCAATGATGAACATCATCAACGGTGGTGAGCATGCTGACAACAACATCGACGTTCAAGAGTTCATGGTTCTTCCAGTTGGAGCACCAAGCTTCAAAGAGGCTCTTCGCGTAGGCGCGGAAATCTTCCACAACCTGAAATCCGTACTGAGCTCCAAAGGTTTGAACACAGCTGTAGGTGACGAAGGTGGTTTCGCACCGAACCTTGGTTCTAACGAAGAAGCAATCACTACAATCATCGAAGCTATTGAAAAAGCTGGTTACAAACCAGGCGTTGACGTATTCCTGGGTATGGACGTTGCTTCCACTGAGTTCTACAAGGATGGTAAGTACACACTTGCTGGCGAAGGTAAATCTTACACTTCTGCTGAGTATGTTGACCTTCTGGCTTCATGGGTTGAGAAATACCCAATCATCACAATCGAAGACGGTATGTCCGAAGATGACTGGGATGGTTGGAAATTGCTCACTGAGAAATTGGGAGACAAAGTACAACTCGTTGGTGATGACTTGTTCGTAACGAACACAGAGCGTCTGGGTAGAGGTATCGAAGAAGGTATCGGTAACTCCATCCTGATCAAAGTTAACCAAATCGGTACATTGACTGAAACATTCGATGCAATCGAAATGGCTAAACGTGCAGGATACACTGCTGTAATCTCCCACCGTTCCGGTGAGTCCGAAGACAGCACAATCGCTGACATCGCTGTTGCAACAAACGCAGGTCAAATCAAAACGGGTGCTCCTTCCCGTACAGACCGTATCGCGAAGTACAACCAATTGCTCCGCATCGAGGATCAACTGGGCGAACTGGCTCAATACAATGGTCTCAAAGGTTTCTACAACCTCAAAAAATAAGTTGTCTTACGACAACTCACGGGCAAGCCGGGTAACCGGCTTGTCTTTTTTATTAAGTTGATTTTATTTACTTAAGAAGATTAAAAGGTTGAGAAGGGTGGCGATATCTCAGTAATTGAGGAAATGCCACTACTTGTATCACGTTAATAGCTGTGTTACAATTAAAGTAACTGTTTTTATGGTGAGATGTTATGCCCACATGGGTAGGAGGTGGAAAGAATGGATATTGCTTTGAAATTGCTGCTCGTGGTGTTTTCGATCGGTCTAATCACTGTAGTATTGCTGCAGCACGGGAAAAGCGCTGGTTTGGCGGGTGCCATCTCCGGTGGTGCGGAACATCTTTTCGGTAAAACGAAAGCGCGCGGACTGGATCTTTTCCTGCAACGTGCAACAGTTGTACTGGGTGCAGGATTCTTCATTTTGTCTATCATCGTTACGGTTGTCTCCAAGTAAGAGCTGGAGTGCCTGATGTAACGCGATAGTTTCGAGCAGGAACGCTTGAATGATTAACCTTCGTTTCGAGAAGAAACGGAGGTTTTTTAATAAATTCATCCATGACCAGTCTTTTCCAATGAACCACATGATTCTGATCTTCGATATCTTCTCACTTCCGTTCGGTTACCTTCCTACATATTCGCCCTGTTCTGGGCCGATTCTTTTCTGTCTTTTCGAGAGCAAAACACATGTAGCATAAATGCTGTTATGATGCATGAAAGCGCGGTTATGCAAGGGGCCATGAATGCTTGGTTTATTTTGCAGGGTACGGATGCGCCGGATTGAATTCGTGTATACTAGGGTATGAGATAGTGAGGCCTGTGTTAAATGGCTTTTCTATTTGTAAGGTTTCCGATACATAGAGAGATGAGACAAGATTACACTTTTATGTTTCCCGAGGTGAATATTAATGATAACAGAACAACAATTGCTCGACTTCATGCGGGAAACCGCTTATAAACCGATGACTTATCAGGAACTGGAACAGCACTTCGAGATTGAAGATGCGGCTGATTTCAAAGCCTTTTTAATTATGCTTAATACGCTGGAGGAATCCGGCAAAGTTTTGCTGACCCGCAATAACCGCTACGGTATGCCAGAACGTATGGATTTGGTGCGCGGACGTTTGCAGGCTCATGCAAAGGGGTTTGCTTTCCTCATCCCTGAGGATCGGGAACACCCGGATGTGTACATCCACGCTAACGATATGAAAAGCGCGATGAACGGCGATACGGTATTTGTTAAGGTTACTTCTCAAGGGCCTTCTGGTGGGCGTTTGGAGGGTGAGATTGTCCGTATTGTTACCCGTGCGGTCACGCAAGTGGTCGGTGTATTCCAAAGCCACGAGGTTTATGGCTTCGTCATTCCGGACGACAAGCGGATTAACCGGGATATCTTCATCCCGCGTACGAACTTTAATGGAGCTGTTGATGGGCAAAAAGTTGTTGCAAAAATCGTCAGCTATCCAGAGGGCCGGGCAGCAGCAGAAGGTGAAGTGATCGAGATTCTCGGTCATAAGGATGAGCCGGGTATTGATATTTTGTCCGTAATCCGTAAACATCAGCTGCCTGAAGCCTTCCCGGATGAAGTGGTGGAAGAAGCGGAAAAAGCACCGGATGCCATTACGGAAGAAGAAATTATCCAGCAAGGTCGCCGTGATCTGCGTGGACTTAATATCGTTACGATTGATGGCGAAGACGCGAAGGATCTCGATGACGCTGTCAATGTGGAGAAACTGCCTAACGGTAACTACCGTCTGGGCGTTCATATTGCCGATGTAGGCTATTATGTGCAGGAAAACTCCAAGTTGGACCAGGAAGCTTACAACCGAGGATGCAGCGTGTATCTGGTGGACCGTGTTATTCCGATGCTTCCGCAACGGTTGTCCAACGGGATCTGTAGTTTGAACCCACAAGTAGATCGCTTGACCCTTTCTTGTGAGATGGAATTCAACGACCAGATGAAGGTTGTGAAACACGACATTTTCACAAGTGTGATCAAGACCAAAGAACGGATGACGTATTCCAATGTTCGTAAAATTCTTGAAGGTGAAGAGCCTGAATTGTTGGAGCGTTACAAGGACCTGGTGGATGATTTCCACTTGATGAAAGAGATTGCCTTGAAGCTTCGTGCGATGCGTATGCGCCGCGGTGCGGTTGACTTTGATTTTGAAGAATCCAAAATCATCGTGGATGAAGAATGCAAACCAGTGGATATCGTGAAACGGGAGCGTTCGATTGCGGAGCAAATTATTGAGGAATTCATGCTGGCAGCCAATGAAACAGTAGCGGAGCATTTCCACTGGTTGAAGGTTCCGTTCATCTATCGTGTGCATGAAGATCCAGATCAGGAAAAACTGCAAAATTTTCTCGCCTTTGCGGCGAATTTCGGACACCACGTCAAGGGACGTGGCAACGCGATTCATCCACGGGCGCTTCAATCCCTTCTTGAGGATATTAAAGAAACGAAAGAACAGACGGTTATCAGTACAATGATGCTGCGTTCCATGAAACAGGCGAAGTATGATTCTGAAATGTCAGGTCACTTTGGCCTCGCGGCAGAATTCTATAGTCACTTCACATCACCGATCCGTCGTTATCCCGATCTCGTCATTCACCGTGTTATTCGGGAAGTAATTGAGAACAATGGGGCCTTGCCTGAGAACCGTCAGGAGTATTTGGCTGGGCGTATGGCCGATATTGCGCAACAGTCTTCGGAACGTGAGCGTGTGGCGGTTGAAGCTGAGCGGGATACAGAGAAAATGAAGAAAGCCGAGTACATGCTCGATAAAGTCGGCGAAGAGTTCGAAGGCATGATCAGCAGTGTTACCAGCTTCGGTATGTTCATTGAACTGGAGAATACGGTAGAAGGTCTGATTCGCCTGAGTGCGCTCACAGACGACTATTACCATTTTGATGATCAACATATGGCTCTGATTGGCGAACGCACCTCCAAGGTCTTCCGCATCGGTGATGAGGTGAAGATTCGTGTGGCGCGTGTGAGCATGGAAGAGTACACGATTGACTTTGAAATGGTCGACATGAAACCTCGCGGCGAACGTCCTGGTGGCTTCACTGGTGGACGTGGAGGTAAAGGTGGACGTCCTGCTGGTGGAGGACGCGGTGGCGCGAAGAGTGGTTCCGGTGGATTCAGTGGCTCACGTGGTGGTAAAGGTGCCCCAACTGGTACTGGAGGCAGCCGTGGTGGCAGATCTGCCGATGAAAGCAGCAAAGGCGGCCGTGGCGGTCGTAGCGGAGCTTCGAACACAGCCGGAAGCGCGGGTGGCAAAGGTGGCGGCAAACCGAGAGGAGAGCGTCGTGCTGGAGATACTGGCGGATCAGCTGGCCGGAGCAAGGGAGCGGTAAGCTTTGGTTTTGGCTCGGGCAAAGGTGGTTATAGCTCTACCGCAGGTGGTCAGGAAGGCACTTCAGCTAGTGGACAAGGGAATGCTCTGAACAGCGGCAGCAGTCGTGGTGAAGGAAGCTTCAAATCCGGTAAAGGCGGAGGTAAAGGTGGCAAAGGCGGTAGTGGACGCAAAAACACCTCACCTAGCGGTGTGTTTATTGGAGAAGGAGCTACACCAGGCGGTGTTCAGGAAGGTGGAGCACTACGTCGTAAGCGCAAAAAGAATAAAGGTGCACCTGCCAACGGAACGGCGGCTTTTGTACGGAAGAAGAAAAAGTAAAAGCGTTTCGCTGAACATGAAATGAGTGTAATGAGAAGGGGCGGCGCAGACCGCCTCTTTCTTGATTTTAACAGCGGTCCTTGCTACAATTAAGGTCTGGCATGTGGTACCTGAGGAGATGTGTGGTGCGCTGCTGTAGAGCATAGGTACCGGCTTATTTTACGGAGAAGGAGTGAGGACATGGGCAAGAATGATGGACAGAGTAAAGTGCTTGCACAGAATAAAAAGGCTTCCCATGACTACTTCATTGAAGATACGTATGAAGCGGGCATGGTGCTTACCGGAACGGAGATAAAATCTCTTCGTAACGGCCGTGCGAATATTGGCGATGCATTTGCCACGATTCGGAACGGTGAGATTCATATTCACAATATGCATATTAGTCCTTTTGAACAAGGGAACCGTCATAATCCAATTGATCCAACCCGTACGCGCAAACTGCTGATGCATAAAGTGCAGATCCACAAGCTTCTAGGGCTGTCGAAGCAGGACGGATACAGTATAGTGCCGCTGAAGATCTATATTCGTAACGGGTATGCAAAGCTCTTACTTGGACTGGGTAAAGGTAAGAAGCAGTATGATAAGCGGGAGTCTGCCGCAAAACGCGATGCACAACGTGATATTCAACGGGTACTGCGCGAGAAGCAGAAGGTGGCTCGTTAACTGAGTTGCTATGTGTTGAATTGCGCATGGTAAGTTAGTTAGTGATAAGCGGGTTATTTTAGAAATAAGGATCTCAAGTTTTACCCGTAGTTGGGTAGAGCTTGGGATTTTTTTGATCTGATCAGAGGTCCTTGTTAAGGGGAAGCGGTGTAATGAGTTTGGCGCAACACGCTCATTTGCCGTGCGCCAGTCAGATTATTGTGCCGGTTATGATATGAGATACACCAGTTGTTGCCACGTATCCTGTCTATTAAGATGTTAGGTTAGTACAAGTTAAAACTGTATGGTTTATTGGCAAGGTTGATGGAGTAAGTTTGCAGATGGCTGCGTAGTTTGTTCGGATCGTGGGTAAGATAGTTAAGTGGAACTGTTTGTGAATCGTTGGCATTCGGTACTCAACTTTACTTCCCTTGAGGGACGCGGTATAATATGTAGACGCTTGAGCTTCATATGTGTGTTGGTTAAACTTGCACAGTTGCTCAGTCTGCTGGAACGTCTTCCAGCAATCTGTACTATATCGGTGATTGTTCCTATGTTATGATGTTCTTGTAGCAAACAGGAAACAGGAATGCCGAGTTTGAAAGAAGCATCTTTTTACCTTGGAGGAAAAAGATGTGCAGCACCTTTGCTCCGTATTCACGGATTAATCCTGGAGCCCTTCTTATATGAGGGGGCGTTTATGGATTCGACGGGGATAGTTCGAGCATGGGTAGCGGGTAGTGGGGACGCGTCCACTTCATCAACGCTAAAGCCTATTAAACGGCAAACAACAAACAAACTACGCTTTCGCAGCCTAAGAAACTGTGTGCGTGCTTCTAACCTGCATCGCCCATGTGACAGGATTAGGGGCTAACAAGTAGTGGGATACGCTGTCACATCTCCGCCTGGGGTGTGCTGAAGAAGACAATCAGGCTGACCCAACGTATAGCCGGTTACGGGGCGATACTCGGGTGACATCAAAACTGTGACTACACC
>NZ_PEII01000024.1:0-49977 GCF_002750415.1 Paenibacillus sp. LK1
TTTTTATTTGTTTATAAGCAAAAATGCAGGATTAGCTATTAGTTTAGAGACATTGCACTAAATGATTTAACATAGATAAGCGCCACTTGATATGAGTGGCGTTTTATATAAATAAAATGAACCTGTCCGTATGACAAATACAGTTGTATGCATCAGGCAATACACCTAATATAACCAGGGAGTTTCCCTTGACAGTCTAAATAACGCTTTGCTAAGATGGCAATAATAAATTTTTCAGAAAACATATTTTCGGCATTAAATACAGCCTGAGATCTTCGGGTTTTGGACCGTAAAGCTGAGCAAACATAAGGAGGAACGCCCGCGTGTGGGAAGATAAATTTGGTAAGGAAGGTTTCACCTTCGACGATGTACTGCTGGTGCCACGGAAATCCGAGACACTGCCTAAAGAAGTGGACGTATCTGTTCGTTTGAGTGACAGCGTAAAACTGAATATTCCTTTGATTAGTGCTGGTATGGATACTGTTACTGAAGCGACATTGGCTATTGCCATTGCCCGTGAAGGCGGTATTGGTATCATCCATAAAAATATGTCTGTTGAGCAGCAAGCGGAGGAAGTAGATCGGGTTAAGCGCTCGGAGAGTGGTGTTATTACCAACCCGTTCTCACTTACAGCGGAACATCTGGTTTCTGATGCAGAGTCGGTTATGGCGAAATATCGCATTTCCGGTGTACCGATTGTTGAAGGAGATCAAAAGCTTGTTGGTATTCTGACAAACCGTGACTTGCGTTTCATCCACGACTTCTCCATTAAAATTAGCGAAGTTATGACTCGTGAGAATTTGGTTACTGCGCCTGTAGGTACTACACTGCAAGAAGCAGAAGGCATTCTCCAGAAGCATAAAATTGAGAAACTTCCATTAGTAGATGAGTCCAACACACTGAAAGGTCTCATTACTATTAAAGATATCGAAAAAGCAATCCAATTCCCTAACGCAGCTAAAGATGCACAAGGACGTTTGCTGGTTGGAGCAGCGATCGGGATTTCCAAAGACACCTTTGAACGTGCTGATGCATTGGTTCAAGCTGGTGTGGATCTGATTACGGTAGACTCGGCACACGGACATCACATTAACATCATTGATGCGGTTCGTCAGCTGCGCGAGCGTTTCCCGAACCTGACCATTGTTGCAGGTAACGTTGCTACTGGCGATGCGACCCGTGAATTGATCGAAGCTGGGGCGTCCGTTGTCAAAGTGGGAATTGGACCAGGTTCCATCTGTACAACTCGTGTAATTGCTGGTATTGGTGTTCCTCAAGTTACAGCAGTATACGATTGTGCAAATGTAGCACGTGAATATGGCGTACCAATCATTGCTGACGGTGGTATCAAGTACTCTGGTGAGATTACTAAGGCTCTTGCTGCAGGTGCTCATGCAGTCATGCTGGGAAGCTTGTTTGCAGGTACGGCAGAAAGCCCGGGAGAAACGGAAATCTTCCAAGGACGTAGCTACAAAGTTTACCGCGGTATGGGTTCAATGGCTGCGATGAAACAAGGAAGTAAAGATCGTTACTTCCAGGATGATGACAAGAAACTGGTTCCGGAAGGAATTGAGGGACGTGTTGCTTACAAAGGTCCTTTGTCTGATACGATTCATCAGTTGATTGGTGGTCTACGCTCAGGTATGGGATACTGTGGTACAAGCAGTTTGGAGCAGCTTCGTAACAACACTCAGTTTATTCGTATTACAGGCGCGGGGCTTCGTGAAAGCCATCCGCATGATGTACAGATTACGAAAGAAGCTCCTAACTACTCGTTGTAATCTGAATTGTGTTAATTATTTCCAGGACAGGCTTGGCGATTTTCGCCGGGCCTGTCTTTTTTTGCGGATACCCCTGTGATAGAATAGAACAAGCGGTGATGATCCTTTAATGGATTAGGGCGTTGCGGCGGTTTTTTGACGTGAGTCTATGAAACTGTTTCCGACAATGAATTTTAAGTGATAAAAAAGGTTGAAGGTTGCCCAGCGAAAAAGAAGCGCGGACGTCCTTTTACATAAGCATTTCATTTAATGCTAACTAAGTGACAATCGATTCGAACTTTAGGAGCAATGACATTGCTCTTTCGATACAGCGCATATACAACACACATCTCACACATCATCTTCACCTGTTAGGGACTAAGAAAATATTGCAGCTCAAGCTGTACTGAAGCAAACAATAGAAAGCTTCGGACCGAAGGGAGTATTCATCATTGAAAGCCAAACAAATGAATAAGAAAAAACGTCAAATGCTCAAAAAAAGCGTAGCCTCGGTTATGCTGATTAATATGCTCTGCATGTCTGCGGTAATGCCTGTTATGGCTGCTGCAAACGATTCAGGGCAGGTCTTGACCGCGGCAGCTACAACAACGAAGACCGAAAAAGCCGTGGACATTCCTTCGGCAGACTCCCTGGGACTCGATGTTAAATCAGCCGTACTGATGGAGGCTTCAACGGGTCAAATTCTACTCAATGTTAATGCGGATAAAGCTATGCCGCCTGCTAGTATGACTAAAATGATGACAGAGTACATTGTGGCTGAACAGGTTAAGCAAGGAAAGTTTAGTTGGGATGATATTGTAACTGTAGGTGAAAATGCAGCCAAGAGTACAGGTTCCCGCATTTTCCTTGCAAAAGGTGACCAACATACAGTTAAGGAGCTGTACATTGCTATGGCTGTAGGCTCAGCCAATGATGCCACGGTTGCTCTGGCTGAATATGTTGCAGGCTCCGAGCAAGCTTTTGTGAAAATGATGAATGATGAAGCGAAGCGTATGGGAATGAAAGATAGCTACTTCATCAACTCCACAGGACTGGATCGTGCAGATATGCCTGCGGATTTCCGCCCAACTGAAGATAAGGAAATCGTCATGTCGGCACGGGATGCAGCCATTTTGTGCAGATATATCATCATGGATCACCCGGACTACAAAGATTTTACAACAATTCAATCCTATAAATTCCGCCCCAACGACAAAGATCCAATTATTAACTATAACTGGATGCTGGAAGCGAATAAAAATATAACCAACTTCAAAAGCTATGCCTATGAGGGTCTGGACGGGATGAAAACGGGCCATACCACGAACGCCGGGAATAATTTTACCGGTACGGCTGAGCGTAATGGCATGCGTCTGATCAGTGTGGTTATGGGTACCGATTCGGAGCCAGCGCGTTTCAGAGAAACGAAGAAAGTATTGGACTTCGGATTCAACAATTTTGAAGTGAAACAGGCGGTTGCTGCCAAAACTAAAGTCACAGGCTGGGAAGCTGTACCTTTGAAAAAAGGGAAGGAAACAACTGTACCTGTTGTGACAGATAATGCAGTAAGTTTCGTTGTACCTAAAGGTACTCAAAACCTGGACGTGACATTTAAAGCGAATGTAACTGAAGCTGATAAGCTGGTTGCTCCAATTAAGGCCGGAACCAAGGTTGGTACGGTTACTTATACGTACAAAGCAGAGGGAATTGAACCTCAAGAGAAGACAGTTAACCTCATCACCGCAGAAGAAGCGGAAAAAGGGGGTTGGTTCCGTCTCTTCTTCCGTGCAGTGAAAGATTTCTTCGTTGATCTGTTTGATGGCATCAAAAACCTGTTCTAATAGACATGGTGAAGGAAGACGGGATAATATGACATTTTCAATATAGTGTCGTTAGACCATTGACAAAATACAATTAATTCCGACTGGATGGATTGTATATTTACAATTTTTCCGGTAAAATATCAAGTTAGAATTCTACGTATAATTCAGTTGAAAAGTCTATTGTTCTTCTAACTGACACTGCATATTCCACATCCTTTTCATGGACAAGAACGATACATCCATAATGGTAGGGTTGGGGTATGGAAACGGGAATAGCACGCTTTAAAAGAGGGACCAAAGCGCGGATCGGACATTATGGCGCCAAGGACTTGGGTGAAGCGTTCGCCGGATTGGCGAAGGTGCTTCTATGATCGGTACCAATTCCAAACTTGCACCTTCCGAGCCCATGCAGGATAGCGGCTGGTAAGAGAAAGGTGGATTTTAAATGAAGATCGGCGTTTTAGCACTTCAAGGGGCAGTCACCGAACATATTCGTAGTGTTGAACGTGCCGGAGCAGAAGGATTGGCAATCAAACAGGTTCAGCAACTCGAGGAGCTGGATGGGTTGATTCTTCCTGGCGGTGAGAGTACCACGATTGGCAAACTGATGCGCAAATATGGTTTCATGGAGGCCATTCGGGCATTCGCTGCTGAGGGTAAACCGGTGTTCGGCACCTGTGCTGGTTTGATTGTTATGGCCAAACATATTGAAGGACAAGAGGAAGCTCATCTGGAGCTAATGGATATGACCGTTTCGAGAAATGCATTTGGACGGCAGAGGGAAAGCTTCGAAACGGATCTCCCGGTAAAAGGCATTGAGGAGACGGTAAGAGCTGTGTTTATACGGGCACCTCTAATTGAGAGTGTGGGGGAAGAGGTAGAAGTTCTCTCCACTTACAAGGATGAGATTGTTACTGCCCGCCAGGGGCATCTGCTGGCTTGCTCCTATCACCCTGAGCTGACAGATGATTATCGACTGCATGCTTACTTTGTGGACATGGCTAGGTCGTATAAACAGCCTGTACAGAACCAATAGTGATTGATATACAACCTATGACTGCCGGTGAACCGGATCAGTCCTCCAGAGGCTCACAAGGCTTGCTGGCAAGGTGCTGTCTGGTCAGATGCCTGATGTTGCCCGTATCTGCTTTCAAAGCGGGAATCGCAGCGTAGGGCAGCACCGGAGGCCATAGGTTGTTTTTTACCATTAAGAAATGATGAAGTTATAAGGCTGCAAAGTTTTGGCAGGAGTTAATGAGGAAGGTTTCTACTTTGTGGTGTTATTTAGGAGGGGTATTTAGTGCTTGATGTGAAAATATTGCGGAATGAGTATGCACGTGTTGAAGAAGCATTGACGAAACGTGGCAAATCACTGGATCTAATCGCCGGGTTTACGGACATGGATGCCAAGCGTCGTGAGTTGCTGCAAGAGAGTGAAAACCTGAAAAGTCGCCGGAATACGGTATCCGGAGAAGTTGCCAAGCTTAAAAAGAGTGGCGAAAATGCGGATGAGTTGATCCTTGAGATGCGCGAAGTCTCCGATCGAATCAAAGCAATGGATGAAGAAGTGCGTGAGTTGGAAGTGAAAATCAACGATCTGACTATGGCGATTCCAAACATCCCTAACGAGAGTGTACCTGTTGGTGCGTCCGAAGATGATAATGTGGAGATTCGTCGTTGGGAAGAGCCTAAGTCCTTTTCATTTACACCAAAAGCACACTGGGAAATTGCTCAGGATCTCGACATTCTTGATTTTGAAGCTGCTGCCAAAGTAACAGGCTCCCGTTTTACCTTTTATAAAGGATTGGGTGCACGTTTGGAACGTGCTTTGATCAACTTCATGATGGATCTGCACAGCGATCAGCATGGGTATGAAGAGATTCTGCCTCCATACATCGTTAACCGTGACAGCTTGTTTGGAACTGGCCAACTGCCGAAATTCGAGGAAGACCTGTTTAAGCTGAAAGATACCGAGTATTATTTGATCCCTACTGCTGAAGTTCCGGTAACGAACTATCATCGCGAAGAGATTTTGAATGCTGACCAGTTGCCTAAACACTTTGTAGCATACAGTTCGTGTTTCCGATCTGAAGCAGGTTCTGCTGGACGGGATACACGTGGCTTGATTCGTCAGCATCAGTTCAATAAAGTTGAGTTGTTGAAACTGTCTTCTCCTGAGACCTCTTATGAGGAATTGGAGAACATGACTCTAAATGCGGAACGTGTGCTTCAATTATTGGGGCTGCCTTACCGTGTTCTGACGTTGTGTACAGCAGATATGGGCTTTACGTCTGCCAAAACATATGACATTGAGGTTTGGTTACCGGAAAGCAATACGTATCGTGAAATCTCGTCTTGCTCCAACTGTGAAGACTTCCAAGCACGTCGAGCCAATATCCGTTTCCGCAGAGAGCCAAAAGCGAAACCGGAATTTGTCCATACTTTAAATGGTTCAGGACTGGCAGTGGGGCGTACTGTAGCTGCTATTCTGGAGAACTACCAACAAGAAGATGGAACAGTAGTTATTCCTGAAGCACTGCGTTCTTATATGGGCGGAGTCAGCGTAATTGCTCGTCGTTCCTAGGATGTTCAACTAAATGAATGAAATAAAAAACCGTCTCCTGACAAATGGAAGTTTAGAATGTTCCATTTTCACAGGGCGACGGTTTTTTGTAGTTTATTGTTTAAGAAGACGATACGTTAGCTATGATTATCGCCTAAGCGAAAGCGTAATATTAGTTCACATACCCAATGGAGCGCAGGGTGCGCACCAAGATCATAAGTGATTCGTCTGTGGTTGCTGCTTTTTTCGGCTCAAAGGATGTCCCGAATGTATCTTGAAGCAAATTGAGTGATGTCAGGGCCTGGACTTGGGCTGTGGCCCAAGGAGAGATAGAGTCTTGGTCCGGATAGGATTTCACAGCTGATCTATTAGCGACAGAATCTCCTCCTGCATACTGAATTGCCCGATAAACCATGTTTGCCAACTCTTCCCGGGTGACCTGGCGATCGGCACGAAATGTTCCATCAGCATAGCCTTTAACAAGTCCAAGGTGTGCAGCTGTTGCCGCATACGATTGTTCCTCAGGCAACGTGTTCAAAGGGTCATTTTTACGATACACACCTATAACAATCAACCACCCCATAATGAAAAAGTCTAAATTCGATTATACAGAGCAGGGCGGAACCGATTCTGAACAATCATATCAATCGTTAGGTAGCGCTGGTTACGGTTACTTAGTAGGTGGAATTTTCCTTTTTGATGCATCAAATAATAAATCTTATAAAAAGGTTGCTTTCTGCTATACAATTATGGTATGATCTATTTCGTGGCAAGTTTATAAAAGTTAATGTCCTGGAGAGGTACCGAAGCGGTCATAACGGGGCGGTCTTGAAAACCGTTAGGGGGCAACTCCACGTGGGTTCGAATCCCACCCTCTCCGCCATACTACAATTATGATAAGGATTTGAGCGATAAGCTCAGGTCCTTTTTTGCATTTATTTATACATTTAGCGCAGCCGCTTACATGCTGTATGTATAAAGAATTTTTACGACAAGAAATCAGTATGTTTCAATATCTGTGTGATGCATAAAAACATCCGAATCGCCGCACTTTATATAAGAGTGGAGGTGGTTAGATGAACCGCGAATTAAACATAGATCAGACGGAGCTTGTAGGTGCTTGGCAGGAAAGATTGCCTGAGGTCCTAAATGTCGGAGATCGCGCTCAGGTTATGGCTGACGAGGCTGATCAACAGGCTATTCGAATTCACATCGCAACAGCGGGACACCAGATGTACTCTTTTGATTTCAAGTGTGCCTATGTGGATTCTCGTGAAGTCAGTGTGCAGCTAATTGATGTGGAGCGCGATGGAAGGACGACGGATGAGCGTACAGAACCCATTCAGGAATTGGCTCAGGATTACACGCGTCATATTCATGAATGTGCCCAGTCGTTGCAACCCAAAACCAGACATTAGGCAGACGTCAAAGGAGTGGTAATACGTGAGCAAAGCCAAAGCTGGAACAGATAAAAACCTGCAAAATGTAGTCGCAGATCTGGATCAGACACCTGTGAATAGTCACCATGCCCAACAAATTCAACAGGACTCGAATGACCGTCGGCATCAGGATTCCATGAATTATGACAAAACGGAAGATATGGACCCATCCCATTCCTAATCCAATGAAGAGGGGGGAACAACATGAGTAAACCCAAAACAACACCTGTGCCCGAAGCTCAGGCTAATGTGCAGCACCGAAAACCTGAAAAGCATTCTTCCATGCAGGAACCGTTGTCAGGCTCCAAAAAAGTGAAAAACCAGAATCATGTAGATCATCACAATCCCCAAGGCTAAGGTAAAGGAACATTCATTCCTTTCTATAGCACATATCAATGCATAACTATAACCTATAACTCCGGTTAACAAACCGGGGTTTTTGCGCGTTCATACATGATTTAGAGGAGGACATCATTGATATCTAAAGCTTACATAGGTCTTTGTAGCCAATTTAGAGAGTAAAGCTCACAAATTTCCCAAATCGTGTTTCCGTTTCAGAATAAATGGTATATCATTGATATTGAATTATTTTTTTTGGGGTTATCACGAGAGGAGAGAAACAAATGACTAAACGTATGGGGGCGCTTCTTCTTACGTTGCTGTTAACCGTATCCATGGCACTGACAGCATGTAGTAGCAAGCAAGAGCCAAAAGAGGCATTGAAGACGGCGGCAGCCAATGCTTCCAAATTGACTTCGTATGAGATGAGTTCTAACTTCACTATTAATGAATTGAGCTATAAAGCTGCAGACGAGTCACAACAGGATCCAACGATGTCTCAGTTTATGAGTATGCTGAAGGATGCTCAGTTGAATGTAACTGGCGTATACCAAAGCGAGCCAATGCAGACCGAAATGACGGTAGGTATTGAGCTTAAAGGCGATATGGGTATGACATTTACCATTCCAATGGTTATGACCGCTGAGAAGTTATATGTTAAGGTACCAAGTATTCCGTTCTTCCCGATTCCGGAAACGGTTGTTGGTAAATTCCTGGAGCTGGATCTGAAAGAACTGGCTGAGCAAGAAGGAACGGAATGGAATCCAAATGCTATGGATGCAGCGAAAACACAAAAGCTGAGCAATGAAGTTATGGATGCGGTCCTGAGCGAGTACGATCAGGATAAATTCTTTAAAAACCTGGACGTGAAGGATGCGCAGCTTCCAGAAGGTTTGGATGCCAAGCAAGTCGTTCAATTTTCAGTCAACAATGACAATGTGAAGGAAGCTGTTACTGTTCTGGTCACCAAAGCATTGCCAAAAGTATTGGATATCATTTCTAAAGAAGAGTATCGTGACATGTTGCAAATGAGTCAGGAAGATATTAACAAAGCTAAAGAGGATCTGAAAATTACTGAAGCAGATCAAGCTGAAATGGCTAAAGATCTGGATCAGTTGAAAGATACACTGACCATTAACCAGTTCCACATTGATTTTGCTTTGGACAAAAAAGATTTCCCGGTATATCAAAAATTGGTTGCTGATCTGTTGATTAAACAACCTGATACCAAGGATGAAGTTAAACTTGCTTTCACGGGTTCGAACACGTACACCAAAATTAACGAGAAGCCAGCATTCAAAATCAATATTCCTACTGGCGAAGACGTCATTACAATGGATCAGTTTGAAGAACTAATGAACGCATCTTACGGATACTAAGTTCTTAGATCCATTAGTTAAAGCAAAGAGCCGCTCGACCTTAGGGTCGAGCGGCTCTTTGTATGTTGTTCCATGTTTGTTCAATTACTGTAAAGATTCACCCAAGTCCTCGGCCAGCACAGCATAGATCTGATGATCCTGATACTCTCCGTTAATTTTGAGATATTTACGAGCAATGCCCTCAGCTTGAAAGCCATTCTTCTCCAAAACACGTTTTGAACCCGTATTGGATAATAGAATGGCCGCTTGAACACGATTTAACTTCAGAGCACGGAAAGCATAGGATACAGCGAGTTTCACGGCTGCGGTCATTCGTCCTCCGCCTTGGTAATCTGGATGGATGAAGTATCCCATGTCTGCATAATTGGCAACGCCCTGAACGACATTGTTCAAGCTAACCTGACCGATCAGAATACCATCGTCGATTGTAAAAATTCCGAATTGATAACCTGTTCCTTCCTCAGCCGCCTGCATTCTGTCCTGAATGCGTCTGGTTTGTGCATGCAGCGTATAGAACTCATCATCCCGGATAGGCTCTACAGCTTGGTAGGGTAGACGTGTGATTTGAATAAGAGCAAGATACGCCTCTGTATCTTGTGGAGTAAGTAAACGGAGACTTATTCCCTTTGGTGTGTCGTATAGTGTAAGCGGCATGGAATGCACTTCCTTTCCAGATGGATGTAAGATTCTATTTTTTGCGTAAACGCCGGAAAAATTGAGTCAGCATGGTGGAACACTCTGGTTGCAAGATGTCAGCTACTACTTCAGTTCGATGATTAAAACGAGGTTCCTGCAGCAGATTCATCAGCGTTCCTGCGCATCCGGCCTTGGGGTCTGCGGTACCATATATCACTCGAGGCACCCTGGATTGCACAATGGCACCTGCACACATGGGGCATGGCTCCAGTGTGACGTACAGACTGCAATCCAGCAGTCGCCATGCACCGATGGCTTCACTGGCCTGCCGGATGGCTACCATCTCCGCATGTGCTGTGGAATCAAGTGTCGTCTCACGCAAGTTATATCCACGACCGATAATGCGATTATGTTGAACAATTACAGCTCCGATCGGTACTTCCCCGAGTGCTTCTGCTTTGTACGCTTCAGCGATGGCTTCACGCATCCAGTGCTCATGCTGAGCCTCCTCCGAGAGATGTGTAAGATCAGATTGGAGAACGTCATCCTTCATTAAAATGTAAAACTCCTTCCAAAGAGCATTTTGTGCGGCGAACAAACATTCGTTTGTTAACATGTTGTGTATAAGTCTGTGGATAACCAACGAGTTGCTCACATAGTTATGAACATACTATCCACATGCCTGTGGATTTGTGTATAATTTTTAGTGGTTATTCCCATTGTAGGCATGGAAATGACAAAATACAATTGATTTCGCGTTTTTCAGCCAAGCGGTAACTTTTGGACAAGGGTCAATTATCCTTTTCAAATAGACATACAACAGTTATGATGGATATAGGTTTTGCCATATATCGCCAGAGGGTACAAGCCGAGAGGTGAACGAAAAAGTTGTCTATTAAAACGAAATTATCCATGATTATGTCGTGCTCAGTGCTCGTCATTTTAGTTTTAAATATAGCACTGAGTTATTATACTACAGAAGAGAATCTAAGGCAGGACAGCGAAACCAAGATGGTGCTTACTGCCAAACAGATTGCAATCGCTGTCGAACAGAGTCAGTCCAGTTCAGAATATGTAAAACGACAAATTGGGAACAATCTATGGCTGGCCTCAGTAATGGCAGCGGAAGAACTAGACCCGAATATTAATAATATCACAAATGAAGACCTGGTTCGCATGAGCGAAAAAGTCGGTGTTTCCCACATTTCATTGATGGAGCAAACGGCTGATGATATTGTGGTTACCCGATCTTCCGATCCAAAGGAGATTGGATTATCTACCAAATCCATGACGTACTGGTATCAGGCATTTAAACAGCTATTCGAAAACCATCAGGTTACGATTTCACAGGGACAGAAATTAGACCATTTTTGGTCGGATGGATTCGAATATTCTACATCCAATCCGTCAGATGTTGATATCTGGGGTTACTATCATGATGGGAAGAGGAATTACATAATCAATCCCTTCTATAATAATGCCGCTGTTGACGACTATGTGAAGATCTCTGGTCCAGACGAGATTTTGAATAAGATTCGTGAAGTGAATCCTTCAATTCTGGAGATTACAGGCATCAATCCATTGACCTTCGGTAGCTCGAGCATGAGCAATGACGGAAGGGATACGAACCACAACAAGTTGAATAACAGGCCAATTCGTTTCGGTACCTATCAATATGGTGCCGCAGAAGAGGATCACAAGGCAGTCGTACGGGCCATTCGTACTGGGCAGAATGTATCCTTTGTCAGTGAAACTCATGAACAGAAGGTGCTCAAAAGTTTCATTCCGATATTCACCCCCAATGAATCATCTTATGTGATTAGTATTGTCATGGACTATAAGCAAATATCCTCCATGGTATCGGAACAACTGGTTAGCCATGCCTCCATTTCACTTGTGTTGCTGGAGATTGTGATCTTTGGCAGCTATTTGCTCGCAGGTTACATTACACGTCCAATTCAATCTATTCTGGGCAAAGTGAATGATGTGGCAGATGGCCATTTTGATTTCCGTCTAAAAGTGAGAAGGAAAGACGAACTGGGCCAATTAGCGAATCGCATTAATGCCATGATTCGTAATTTGGGCCATTATACGAATCGTCTGAAACAGATGTATGAAGAAAATCGTGCGGTAAAAGAGCATTTGGAATCGATCATTAACCAAACCGCAGATGCGATTCATATTACGGATCTGGATGGAAATGTTCTGCGGGTAAACCGTGCCTTTGAGCAGTTGTACGGCTGGCGCAGTCGTGAAGTAGAAGGCCGTAAGTTGAAAATTATCCCTCCTGGTACTGAAGAGGAGATGGAAGAGCAGCATGCCCAGTTGATTGAGGGTATGTCAATTACGTCCAATGAAACGACATGGATGAAGAAGGATGGTAGCCGTGTCGAAGTCAGCGTGAGTACAGCACCAGTCCGGGATGAAGCAGGCGAGATCACAGCACTAATCAGCGTATCAAGAGATATTACCAGCCGTAACCGTATGGAGGAACTGCTCAGACGTTCCGAGAAACTGACGACGGTTGGTCAGCTGGCAGCAGGGGTTGCGCATGAGATACGTAATCCGCTTACGACCCTACGTGGTTTTCTTCAGCTCCAACAAGAGACGAACAAGCTTAACCACCGGCACTTGGACTTGATGCTGTCCGAGTTGGATCGAATTAATCTTATTGTGGGTGAGTTTCTGATACTGGCCAAACCACAGGCGGTTCATTTTCAAGAACGGGATATTCGCTTCATTCTGGGAGATGTTATATCATTACTGGACAGTCAGGCGCATCTGCATGGTGTTGAATTTGTATTGAATGCTTCATCCGATTCAGCTATGGTACACTGTGAAGAGAACCAGTTGAAGCAGGTCTTCATTAACTTGCTGAAGAACGGCATGGAGGCCATGCCAGACGGAGGTAATATTCGAATTAAACTCAATCATGACGAAGAGAATAGTCGGGTTCGGATTGAAATTAAGGATGAAGGCACTGGAATTCCAGAAGAATTGATGCCTAAGCTGGGGGAACCATTCTTTACAAGCAAGGAATCGGGAACAGGGCTAGGCCTGATGGTCAGCCAGCGCATTATTCAATCACATAAGGGCATGATGGATATCAAAAGCGTCATGAACAAGGGAACGACCGTCATTATCGAGCTACCTGCTTCCCAACAGCAACCGGAGAGTATGGAGGAAGAGCATAAGACGGACAATGAACCTACAGACGAAGAGAACTAGATGAGGTGAGATTACCTTTTGCGTATTAATAAATTTATCAGTGAAACGGGTTTTTGTTCCCGTCGAGAAGCCGACAGATTGGTGGAAAGCGGGAAAGTAACGATTAATGGAGTCAAGGCCGAGCTGGGCAGTCAAGCAGAAGATGGCGATGATGTAAGAATTAATGGTCAACCTATTAAGGAAAAACGGAAACACGTATATATTGCACTCAATAAACCTGTCGGAATAACGAGTACAACCGAACAGCACATTCAAGGGAATATCGTTGATTTTGTAGGGCACAAAGAGCGTATTTTCCCCATTGGACGCCTGGATAAGGATTCGGAAGGTTTGATTCTGATGACCAATGACGGTGATATCGTCAATCGAATTTTGAGGGCAGAAGGACGTCATGAGAAAGAATATATTGTCACCGTGGATCGTGCGGTAACGCCGAGTTTCTTAAGAGGCATGAGCACAGGAGTCAAGATCCTTGGCGAAATGACGCTGCCTTGTACGGTGACTCGTATATCAGAGCGGGTGTTCCGCATTATTCTGACAGAGGGAAAAAACCGTCAAATTCGCCGGATGTGCAGTGCATTTGGCTATGAGGTTCGGAAGTTGAAGCGGATTCGTATTATGAACATTCATCTCGGTGAACAGGCCACAGGGACCTGGAGAGAACTAACGCCCGCTGAAAAGTCGGAACTAAGCAGTTTGCTAGATTATAATATGGAATAAATGATGATATCCAAAGCGCTGCTTTCCCTCAAGGGAAGCAGCGCTTTTTCATATCAGTGGATAGAAAAAAGTCACTCCCCTGTAATGAAGGAGAGTGACTTAAGCATTACTTTGCTACAACGAACAACTCTTTAGTTATCTTTTCCGACTGCTTTCACGTCCGTGTTGTTACTCTGATATTTCCGGATAATCGAAACTTCTACCCGACGGTTTTGAGCTCGTCCAGCATCTGTTTGGTTGCTAGCGACTGGGTGATACTCTCCATAACCGCTAGGTGTAAACTTCGAAGGGTCCAGCGCCTCATTCAATAACAGAATTTTGAGGAAATTCAGTGCTCGATCGGCACTCAAATCCCAGTTATCCTTATATTGGCTGTTCGAAATGGGAACATTATCAGTATGGCCAGACACTACGACTTCATATTCCGGAAACTCCTGCAGCATGCTTGAGATGGCTTTGGCCAGCGAGCGTGACTCTGGTTTAACATCAGCCCGGCCTGAGGAGAACAGGGCGTTATCACTGATCGTGATTTTGAGTTCAGACTGATTCAGCTTCGTATTCAGCTGATCGGAGAGACCGTTTTTCTGAATATATTGATCAAGCCGTTTCTTGAGTTTCTCCAGATCTTCCTGTTCTTTCTGAGCCATCTGCGCATCTGTAATCTGAGCGGCTGTCTTCTTGATATCTTCAGGCTGCTGTTTGTTCTTACCCAAATCTATAGTAGATTCTGTAGGGTTCATGGAGGTATGATCCAGTACACCCGAACCACCATTCAATGCGCTGCTCAGTGCGGAAGCCATCTGTTCAAACTTCGTTGCATCTATAGAGCTCATAGAGAATAATGTGATAAACAGAGCGAGCAGCAACGTCATCAAGTCAGAGTAGGGAAGCAACCAACTCTCGTCTATATGTTCTTCATGCGGTTCGTGTTTTTTAGCCTTTTTCACCTGATGAGCCCTCCTTCTCTTCCAACTGTCTACGTTCGGAAGGTGTCAGGAATACAGATAATTTTTGATTAATGGCAATGGTGGATACACCAGATTGTATGGATAACAAGCCTTCAACCATCATCAGCTTGATTTCCATCTCTTTTTTGGACATCCGCTTCAGTTTATTGGACATTGGATGCCACAACACGTAACCACTAAAGATACCGAGAAGTGTCGCGATAAACGCCGCTGCAATCGCATGCGAGAGCTTTTCCATATCACTGAGATCGGCAAGCGCTGCAATGAGACCTACAACGGCCCCGAGTACCCCGAGCGTTGGTGCATACATCCCCGCTTGGGCGAAGATCAAGGCACCGCCACGATGGCGCTCTTCTGTAGCATGAATATCTTCCATGAGTACATCACTTACAAATTCCTGATCATTTCCGTCAATAATCATACGCATACCGCCGCGCAGGAACTGATCATCAATATCTTCGACTTTCGATTCAAGTGCAAGCAAACCTTCACGACGGGTGGTGGAAGCCCAGTCCATAAATGTGCCGATTAGAGAAACACGGTCAATCAGTTGTTGCTTTTTGAACAGTACCCCAAATAGCTTGGGGATTTTTTTAACTTCAGACATGGGAAATGCCATGAAAATAGTTGCTGCCGTACCAACAAAAATAATAACGTAGGCTGCCGGGTTGTTAACCAGGTTGATAAGGGGCGCACCCTTCAGGAACATACCCACTACAAGTGAAACCAGCCCTAAAACTAGTCCGATAATCGTTGAAATTTCCATCATACACCTCATCCATGAGATAAAATTGAATCCTTTCAAGCGGCTTTATTCGGGCTTCCGGACGAACGTTACACCGCAATCCGTTTAATGTTAGGCATCCTTTAGGGTTGCAGAAACAGTTAAAACGGTCATGTATAGTATTTATCGACCAGATGGCCTTTTTTTTTAAGGGTTATTTTCAGGTATAATAAGATCAAATCTGCTCCTTAGGGGCTAAATAGGAGTGAAAAGCCAATGGGCGTAAAGCATGGACGAGATTATGAAGGAATATTGACAGATTTGACAGAGGCTATAGGACGAATACCGGACCGCTATGTTTTCTTTGAGATGGATGAGGAAGAATGGTCACGCCTTGGTGTAACAGAGCAACTTGAAGTAGATGAGGCGCTCGCTGAAGATCTGTTCTATGCACTGGGTGAGGAGTCGGTCATTCCGGTAGGAAGTGGAGTGGTCATTCATGACAAGGATCAGCACCGAATTCATATCTTAATTGGGGAAGAAGAGCTGACTTTTGTACCGCTCATTTAGTATGTACCCATAAGATATTTGGCATGGAAACCTGAGTTGGAGAATCTCCCTAAAGCCTTATGGTTAGTGGATCTAGCGCCATTTGTACTATTGGAATTTGAGGCTTGTCCGTGGTAAGATGATAGTCATGAAACGGGCGAACCGCAGGGCGGTGGACCTATGCGTTTGGGTTGCTATGGGTAGCACCAAAGGTTTCGGTGGCAGTATGGACAGTTGTCTATGATGAGCCATCATATGGGGAGGAAGATAACGTATGGTTTTTACGCAAGAGGAAGTCGAAGCTCATCTGGGAAGGCTGGAAGGCTGGGAACTGGAAGAGGGACGATGGATTGTCCGCAAGTTCGTATTTTCCAACTACATGAAAGGGATTGCATTTGTGGATGAGGTCGCAGCGATTTCGGAAGCATTCAATCATCATCCTTTCATTACAATTGACTATACAACGGTCACACTGCGTCTCACGTCATGGGATGAAGGTGGCATCACATCTGTAGATATTAAAGAAGCGCAACAATATAATGAGGCTTTTGAGAAAATGAGGTCGGAATAACCTGGGTCGGTTATTATCGCACTACCGGAAATGAGTGAAACATACATGTCAGACGATAATCAGAACAAACCTCTTATTGCTGTCGTAGGCAGCCTTAATATGGATCTGGTGGTAAAGACGGACATCATTCCTGAGGAAGGCGAGACGGTGAGCGGGGAGGAACTGCACTATTTGGCCGGAGGCAAAGGCGCCAATCAGGCGGTTGCTGCTGCACGACTGGGCGGACAGACAACGATGATTGGTGCGGTAGGTTCGGATGGTTTTGGTGAACGCCTGCTGCACAGTCTAATGGAAAGCGGGGCGGATGCCTCGCAAGTTCGCATTCTGGATGATACCGTTACAGGTACGGCCTCCATCTGGCTCTCCAAAGGAGATAACCGGATTATTGTCATTCCTGGAGCAAATGGGCAGGTTGTGCCTGCGATGCTGGAAGAGGCGGATACGTTAAAAAGCCTGACTGCAGCCGCAGCGGTGCTGCTGCAGCTAGAGATCCCGCTGCCCGCGGTCACCCGCGCCGCCCAACTGGCGGCTGAAGGCAGCGCATTGGTGGTGCTCAACCCGGCGCCTGCGGTGCCGGGTCTGCCCCAGGAGCTGCTGCGGTGCGTCGACGTTGTCACGCCGAACCGCAGCGAGCTCGCCGTGCTCACCGGCCGGGATGATCTCCGGCCGGAAGACGTGGATGCGGCGGTCGCAGAGCTCGCCGCATCCCTCGGGGCCGCTGTCGTCACGACGCTCGGCCCCGAGGGGGCTGTGTACGCGGCAGCGCCTGGCGGCCGCGTACAGGCAGGGCGTGCCGGCGCGTGCCGTGCGCCCGGCTACGCCGTAAGCGCCGTCGACACGACCGGCGCTGGCGATTGCTTCAACGGCGCGCTGGCAGTAGCCCTCGCGCGCGGAGAGACGCTGGACGCGGCGGTAAGCTTCGCCATGGGCGCAGCCGCGTTGTCCGTGACGAAGCTCGGCGCCCAGTCCGGGATGCCGTCCGCACGTGAAGTGCAGGCTTTCCTTGCCGAGCAGAAGGCAAAGAGCCAGTAATCGATGCTTGCTTTAGCTGAATCAGAGGCCGGAGGGCAGGCAGGATACGCTAATGTATCTAGATAGTCACAGCATGGTGGATATTATCATCGGAGCATCCCTGAAATGAGCAAGAGGCTCTTACTTCCCTGTACG
This sequence comes from Paenibacillus sp. LK1, assembly GCF_002750415.1. Lineage (NCBI taxonomy): Bacteria > Bacillati > Bacillota > Bacilli > Caryophanales > Paenibacillaceae > Paenibacillus > Paenibacillus sp. LK1. Next base: position 17,867 of record NZ_PEII01000024.1, read on the forward strand.
GGAGAGTAAGAGCCTCTTCTCTGTATAACCATTGATAAATCCAGCAACCCTGCAATACGAATACGGGTTGCCTACGTTGTGCGTCTAGCGTCAGCATGGTTTAGAGCATGCATAAAGAGCAAGAGGTGACTAAGGCCACCCACACTCAATATACATGAACCGCCACAAACTAATCGCCTTGAAAGACTTCTTCGATTACTTCTTCTCCGCCAGCCACATCGCAATATTCGCGATTTCTTCATCCTTCAGCTTGTCTTTGAACGAAGGCATACCGCCACTTTTACCTTTGACAATCGTGGTATAAATCTTCTCCACATCGTCCTGGCTACCAATCTTCTGCAGACTAGGGCCCATACCCCCTTGAAGCTGATCACCGTGGCAGGTAATACAGTTGGCTTTGACCAGTGCCTCAGCCTGTCCTGCATCCATTGTAACTTGCGGCATCGTCGGTTTCGCTTCTTCTGCAACTTCCTCTTTCCCTGGAAGCGTAAACATTAGTACAATAGCTAAAGCGCACGCTGCAAAAAATACCCCGCTCATGATCCATTTGTGCATCCCTTATGTCCCCTCCAGAATGAAAGATCATCTAACTTGAAACTATCCATATCATTATAACGGAACCTGTAGTGACATCATAGCATTTTGTGGTAATTTTTTGAACTAATCACATAACCGGGGACTTTCTAGGGTGATTTTAAGCTCTTTTTATCCGCGTGGACCTTCATAGACCATACAGTAGAAGGGCTTCAAACCGCTTGGTGTCTGTCGTTCGTATGTATCCTGCGTAACAAATCCGGCTTTGAGATAGACGCGAATGGCCCGGTCATTCCAGGTCAGAACTTCCAGATCGATTTCGTTTGCAGGGTTCCGGCGAATGGCTTCCTGCACAATGGCGGAGACAAAAGCCGTTCCTTGACCATGACCACATCGTTCCGGATGCATGCCAAGCCCAATGCGGGTGACACCTTCAAGTGGGAAGTATTGAGCGAAGCCGCAAATTTGTTGATTCTCTCCCAGCACCACCACATATTGTTCCTTCCGTAGCTGGGGATCGCCGAATTCTACTTCGAGTGCTTTCATCTGCTCCCAGGGTAGCCAGCTATAAATATTATAAGGCGGGTCATACTGCCAATTGCAGATGAGCTCCGCATGTTCTTCTTGCATGGGCACAACGTGAAACGTCACAGAGGCTTCATCCATACAACTGCACGCTCCTCTCATTGTGAACAAGCTATAATGATTCTGATTTGTCCATATACATATGTCATTCCATATCTAAGCTTGTTTCCACTCTACAAAAGAGGCGTTCATTTGGCAAGTCCTCGTTTTTGAAAAAAAAGTGAAACAAAAGTTCCGGTAATTTCGTTTATATTATAGTGGGATGGGTAAAAACATTATAAGAGCACGGACAAAGCAACGAAAATTAGCTTTTTAAAAAAAGTTAAAATTAGGTTTGATAGCTGTCCCGAATACGTTAAAGGAAACGAAGCACAAAAAAACCGCCGGATACATTCCTGCGGAGAATGTACCAGACGGTTCTATTATGCTTCGTTACAGTATTTTTATTGTTACAGCATGACGTTGCTCAGCTTGTCCCTAGTCGATGGCCAATGTCTCATATGCGTCCGTGCTCATAATGCGTTTAGCGCCAACATAGCGGTTAGCCCAGTAGCTTTCGCTTAATGCACTGATTGTAACTCCTTTGGAAGAAGATGAGTGTGCAAACTTTCCATCCCCTACAAAGATCCCTACGTGTGAGACCCCTTTGCCCGTTGTATTGAAGAATACCAGATCACCTGGTCTCATTTCCATACGGGATACTGAATCACCCATGTCGAATTGCGAGCTCGATTGGCGAGCCAGATCAATACCCAGCTTGTCGAATACATAACTTGTGAACCCAGAGCAGTCAAAGCCGTTAAGCGTTGTTCCTCCGCTTTTGTATGTAGTTCCCATTGCTGAATCAATGACTTGGTCCATTTTTGAATCTGCGAATGCGCTGCCTGCTCCAAGCGATAATGCGAATGTGATGCTGAGTACAGCTGCGGTTAATTTCTTCTTAAACAAGAGATATACCCCTTCCAATGCCTGCGAGGTTAGCTTAAGGATTCGGTTGAAGGTCCCCTATGATCCCTCTGTTGCAAGATCAATTCACCCATAACTGGTTCCCCCGCTTCCCAGGTGCTAGGAATTTGGCTATGCTAGTTATGCACCTGCGAAATCAAGAAATGACGATTAAATTTTAAGTAGTTACAAATATGAAGGTAAAGATTACAAAGTTGTTACTAAAAACTCACTGCGATTATTGTAACAGAGGTATATCACTTTGGCAACGTTTAACAGCAAAATTAGCAAAAAAAACCTCGACCTTTGACGGGGAAAGGTCGAGGTTTGCTTGTTTAAAGGTGTTTGATGAAAACAACTTTACATATAGATGGTAACCATTTTTAACTGTGCACGTTAATCCTTGACCGAGTTGGACTGCCATAACCGGAAATGGGCGCATATCTTCCATAAGCTCAGCAAGCACCGGGCAAGTGGATACGTCTGTTGTAGTATAAGACCAGTTAAGCCCGTTAGTAACCATGAAGCTGAAGTGAAGGCGCCAAAGACCAGGAGATGAAGGCCACCCAGCAGTACGGCAATGCCAATTAGAGTGATGACCTGGCGTAGTGCAATCCATAGAGCTTGAAACGTACCACGTGCTCCGCCTTCCCCATCAGGAGCCGAGATACCAAACTGCATGTACAGCAGGACATGATGGATAACCCACCCGTATACAATCCAACCAGCAACATAGGGAATACCAGGCAGGAGCAGATGGAGGGAATGAAAACCTTCCATAAGGATGGAATAAAGTTTTGGTGCGATCCAATAAGCCGGTAGCAGCAGCAATAGGGTGCGAATAGTGTGGAGCAGAAGCATTGGTTTCCACAAATTTTTGATGCCACGAATGAATGGAATGCGCTCTTCCGAATGATTATAATGTTGGAGCGAGTAGAGCAGCCCTGCCTGAATGAGAGGGCTAATTAGCATCCGTAGCAGCAGCATAGCCCCTAAAATCCATAAATAGCGATGGACCTCTGGATTCATTGTCAGGCCGAGTTGGCTCTCCATTTTGAATAAAATTGTACTGAGTTCCCCTGCATCAGGGTCGGGATAACGCAGGAGTAGCGGAACCACAGCTGATTGAACCATTCGATAAAGAAAGTATCCCCATACTAATTGATAGAGAAATAAGAGTGCTGCAATGAACATATGCTGACGGACGAGAAACCAGCCTTCACGTATTTTCGCTTTCACTGTATCCACCTCACCATGACAGACTTCCGAATATGGCTTCTATAAGTTTGGTTGCACTCATGCTCCAGCGGGATTTGGTTGGCTCATCCAGTCCGGCTTTCAGAAAATTGTTCATATGATGGTTCTCCAGCACAATCGTGTACAGCGGATCAGTCATGGCCCAGGAAACAGGGGAAGTATAGGTCAGTTTGTAGGTAATGCGCTCCTCGCTGCCATCCCATTCTTTCGTCATGGTTTTCCCATCTTCGAACATAATTCGAACAGGCACCTTCTTATATTCACTGCCTTTTTTCTGGACTGTAATGGATGACTCGTACAACGTTTGACCGTCTTTCAGGATAGGATTAATTGTGATCTTCTCCACTGCAAAGTCAGCCATGCCGTCACCGTATACATATTGATTAAAATAATCGGTCCAGGAGGTACGGGTTACTTGCTCCACGACCTTTTGAAAATCAGACGAAGTAGGGTGTTTGAAACGGTATTTCTTTACATAGGTCGAGAGAATACGCTCCATCGTTTTGGCACCAACTTGTTGTTCTATCCCGAGTAATACAAGCTTGCCTCGTGTGTATACGTTGGCGGCATATTGATTCTGGGAATCGAACTTCCAGGAGTCCTGTGTCAGAGAGGCTGGAGAAGTAATGAGACCTGACTGTACAGGCAGATTCGGGATAAGTCCGTATTCCTGTTCCATCACTTTGTCTTCTGCATAGGAGGTGAACCCTTCGTCCAGCCAAGCCTCCTCAAATTCATTACTGGCGACCATGCCGTAAAAATACTGATGCCCAATCTCGTGCACAACCGTGCGTTCCAGATCGTAACCAGGTGTAGAATCATCCGCACCGAAGGCGGTGACCAAGGTAGGGTATTCCATTCCTCCTGCGCCATTCCCCGATTTGGGCGGGACAACAATGGACAGTGTGGAATACGGATAAGGGCCAAACCACTTGCTATAATTGGATAGCGCTGCTTTGGCGGCGTAGAAATAACGTTCCTTCAGGTCCTCATGAGCAGGGTCGAGATACAGCTTGATTCGGACGCCTGGCACATTGGGAGCAGAGAAGGGTTCTTCCGCATAAACAAAATCAGGAGAGGCTGACCAGGCAAAATCATGCACATCATCGGCATAGAACTGATATACTTTTTCGCCGTTCTTCACAACAGCTTGTTGGGTTGGGAATCCGGTAGCAGCTACTTTGTATGTTTCCGGTACCCGAATACGCACACTATAGATACCGAAATCGGCATAAAACTCTGAATTGCCGTGATACTGATGCAGATTCCAGCCTTCGGTCGTCCGACCTCGTGTGCCTACTGGCTCATATACGCTAAGTTTAGGGAACCATTGACCTGCCATAACAAAATGATCTGCCGTTCCCATGCGGGCAAAAATCTTCGGTAGCTTGACCTCAAATTGGGTGTGAAGCGTTATGCTTTCACCGCCTTTAACGGGTTTGGGCAGCCGTACCTTAATGAGGGTAGTATCTTTCATGTTTCCGTCATCCGGTTGCACATATTGCATCCGATGCAAGAGAGAAAGCCCGTCCTCTGTTTTCATTTCTGTAATATGCATAGAACCATAACCGTTCGTGGGCATGACATCACCGCGAAGTTTCCCCCCGGATTCTTTCATAAAAGTGGTGTCAGCAGAAGAGAAGGCATTGGGATACATGTGAAAATAAAGCTCGCTGACGGTTTTCTTACCTGGATGTGTCCAGGTTATCGTCTGAGTCCCTTGCAATACATTCCCGTCTACCAGCTTCACATCCATGTGATATTCCACTACGCGGTTGCTGAACACTTCAGCTGTAGGTGTCTGTATACTTTCCGGAGATGTTTGGGTTTTGACGGGTGCCGTAGGCTTGCCCGATTCCGGGGCGAGCGCAGGCAAGTCAGAATGAATGGAACGTGTGGAGCCTAGACCAAGCCATATCCCCCCGGCAACTACACACAGGGCTATAATTGCGGTGAGCCAGCTCTTGGCGCGTCGTGGAATCATCGTTAAATACCTCCCGTTGACAAGCATCTACAGCATGTATATGTTTGCATTGGAGCGATTATTAGTTAAAATATTTGTATCAACCCTTGGAGGCTATAAACATGGACCAAAACGAGCAAAACGGCAAAAAACAGATTGCCTTGAATATCGTTAGTGCAAAGAGCAAACACAAAGGCTTCGGTGCAGGTTCCATAGATCTGAACAACCTTTCTCCAGTTATTATTGATAACGGAGAAGCCAAGATCGATATTGGTGCGATGCATGCAAAGAGCAAAGTGGAGCGCAACATCAAGTTCTCAACCAACCGTGAGGACGTACCCAATGGACGCCAGGTATGGCTGGTATGGGTAGCTGTGGACCGTAACGAGCAGGGGCAGTTCTATGGTGGAGCAACAGCGTGTGAGATGTGGATTGATACAGAAGCGCGTCGTGGATGGAAACTGCTGGCCGAACATGTGAACCGCATGGATTATGCCATGAAGCGCCGGTTCATGCTGGATGACCTTGGTCCTGAGGATCGCGCGGCACTCAAGACGTTATTGACTACGCATAACGAAGAATGGTGGAACGCTTCTCCGGATGAATTGAAAGAAGCGCTCGCCTAATTAATGAATGTTCAAAGTTGTTCAAAAAAAAGAAGCAAAAGCCCCGGGACCGAGATGATCGGTTCGGGGTTTTTGCTTCTATGCTAAAATTAAATTTTACAGAAGCTGACGCAATTACGTCATTACGCATTTACGTCACTTTGGTTACTCCACCCACCAGCGTTTGAAATCCTTCCACCAAGAATGTTTCTCTTCCTGTATTCCCTCCTGGTTTTGCACTTCGCGACTGGCTTTATCATTCTCTGAGCTCGAGTCGTCTGAAGCGCTGCGACAGACCTCGGTCGGTTCCGTGCCATCAATAAAAACTTCCAGCCGTTTCTCGGCGCAGCCATTGCCAGCCAGTTTGCCGGATTCGGGATCGATATATACACTGACGACATTATCCGGTACGGTGAAAATCTTCGGTGGAACACTGGCGAGGGCCTGTTCCGTAAACTGGGCGAACATGGGTGCCGCCCGACGCCCGTCAGATGTGGAAATGGCTTTGCCTTGATCGTAACCGACCCAGACAGCCGTTGAGAGCTCTGGAGTAAAGCCGACTAGCCAAGCATCCGTATTGGTTGTCCCCGTTTTGCCGGCGACAGGTCGCTTAATGGTTGCTGATACTCGATTACCCGTTCCACCATTTTCGAACACACTTTCCATCAACCGTGTTAATACATAAGCGGCAGCCGGTTCAACAACCCTCTCGGCCTTGGTCTGAGGTGCTTCATAGATGACTCGTCCTGCGGCATCCGTCACTTGCAGAATGGCTACAGGAGGTGTTCTTTGCCCACCTGCGGCGATAGCGGAGAATGCTGAAGCCATCTCCAGTGGACTAACGGGTGAGGTGCCAAGTGCAAGGGAAGGTACCGGGCTCATGTTGCTCGTAATCCCTAGGTTTTTGGCCATTTTCACCACTTGTTCAGGTCCGATCTGCATAATCGTATTTACCGCGTAGATGTTGTCCGAAGCGGCGATAGCCTGTCTCAGATCAATTTCACCTAAATACTTGTCTCCGAAGTTACCAGGCTTATAGGTCTTGCGATCATTGTCATAATGAAACAGGGTCGGCTCGCTTTTAAACATGGACGCACTGGTGAGCTGTTTCGATTCCAGTGCAGCCAGATACATAATTGGTTTAAAAGCAGATCCCGGCTGGCGTGTAGTCGCCAGTACATGGTTAATCTGATTGGTGCGGTAGTTTTTGCCGCCCACCATCGCTTTGATATATCCGGTTCGGGGATCGATTGATACCAGCGCGGTTTCGAGCTCGCTTTTGGCGTCCATACCTTTGGCTACGGCGTCTTCCGCCGCTTTTTGCACACGCAAATCCAGCGTGGTGTATATATTCAATCCTCCATGGTCCAGCATCGCTTCGCTGATTCCCAACTCCTTGATGGCCAGATTACGGATATAATCGCGGAAATAAGGTGCACTTTCCACAGTTTTGCGTTCACTTTCCGGTTTAAACGAAAGCATTTCCTCATAAGCCTTGTCTGCTTCCGCTTGCGTAATTTTGCCGACGTCAGCCATGGCATTCAATACAACCTTCTGTCGGTCCTTGGCGTTCTTCATATGATTATATGGAGAATAGTAGGTCGGCCCCTTTGGAATCCCTGCAAGCATGGCACTTTCGGCAAGCGTCAACTGTTTGGCGGATTTGCCAAAGTACATCCGTGAGGCTGCTTCGATCCCGTAGGCGCCGTGACCGTAATAAATTTCGTTCAGGTACATCTGCAGAATTTCATCCTTGCTGTATTTCATCTCCAATTGTGCCGTGTACATGGCTTCCTTGGCTTTGCGGGTCCATGTCTTTTCATGCGATAAATACAAGTTGCGTGCGAGCTGTTGGGTCAGTGTGCTTGCTCCTTGGGACATCTGCATATGTTCCAGGTTGACGAGTACAGCCCGTCCCATCCCTCGGATGTCGAAGCCGATATGATCATAGAACTTGCGGTCCTCTACAGCAAGTGTAGCGTTAACCAAATCAGGTGAAATATCTCCCAACTGTACGGGTACCGAGTCTTTGCCGCCTGCCGAGAAAGTGGCAATGACTTCCCCCTGGCTGTCCAGCAGCCTGGAATTGCGGTCGGAGTCGGCCAGTGGCAGGCTGGTGGCGTATAGATAGACCAATGCTGCTGCCGTGGCGATTAGGCCGAGAATAGCGAGCAAAGCTAGGCTTTTGATGACTTTCCATGTGCGGAACCCGCGTTTGCGGGTCTTTTGGCTTGATTGGGTCATGGAACGGGCTCCTTTCTTTTCTTTCCAGTATGGGAATTCAGTGACACGGATATTCAATTCGCCCGTTCAACGGTTTAAAATATAGCTTTTTTGCAGAAAAAAACCGTTTTGCAGTATAAACGTCAATCGCGTATAATGCAAAAGGGTAATGAAAAGTAACAGTTCGGCACAACATACAATAGGCAAGGAAGGTCGAACAGTACCCCTTGTCAGCGCTTGGATTCTTTGATTAGTCAGACGCTATGTACGCTCTGGTCAATTTAATCTATATAAACTTTACGGAAAGAAGGTAGAGATTATGGAATTGTGGTTTACGGAGAAACAGACCCCCGCATTCGGAATCACCGCGAAGATTAAACAGACCTATGTAAGCGAAAAGACGGATTTTCAAGATCTGGCTATGGTAGAGACCGAAGAATTCGGCAATATGTTGCTGCTTGACGGCATGGTGATGACGACGGTGAAAGACGAGTTCGTTTATCACGAAATGGCGGCTCACCCTGCGCTGAATACACATCCAAACCCGAAAAAGGTGCTGGTTGTCGGTGGCGGTGACGGCGGAGTTATCCGTGAAGTCATTAAGCATGCTGCTGTAGAAAAAGCAGTTCTCGTCGAAATCGATGGGAAAGTGATTGAATATTCCAAAAAGTATCTGCCTGAAATCGCCGGTAAGTTGGACGAGCCTAACGTTGAAGTGCTGGTGAACGACGGCTACATGCATATTATAGAGCATAAAAATGAATACGATGTAATCATCGTTGACTCCACAGAGCCTGTAGGTCCGGCTGCTCCGCTGTTTGAACGCGGTTTCTACCAAGGTATCTATGAAGCGCTGAGAGAAGACGGGATCTTCGTTGCTCAAACGGACAACCCGTGGTTTAAAGCGGATCTGATCCAAAAGGTAAACAAAGACGTTAAAGAAATCTTCCCGATCGTACATGTGTACGGCTGTAATATCCCTACGTACCCAAGTGGTCTGTGGACTTTTACAATGGGTAGCAAAAAACATAATCCGCTCGAGGTGGACGAGACGCAGATTCCAGAGATGGATACGAAATATTACTCTCCACGTCTGCACAAAGCGGCGTTCGTTCTTCCTAAATTCGTGGAAGACCTTACGAAATAAGGAGGAATAATCAGATGAAATTGGATCAAGCTTATTCAGGTAACGTGTTTATTTGCAGTTCAGAGGATTATGAGAACTCCAAAGCGGTCATTTATGGTATGCCGATGGATTACACCGTCAGCTTCCGTCCAGGGTCCCGTTTTGGTCCTTCTCATATCCGTCAGGCGTCGGTTGGACTTGAAGAGTACAGCCCTTACCTGGATAAAAGCATTGTGGATATGACTTACTTTGACGCTGGGGATCTGCTTTTGCCTTTCGGTAACGCAGGACGCAGTCTCGAAGTCATTGGAGAATACATCGGTGGCCTGCTGGCTGACGATAAATTCCCGATTGGTCTCGGCGGGGAACACCTCGTCACTTGGCCTGTCATTCAGCAAATGTACAAAAAATATCCCGACCTTATCCTGATCCATATTGATGCACATGCCGACCTTCGTGAAAACTATGAAGGCGAGCCATTGTCTCACTCAACGCCAGTGCGTAAAGCAGCTGAACTGATGGGTGGCAAAAATATTTATCAGTTTGGGATTCGTTCCGGCTCCCGTGAAGAGTTCCAATTCGGACGGGAGAACATCAACTTCTATCCGTTTGAAGTGGCAGCTCCGATGAAGGAAGCTCTTCCGAAAATGGGTAACCGTCCGGTGTACGTTACAATCGATATCGATGTACTTGATCCATCTGCGGCTCCGGGTACAGGAACGGCAGAAGCGGGCGGTATTACGTCCAAGGAACTGCTTGAAGCGATTCACATGATCGCAGGATCAGATGTAAATGTGGTTGGTTGTGACCTGGTTGAAGTAGCGCCGATTTACGATCCTACAGAACAGACACAAATTGTGGCTGCGAAGATGATCCGTGAAATGCTGCTTGGATTCGTGAAGTAATCGCAAAATAACAGCGTCCTCTGTCTGCGTCAGGTTGAAGCCTGCGTAGGAGAGGGCGTTTTTTTGTGATTGCCTCCTGATCTCATTCGTGAAGTATAGGGTGATTGGGTTCGACCATATACTAAAAAAGAGCCTCCACCGCGCCAACGGTAAAGACTCTTGGGACCGCGAAAGACTGTGGGTTGCCCCGGCGTGCAAGAATTAAATATTGATATCCAAGTGAAACCCACGTCAGGCTTCCGACCTTATGAGGTGGGTTTTCGCTTGCAATTCAAAGTCCATAATATTAATTATAGCACGTACGTTCCCGTCTCTCTACCATTTGTGTTTATATGATTCCGTCCGGGTGTTAAGCGAAAACACGTATTTGGGATGACTCTATCTTAATATTTATGTATAATATGGAAATAGAGGAAAGGGGTTTTTGTTATGCATGCAATCCGGGCTCAATTGAGCATGTATCCCAAATGGTTCATAGCGGTACTTATGATATTTACCATCAATCTTATAATAACAATGACTTTGTTCATCAATTTAACGTTCATACTGGCTAATCTCGCCATGTTATATGCTGCCTTTAGCATCAAAACACTTAAATACAATAAATTGCATTTTGTCCTGTGTCTTATTTTAAGTATCACTTTTGTGATCATTGCTTTTAAGACATATCCCATTTAATTCAGCTCTTATCAGAGATTAATGATGAACCACTCATGCCCATGAGATAAAAAATGTGGGCATGAGTGGTTTTTTTATTGCAATAATGTCATGCGCGATAAACAAATTGTTACGTTAAATCCTGCGAAATGGGGTAAAAACATAGAAGGAGGTGTCACAATGACAACAAAGAGCAGAACGACATGGAAACGGATTGGCGCACTCGCACTATCGGTAACATTGGCTTGGGGACTGGGACCGGTACATACTCTACCCGGCGCTAATGCTGCATCCTCCCCAACATGTGGAAGTGGAGATCACGGATTAACAGCTACGTTGAAAAAAGGCAGTGGTGTGGAAGACCAACGACTGCAATTTACGGATATCGATTTTCTAAACAGTACAACCGGACGGGCTGCTGGTGAGGGATTCCTCATTGGTACATCGAATTCAGGTTGCACTTGGCAGTCCATCTATACAGGCCAATGGCAGTTCACACAACTTGATTTCCCGAATAATGTGAATGGATTTGCTTTGGCACAGGTAAAGGATACTCCAACGACATATCTCATCCGCTCAACGGATGGTGGCGCGCACTGGACACGGATGGATACTAAAGGGGTACAATTTAATCGTATTGATTTTCGCAATAAAAACGAAGGCTTTGGATACACCTATAACGGAGCTTATTTGACGAAGGATGGCGGTGAAACATGGAATCGAATCTCCACACCAGCCAATACACGCGGAGCTGTGTTCACGACAGAGAAGCAAGGTTATGCCATTATAGTGGCTCCTGGTGCGGGTTACCGTATCATGCAGACAAGTAACGGCGGTAAGAACTGGACGCAATCGCTGAAGGTAGCCTCAACAACTTGGAGCGGTGGAGATTTATACGCAAGTGGTAACCAGGTATGGGCTCTTCTGTATGGCGACGCAGGGATGTCCCAGCAGTCGTATTCCCTCTACGCGAGCGGAAATGAGGGCAAGAATTGGAGACAGGTCTTTGCTCAATCGACAGCAGGTGGTGGCCCGGCTCCAGGTGCAAGCAGCACAGGGAATGGAAAAGGCCCCGCAGACCCGGGGGGTCACCCAGGGAACATGTCGTTGATCGGTAATCAGACGGCCTATCTCTCTGCAGGATCACCTGCAGCAGGCAAAGTGGGGATTGGGCGTTCTTATGATGCAGGTTCCACGTGGAAAAATATTGACCTGAAAGATCCAGGTTATAGCTCTCGCATTTCGTTTCCTTCTGCCAAAATAGGTTGGCTCGTCGTAACAAGCGACAATTCACCTGCGATTTATGAGACGACAGATGGTGGAACAACATGGAAGCAAAAAATGTTGTTGCCCGCTGAAAACGAGTAAATGGCGTCATGCCATGGAATAATTTTAAGGCGATTTCAATCTCAAAGAGTATAAATCTTAACTAATTTGGCCTGATGAGGCCAGAGCATACAAACAAGCCTTTTCCGGACAAATGAAGCTGGAATAGGCTTGTTTTTGTTTAAATAAAAACGGTTGAATCCTGTTCGGAAACACGTTATTGTAAGCGGTAACAATACTTTTGAGGAGGTTGAAATAATGGTTGATGTTATTCTAAAGGCGAATTCAGAACAAGGATTAATAAATTGCAATATATACGGTCATTTCTCAGAGCATCTGGGACGCTGTATCTATGAAGGCATTTGGGTGGGAGAGGACTCTCCTATCCCCAATACGGAAGGTATCCGAAATGATGTGCTTACTGCACTGCAAAAACTCCATATTCCCGTACTTCGTTGGCCTGGAGGTTGTTTTGCCGACGAATATCACTGGAAAGATGGTGTAGGTCCAAAAAGTGAGCGCGCCCGGATGATCAATACGCACTGGGGCGGGGTAGAAGAGAACAATCATTTTGGTACCCATGAATTCTTGAGACTATGTGAGCTACTTGATACGCAGCCATATATAAGTGGCAATCTGGGGAGCGGTACAGTGCAGGAGATGCAGGAATGGGTGGAGTACATCACGTTTGATGGGGAATCACCGATGGCGAACTGGCGGAAGAGCAACGGCCGAGAAGAGCCATGGAAGCTGAAATACTTTGGTGTGGGGAACGAGAACTGGGGTTGCGGCGGTAATATGCGTCCGGAATACTACGCAGATGAATATCGTCGTTATGCTACATATGTACGCAATTATTCTGGAAATGAAATTTATAAAATCGCCTGCGGGCCCAATGACAACAACTATCACTGGATGGAGGTGTTAATGCGGGAAGCCGGTCGTTTTATGGATGGAATCAGCCTGCATTATTACACCATTCCAACAGGTGAGTGGGCAGACAAAGGCCAGGCTACAAGTTTCGGAGAAGCTGAATGGTTCACCACCTTGAAAAAGACGCTATATATGGAAGAGTTACTTGTGAAGCACTCCGAGATTATGGACAAATATGATCCTGAGGGCAGAGTTGGTATTATCGTGGATGAGTGGGGAACGTGGTATAACGTTGAACCAGGTACGAATCCAGGGTTCCTGTATCAACAAAATACGATGCGTGATGCTGTACTTGCCGGGATCAATCTGAATATTTTTAACCAACATAATAAAAGAGTGCATATGGCCAATCTTGCGCAGATCGTCAATGTTCTCCAGGCGTTGGTTTTGACAGAAGGAGAGAAGATGCTGCTTACGCCTACATATCATGTGTTTGATATGTATCAGGTGCACATGGACGCGCAGAGGTTGGAACTGAATTACGAGAGCCCTGGATACACTTTCGGAGAAGAGACCATTCCTCAACTGAGTTTGTCGGCTTCTCGCAGCAATGAAGGCGTTATTCATGTGACGGCGTGTAACCTTAGTCATACGGATGAGCTTGAAGTGGTTTGTCAGATTGAATCAACGGACGCTTCTGCTGTATCGGGACGAATTCTGCATCACGCAGATTATAGTGCATTCAACACATTTGAACAGCCGGATCAGGTTCAACCTGCGGAATGGAAGGGTATTACACTCGAAAATAACAATCTGCGTTTTGTACTGCCTCCGGCCTCGGTTGGTGTGGTCGCTATAAAGGGATAATCAGATGGATTCATCTGTGCAGAGTAGAAGTGCTGGGAAACGGGAACCATGCAAGGGATGTAATGATCAATATGATGTGAAGATTAGTGAAGCCAAGATGGACCGGCTCGTGGAGCTGGCCTCACGCTCACGTCCGGCCGTTGAGGATGCTGAATATAATCGTCGGTTATCCACCTGCTCTAATTGTCCAGGGTTACAATACGGTACAACCTGCCGTTATTGTGGTTGTCTCGTACAGGTGCGCGCCAAGCTGGTAGAGTCGACCTGTCCGTTTCCGTATGAGCCGCGATGGACCTGATCCAGAATGTATTTCTTTATTAATGAAGCAAGGCAGAGCTGCACTTTACAGGTGTAGCTCTGCTTTTTTTGGTGCTGATGGGCAAAAACTCTGAATTTGGATTTGAATTGAGCGGGTGAACTGGATATAGTTATACAGTAGAGTGTAGGATAGCGAGCTATCCGGGAATATGAGCGCGTATAGCGGCACAACAATACAGGAAGGGCTGTTCTCACCGGCCGTGCCTGATTTTGCGTCGCCTCGAATATAATGGAGGTTAACATTCATGTCGAACATGCGACCGGTTCAGATCCGGCTGCACAGCCGTTATGAAGGTGAAGATGTACTGCAGGAAATGCAGGGTGAAGCCGTATTGAAGGGATCTGTGCTCTATGTTCGTTATGAAGAGCCACAGGCTGGCCCCGAGGGCGGAATTACCCGAACAACATTGAAGCTGGGCGGACAATCCATCAAGATTATACGTCACGGTGAGGTGGAATCGGAGCAAACATTTGAGTTAAACCGCAAGCTCCCTGGTTTTTACCGCTCGCCGTATATGTCGTTTGCCTTGTCCACGCATACACAGGAGCTGGAACTTTCCATTCAGGGATTGAGCGCACGCGCAGCGTGGAGCTACGACTTTTACCGCTTTGACGAAGAATCCGGACATTTCGCGATTAGTTTGCATATACAGGAGGAACCAATTTCATGACACGTAATCCATTAGATACGATTAACGAACGGGTAAGTACAGCCATCGGCAATGCCATTGTGACTGCTGGCATTGTTGCGCAGGAGGATCTACCAACCATCACCCTTGAAGTACCACGCGAGAAAACACACGGCGATTTGGCGACCAATGCCGCTATGCAACTGACCAAGATTGCCAAGCGCAATCCACGCCAGATTGCAGAAGAGATTATTGCCAATCTCAACCTGGCTGAAGCTGGAATCGAGAAAGCGGAAATCGCTGGACCGGGATTCATTAATTTTAAGTTGGACAAGAGTTATCTCTATCCTGTGCTGGGGCTTGTGCATGAGCAGGGTGAGAATTATGGAAGAATCAATGTTGGTGAAGGGCGCAAGGTCGAGATGGAGTTTGTCAGTGCCAACCCGACAGGCAGTCTGCATCTGGGCCATGCGCGTGGAGCGGCTGTGGGTGATGCGCTTTGCAACATCCTCGACTATGCCGGATATGATGTAACACGTGAATACTACATTAATGACGCGGGTAATCAGGTATTTAATCTGTCTCGTTCCATTGAAGCTCGCTATTTGCAAGAACTGGGCCAAGACGCAGAGATGCCGGAAGACGGTTATCACGGTGAGGATATCAAAGGGTTTGCCAAGGAGCTAGTGGCTGAGAAAGGCGATTCTTTGCTGTCCATGCATCCAGGTGACCGTGCAGCTTACTTCCGAGACTTCGGTTTGGAGAAAGAACTGGACAAGATCAAACGTGACTTGAATCGCTTCCGTGTCAATTTCGACATCTGGTTCAGCGAAACTTCACTGTATGATAACGGAGAAGTGTTGCGTGTACTTGACGAATTGCGTGATCGTAATGAAATCTATGAGCAAGACGGAGCAACTTGGTTGAAAACGATGCAGTATGGTGACGATAAAGAGCGTGTATTGATTAAGAACGATGGAACGTACACGTACCTGACGCCGGATATTGCTTATCACCGTGATAAATATGCGCGTGGATACGACACGATGATTAACATCTGGGGAGCAGACCACCATGGTTACATTCCACGGATGAAAGCGGCCATGCAAGCACTGGGCAACGATCCTGAGAAATTGGTCGTGCTGATTGCACAGATGGTGAGCTTGTTCCAGAACGGCGAGAAAGTGAAAATGTCCAAGCGTACCGGCAAGGCGGTAACGATGGAGGATCTGATGGACGAAGTAGGCATTGACGCCATTCGTTACTTCTTTACCATGCGCAGCATGGATTCTCATCTGGACTTCGACATGGACCTTGCGATTTCGACGTCCAATGAAAACCCTGTATTCTATGTACAATACGCTCACGCTCGGGTATGCAGCGTATACCGTCAGGCAGAAGAACAAGGCATTGAACTGTTGCCATTGTCACAGATCGACCTTTCGAAGCTGACCACGGAACATGAATATGACCTTCTTCGCAAAATGGGTGAACTGCCTGAAGAAATCGCGACTGCCGCTACGGGATATGCGCCGCATCGTATTGTTCGTTATGTATATGAACTGGCATCCCTGTTCCACAGTTACTATCGTGCAGAGCGCGTCATTACGGAAGACGCGGGACAAACCCAGGCGCGTCTGGCGCTGATCGGTACTGTACGCACCGTCATCGCAACAGCGCTTCGTCTGGTGGGCGTTTCCGCACCGGACAAAATGTAATTCAAGCCCTGGCGGTGTGCAACCGCCCTGTGGCTTTGACAAAAAAAGTCTCCATGCACCACGCTTGCAATGCAGCGTGGACATGGAGACTTTTTGCTGTGCCCGCGGCCGAGTTCATACGGCCCCGAGGCACCTAGAGACAGCGCCGCCTGCCGCCGTGGGCAACCACCGTGAAGCATCACACCTCGCAGCAGTGCTGCGCTTAGCGATGCTTCACGGAACGGCTCCCCCGGCATGCGGCGCACTTTACCCTCCGCCCTCCTGCATTAGCTTGAGGGCGTCAATCTCGCCACCGCGTATTTTGCTCTTCGCGGTGGTGGTCTTGCGTGCGCGCAGCGGTACGGTTGCGCGCTTCACGAGCGTTTTGATCTCGGCTGGCGACAGGCCGGGATGCTTTGCAAGCAAGAGCGCTATGGCGCCACTGACGTGCGATGTCGCCATGGAGGTGCCGCTCATCTCATGGTGCTTGCCGTGCACCCAGGATGAAACAATTTTGTCCCCTGGCGCATATACATCGACGTATGCACCTCGGTTACTGAACGAGGCAATACGCCGGTTTTTGTCAGTTGCCCCAACCGATATCGTTTGCGGATAACGTGCCGGATAATCAATGCTGCGGCGTTTGCCGTCATTTCCTGACGATGCAACTATGACAATCCCGGCCTGATAGGCACGGTTCACGACATCAAGCAATGCTTTGCTACGCGTTTTCATGCCAAAGCTCATATTGATAATATCGACCCGATTGCGAACACACCAATCGATGCCAAGCACAATGTCTGACACGAAAGCCGAACCATTATGGTCGAATGCCTTCACCGGATAGATCAGGGAGCGAGGAGCTACGCCAATCATACCTGCCGTACTATTGGCAGCGGCAATGGTTCCGGCAATATGAGTGCCATGACCGTTATCATCATGAGGAAGCAGACTGCGGTTTAACAGATTGATTCCGCGTGCCAGCGAATAGCGAAGATCGGGGTGTTGATAATCGGCACCTGTGTCGATCACGCCGATTTTGATTCGATGTCCTGTGGATACGGACCATACTTTGGGAGCATGAATCTGTTTAACGCCCCAAGGTATGCCCTGAGCACTGCTCGGTTTACTGTGAAGCGCGGTGGCATGCAGTGAGATGGATACATCTTCTTCTACCGTAATCTCATCGCTGTAGCGAGATAATTCTTCTGGGTCATGCACCGGGGCGATAATGGAGCGCGCCAGCCGGGAGGAGCGTACCATACCAAGATCCGTAAATTCATTCCTCATCCGCGACAGTTCCACGAGGCAGGCTTCATATTGCTTCGGTTTGGCGAACCGGATCAAGTACCGCCGCCCCTGTTCTGGTTCGGGACGTTGCATTCCTTCAACCAATTGATGTAGAAAACCAGTATAGTCCATAATGGGCAGCCCCCTTCGGGATGAACATGCTGAGGTATTCTATGAATGCATTGATCCCGCCGCATGGGGAACCTGCCCTTTTTTTACAAAAACACATTCTCTTCGTGTCAAAACGGGCGCAGGGACATATGATGGATGGAGGGCTAGAGGGCTCTTGCGGGGACCCTGGTGAGGAGCGATCCTTCAAGGGTATACAGTCAGAAGGCGGAGGGGACTCCGTCTTTTTTATATGATGATGCTTTTTTTGCACAAAGGACGATATGCCCGCGAGTTAGATGTCTCTTACGGATCTGTACATTGCTCGTTTGGAGTTGCTTCTTGGAATTATGAGACATCCATACATAAAAACTTGCTTTTTGAGGCTAAATAGGTTTTACTTAGGTTTGTTAATGGATATGTTATACGTAACGTTCCAGTTCGTAGGGATATAAAGTGAATTTTGTGTGAGAGGAAGTGTCTGTCAGTGAGTACCTCGCTCAATTTGAAAATTGATAAAGAAAAGGTCAGAGAGATTCCTTTGGTGGACCTCGCCTTTATGGTGCTGAAAGCGGCCAATACGCCGTATTACTACCGTGATTTGATGAATGAGGTAGCTAAACAGCGCGGAATGACTGATGAAGAAATCAACGAGTTTATCGCCCAGCTATATACCGAGATTAATATCGATGGCCGTTTTGCTTGCGTCGGTACAAGTCTGTGGGGCTTGAAGCGCTGGTATCCGGTAGCTGGATCGGAAGATACCATGACGGGTGCGAAGCGTCCGCGCATCATCAACGATGAAGACGATGATCTGGAAGATGAGGACTTCGGGGAAGAGGAAGACAGCTATAACAGCGACGAAGACTTCGATAATTCTGACGATGATCAGGACGAAGATGATGATGACGATGATGATGACGAAGACGACATCTTTGACGAAGAAGATGGCGATGAAGAAGTTCTAGTTGAAGATGACGATTTGGAAGAGGAAGACCTCGATGAAGACGATGAAGAAGAGTCCGAAGACGAGGGTGAATTTGACGACGATTCCGATAAGTAGCAGTCATTTTTGATGTCGATAGTTTACCCGTTTTCCCCGCATAGTCAGCCTTGACAGCAGACGGGGTAACGGGTAAACTATTGCATGGGCTTATGAATGAGCGACAAAATATTTATGTTTTTTATAAAAAGTGCCCCGTCCTGCGGGAGTACTTTTTTTGTATTTTTAGAGGCAGAATTTTGCAAAATGATTTGAATTCCGCATGCTCCCGGCCAACAATCCGTGGTCTATTTTTGTATATCCAAAACACCAAATGGATCGATGCAATGATATCTATTTAGGGACAGGCACGGTAGTTGGCTTCCGGAAGGTTTGCACCATTCTACGCTGTAGAACAACGTTGTTTACACACGGTCTTCGCATGAAAGAGCAGTTCGCAGATGCAGGGAATTTCTGCCATTGCTCTTTTTAACGATGATTACCTGGGAAACGGGTTACGATAATACCATATATCGCCTGAATTTCTGTACTTATATTAGGAGGGTAATAATAGTGACAAAGTATATTTTCGTGACGGGCGGAGTTGTGTCCTCCCTGGGCAAAGGGATAACGGCTGCCTCGCTGGGCAGATTGCTGAAAAACAGAGGGTTGAAGGTAACCATTCAAAAATTTGATCCATACATCAATATCGACCCGGGAACAATGAGTCCTTATCAGCATGGTGAGGTTTTTGTAACGGATGATGGCGCGGAAACGGATCTTGACCTTGGCCACTACGAACGTTTTATTGACATCAACCTCTCCAAGAACAGCAACGTCACGACTGGTAAAGTATACTCCTCCGTCATCAGCAAAGAGCGGCGCGGGGAATATCTGGGCGGAACGGTACAAGTCATTCCACACATTACGAACGAGATCAAAGAGCGCGTATTCCGCGCAGGACGTGAAGCGGGTTCGGATGTTGTCATTACGGAGATCGGCGGTACGGTGGGTGACATCGAGAGCTTGCCGTTCCTGGAAGCTATTCGTCAAATCAAGAGTGATGTAGGTCGTGACAACGTCATGTACATCCATGTAACACTTATTCCTTACATCAAGGCTGCCGGCGAAGTGAAAACTAAACCAACACAGCACAGTGTGAAGGAATTGCGCAGTATTGGAATTCAACCGAACGTCATTGTATGCCGTACAGAGTATGAGCTGTCCAAAGACATGAAAGCTAAAATCGCTCTCTTCTGTGACATTGATGAAAATGCCGTGGTGGAATGCCGTGATGCAGACACATTGTATCAAGTGCCTTTGAACCTGCGTGAAGAAGGTTTGGATGAGATCGTGGTAAACCACCTCAAGCTGACTACTCCTGCACCGGATATGAGCGAGTGGGAAGGGCTGGTTGACCGTATCAACAAGCTGAAGCATACAGTGGAGATTGCCATTGTAGGTAAATATGTAGCTTTGCATGATGCTTATTTGAGTGTTGTTGAATCCTTGTCTCATGCAGGATTTGCATCCAATGCTGATGTGAAGATCCGCTGGATTCATTCCGAAGATATCACAGATGAGAATGTGGGCGATCTGCTGAACGGCGTAGGCGGGATCCTCGTACCAGGCGGATTTGGTGATCGGGGTATTGAAGGTAAAGTATCGGCGATTCGTTATGCCCGTGAGAAACAAATTCCGTTCTTCGGTATTTGCTTGGGTATGCAGGTTTCCGTTATTGAATATGCACGTTCCATCGTTGGTTTGACTGGAGCGAACAGCTCCGAGATCAATCCAGCTACAGAGTTCCCGGTAATCGACCTGTTGCCTGAACAAAAAGATATTGAAAACCTGGGTGGTACAATGCGTCTGGGTCTGTATCCTTGTAAGCTTCAGGAAGGTTCCCTGGCAATGTCTTGTTATGATGATGAACTGGTCTATGAGAGACACCGTCACCGGTACGAGTTCAACAATGAATACCGTGAAGCGATTGAAAAAGCCGGTTTGGTTATCTCGGGTACATCCCCGGATGGACGTCTGGTTGAGATCGTGGAGCTTCCAGGACACCCATGGTTCTTGGCAGTACAATTCCACCCGGAATTCACTTCCCGTCCGAACCGTCCGCAGCCGTTGTTCCGTGAGTTTGTAAAAGCTTCTCTGGAGAGCGCTGGAAAATAAGTATTATCATTAAGTTATAAATAAATGGATGTTCTTGGCAGCCGATAAGGGTGCCGGGGGCATCCTTTTTTAGTGGGTAAAGTTAAGCGAAAATGGTTTTTGGCATTTTGGGATGTAAGCAGGATTTCAATGGGTAAGGTAGAATACTTATCATGACGACTATGGGATTGTTATCCAGATTCAGACGTACATGCTTTCCTAATTCTAGGAGGTTACTCAGTGGAAAATAAAAAAGTGTTGATTGTTGATGATCAAAACGGTATTCGAATCCTGTTAATGGAAGTGTTCAGCAGCGAAGGATATAATACGTTCCAAGCGCCTAATGGGAAGATCGCCCTGGAGATAGTAAATAATGACAAACCTGATCTTGTGCTGCTTGATATGAAGATTCCTGGCATGGATGGCCTGGAAATTCTGAAACATATTAAGGAAATTGATCCGGATATCAAAGTCATCATGATGACGGCCTATGGTGAACTGGACATGATCAAAGAAGCTACGGATCTTGGAGCGCTCATGCACTTTACGAAACCGTTTGATATCGATGAAATGCGTGTGGCAGTCAATATGCAGCTTCGAAATGATACCGCGAATAAGTGCAGCTGAATCCTGTAGATACAGGATTTTTTTGCGTGTGAAGCTGTGAGAGTTAACGGGTGGGTATGCAGGGTATTTCGGTCAAGCATCCGGGGAATATTGGAAATGGGGACGTCGTCATGCTGTGTCTATGAAAACTGTGCTGCAAAGCACAGCATTTTTGCAAATGCTTGTTTAGTATTTGACATGGGATGTGGTATAATAAGCCCGTATGTGATTTCGGCTAAAAACCATAGACACAACCCAACACCCCTAGGAGGATTGAAACCATGCCATTAGTATCTATGACAGACATGTTGAACAAAGCACTCGAAGGAAAATATGCAGTTGGTCAATACAACATCAATAACCTTGAGTGGACTCAAGCGATTCTTGCTGCTGCTGAAGAAGAGAAATCCCCAGTAATCTTGGGCGTATCCGAAGGCGCAGCGCGTCACATGAGCGGTTTCTACACAGTAGTTAAAATGGTAGAAGGACTCATTCACGACATGAAAATCACTGTTCCAGTTGCTATTCACCTGGATCACGGTTCCAGCTTTGATAAGTGTAAAGAAGCGATCGATGCTGGATTTACATCCGTAATGATCGACGGTTCCCACCACTCCATCGATGAAAACATCGAAATGACTAAAAAAGTTGTTGAATATGCACACGCTAAAGGCGTTTCTGTAGAAGCCGAAGTAGGTACTGTTGGTGGACAAGAAGACGACGTTATCGGTGGTATCATGTACGCTGACCTGAACGAGTGTGTACGTATCGTTAAAGAAACAGGTATCGACACATTGGCTCCAGCTCTTGGTTCTGTACATGGTCCTTACCATGGCGAGCCTAACTTGGGCTTCAAAGAAATGGAAGAAGTTCGCGATGCAGTTAACGTTCCATTGGTATTGCATGGTGGTACAGGTATCCCTAAACATGATATCGACAAAGCGATTTCCCTGGGAACTTCCAAAATCAACGTGAACACTGAGAACCAAATTTCGTTCTCCAAAGTGGTTCGCGAAGTGCTTGCAGCTAAACCAGATGCTTACGATCCACGTACATTCATCGTACCAGGTCGTGATGCAATCAAAGAAACCGTTAAAGGTAAAATTCGCGAGTTTGGTTCCAACAACAAAGCGTAATTTTTCTTTACCAGTTCCATACAGTGTAAGTGGAAAGAACACCGCCTAGCCGGTGTCTTTCCATTTTCACGCCTTATTTCTACATCGAAAGCCAACAGCACGTATTGCCGTTAACCGGCTGCAAAACACGTAGGGGGACATTAAGCTTTATGGAAAAATTGATGATTAGTGGCGGACGTCCGTTACAGGGAACTGTAACTATAAGCGGCGCCAAGAACAGCGCCATCGCGCTTATTCCTGCAGCATTGCTTGCCGAGTCAGAAGTCGTGCTGGACAACCTGCCGCTTTTGAGTGATGTGGCGGTTTATGCAGAAATTTTGGAGGAACTCGGAGCTCGTGTACACTGGGAAGGCAGTCAGATGAAGATCGATCCTTCCGATATTAAATCCATTCCCATGCCGAATGGTCCCGTGAAGAAGCTTCGGGCTTCGTATTATATGATGGGGGCACTGCTTGGGCGTTTTAAAGAAGCAACCATTGGTTTACCCGGGGGCTGCAACTTTGAGCCTCGTCCGATTGATCAACATATCAAAGGGTTTGAAGCGCTTGGCGCAACCGTAACGAACGAACATGGCTCCATTCATTTGCATGCCAAAGAGCTGCGCGGAGCAAAGATTTATCTTGATGTAAGCAGTGTAGGTGCAACCATTAACATCATGCTGGCGGCTACTCGTGCCAAAGGCTCTACAATTATCGAAAACGCGGCTAAAGAGCCTGAGATTATAGATGTAGCAACACTTTTGAACTCAATGGGTGCCAGCATTAAAGGTGCCGGTACCGAAACGATCCGTATTGAAGGTGTGTCGGAGCTTAAGGGTTGCCGTCATTCTATCATTCCTGACCGTATACAAGCAGGTACGTATATGATCGCTGCGGCTGCGACGCGTGGCGACGTTCTGATTGACAATGTCATTCCCAAACATCTGGAGGCTTTGACGGCAAAGTTACTGGAGATGGGCGTTGGCATTGAAGAACTGGATGAAAGTATTCGTGTCATTGGCAAGCCAAGCTACAATCATGTAGACGTTAAGGCACTCGTATATCCCGGTTTTCCGACGGATTTGCAGTCCCCGATGACCAGTGTGTTGACACAGGCAACGGGTGTGAGTGTCCTGAGCGACTTTGTATATAGCAATCGATTCAAGCACGTTCCTGAGTTGGTACGCATGGGCGCGAAAATCCGTGTGGAAGGGCGTTCAGCTATTATTGAAGGCAGTGCATTGAATGCGGCCAAGGTAAAAGCATCCGATCTTCGCGCTGGAGCAGCGCTGGTGATCGCAGGTCTCACCGTCAGTGAAGGTGTGACCGAAGTGACAGGCGTGGAGTTTATTGATCGTGGGTACGATCATCTAGTAACCAATCTGCGTTTGCTAGGTGCAGATGTGTGGCGAGAAACCGATTAATTCTGTATTGTATGACGAGTTTTACGGTATTCAAGTGATTATTTTTACAGAACTGCATATCCTTTCAGTAATTGGGTAAACCTGTTTTAATAGAGTTCTCAGTCTCTCCGGGATAAGACGAAATGTTCCTGTTTCCTTTACCGGAGGGTCTTTTTTTGAGTCAGACTTCATATGGCTTTAAGAACATCATTTCCTTTTCCCCAAACCCCGGTTTTGTTTGAACTGCGCTCCATAGCCGGTCTGCCCGGATCGAACGCCTCACGTATTCGTGTTCACTCACTAGCGGATCTTGCCGAAAGTTGGCTATCCCGCCCGGAAACTTACACTCAAAGACAAGTATTTGCATTATAACGGTTACATTCCGTACAATGGACAGAAGAGAAATGCAGAACGATGCTGCTCTTATAGCCGGAACATCAAGCGAAACTATCCATTTCACGGACTTATTAATTGAATAGGTGGTTATTATATGGATCTACAAATTTCCGATTTGGAAGAAATGAAACTAACGGACCTTTACAAACTGGCCAAAAAATATCAAATTCCCTACTACGGCACTTTAAAAAAGAAAGAATTGATCTTCGCTATATTACGTGCACAAGCTGAACAGAGTGGATTGATGTTCATGCAGGGTGTGCTCGAAATTCTACCTGAAGGTTACGGATTCCTTCGTCCGATCAATTACCTGCCAAGTACGGAAGACATCTACATCTCAGCCTCACAGATTCGCAAGTTTGACCTAAGAACAGGTGACCTCGTATCAGGTAAGTGTAGAACACCTAAAGAAAACGAGCGATACTTCGGTTTGCTGCAAGTCAACGCTGTAAATGGTGAGAATCCATCGGCAGCTGCGGAAAGACTTCACTTCCCGGCATTAACCCCATTGTACCCGCAGAAGAAACTGGTTCTCGAAACATCCCCCAACCATTTGTCCACACGCATTATGGATGTGCTCGCCCCGGTAGGACTGGGACAGCGCGGATTGATCGTAGCACCTCCCAAAGCGGGTAAAACACTTCTCCTCAAAGAAATCGCCAACAGCATCTCAACCAACAACCCAGAAATTGAACTATTTGTCCTGTTGATTGATGAACGTCCGGAAGAAGTTACGGATATGTCGCGTTCGGTTAAAGGGGAAGTTGTGGCTTCTACGTTCGATGAGCTGCCAGAAAACCATATCAAAGTTGCGGAATTGGTGCTGGAACGTGCGCTCCGTCTGGTTGAGGCGAAAAAAGATGTTGTTATTTTGCTGGATAGCATTACACGTCTTGCTCGTGCATACAACCTGGTCATCCCACCGTCCGGACGGACACTTAGTGGTGGTATTGACCCGGCAGCATTCCATCGTCCGAAACGTTTCTTCGGTTCTGCACGGAATGTAGAAGAGGGTGGAAGCCTGACGATCCTGGCTACAGCATTGATTGATACGGGATCACGTATGGATGATATCATTTATGAAGAGTTTAAAGGTACGGGCAATATGGAGCTTCATCTGGATCGTAAGCTGGCAGAGCGTCGTATTTTCCCAGCTATCGACATTCGTCGTTCCGGTACACGTCGCGAAGAAGTGTTGCTGAGCAAGGAAGAACTTGATACAATCTGGGCGATTCGTAAAAACATGAACGATTCCCACGACTTTGTCGAAGGTTTCTTGAAGAAGCTGCGTAATAGCAAAACGAATGCTGAGTTCCTAGCGGCGTTTGATACAGCTGGCAGCAGTCCGACCAGCAACTCCGGATCGACTACGACTCGGCGCTCGCCAAGACAGACTGCGGCGTCCGGTACAACCACCTAGATTTACGTCTTTGATTTAACTCGAATTTTGCAGCGTTGCTGCTGGATTAACAATATACTCGTCGTTTGGCTTTAACCCATTAGATGTGAGGAGAACATCATGTATTTAGTATACGCAGATGAAAAAGGTAATGTATTTGATCACCCATCCCTGTACGGGCTTGCCCGCAGTGGAGATATGATCGTTGAAATTATGGAGGATGAGCTGATTCCTTTACCGGAAGGTGCAACGCTGGTTGGACTGCCGAGTACACGTCCGATTGGTATGGACCCGGATACTGGCGAAATGCTGCCAATGCCTAGTGATACACAGGCCGTTGGGGCTTTGCTTCCGCAAGGATTCACTCGGTTGTGTCTGCCGGGGTATGTAAAAACCGATAAGGAGTACAAACTGCCTTTGTTCGGTTACTCGGCTGTTGTGTGGAAAGATGGTCAGTTTTACGTCACTGCCCGGATGTCGGATCATCCAGATCAATGGAATCCGCTGAACTGTGATCGGGATGACGTACGTGCGGGTGTTAAACGTTTAACGAAGCAATATCCCGAAAATCGTCTCTATACCCATTTGTCCAATTGTGCGCTCGGATATGAATGTCTGACTTCATCCAACACCTTCCTGAATCGTTGGGAAGGCGGGGTTCCAGTATCCTATTCCTGCAACGCAGGCTGTTTCGGATGTATTTCCGAGCAACCGGATGATAGTGGCTTCGTTTCCCCGCAGACCCGGATGAATTTCCGTCCACGTGTGGACGAAATCGTTGAAGTAATGCTGGAGCACTTGAAAACGCCGGAATCGATCATCAGCTTTGGCCAAGGTTGTGAAGGGGAGCCTTCCACACAGGCCAAATTGATTATTGAAGCTATCCGTGAAGTGCGTTCTATTACCGACATGGGATATATCAATATTAATACCAATGCCGGTTTGAATGATCACATGAGAGGTATTGTTGATGCAGGGCTTGATCTAATGCGTGTAAGTACAATCAGCGCACTGGATGACCACTATAATGCATACTACAAACCTCGCGGATATACACTGGCCAATGTAGAAAAATCGATGAAATACGCTGCTTCCCAGGGTGTGTATACATCAATTAACTATTTGATCTTCCCAGGAGTAACGGATCGTGAGGAAGAGATTGAAGCGATGATTGAGTTTGCTCGGAGAACCGATTTGCGTCTTATTCAAATGCGTAACCTTAATATAGACCCGGAGAGCTATCTGGAATTGATTCCTCCAGCACAAGGTGATATTTTGGGCATGAAGCAAATGATTGAGATCTTTGAGGAAGAGCTGCCAGATGTCGTTATAGGCTCCTATACGCACGTTCCCCCAGCTGGAATGGCACGTCCCAAACGTCTGATCACCTCATGACAATAATGGATTGCAACCGGCATTAGGCCGTGTTATAATCTTCGATGTTGTGCCATTTACTCTGGGTCCGCTTGAGGCTCAGGGCGGAAAGAGGTGAAAGGTAATGAAAGCAGCAATTCATCCTAAATACACGATTGGTCAAGTATCTTGCGCTTGCGGGAATACTTTTGAAACTGGTTCGGTTAAAGACGGACTTCGTGTAGAGATTTGCTCCGCGTGCCACCCGTTCTTCACAGGTAAACAGAAGTTTATCGATGCTGGCGGCCGTGTTGATCGTTTCAAGAAAAAATACGGAATCTAATTCAGCAATTCCTTGGGGATTGTCTGACTATTACATCCAAATCACCTCTGCCGTTCCGGCAGGGGTTTTTATATGTTTTTATATGATTATATTGTTGCTCTTTTCGCTCTGGTTGCAATTTAGACAACCTTAAGTTATACTATTTCTTACCGTGCTAGATGGGGAGGTAGCGGTGCCCTGTAACTCGCAATCCGCTACAGCGAGGTTGAATTCCTGCTAGAGGTTTTGTCGATGTGAGGTTTGGTCCCTTAACGTGGTGTTGACGGTTGGGTCCTCCGCAATGAGTACTCATGAACCTGGTCAGGTCCGGAAGGAAGCAGCCATAAGTGAGATCACTCTTGTGCCGGAGGGTCGCCTAGCCCGAGCTGTTGTTAAGGGGTGCCGCTTGGATCGCAAATATCGATAGCAGGTGCACGGCTTACCATTTAAATGTAGAGACCTTTGCAGTTGTATGTATGCAGAGGTCTTTTTGATATGTCTAAAAAAACCACGTATGATGAGTCAGATAAAGTTTGGATTCACCCCGGAATATAGTATAATGGGGGAACGACAAAGGACTCGAATGCGAAGTGGAAGGAAGGTAACGCATCATGGAGCATATCGCGTTATACCGGGCTTGGCGTCCCCAGTCGTTTCAAGATATGGTGGGACAACAGCATATTATTCAGACCTTGCAGAACGCGATTCGTGAACAGCGGACTTCCCATGCCTACTTGTTTAGCGGGCCCAGAGGAACAGGGAAGACGAGTGCCGCCAAGATTTTGGCCAAAGCTGTAAACTGCGAGCGTGGGCCTGCGCCTGAGCCTTGTAACGAATGTGAAGCTTGCCGCAGGATTACAACTGGTGCTGTGATGGATGTGCAGGAAATTGATGCCGCATCCAACCGTGGCGTTGAAGAAATCCGCGATCTTCGGGAAAAGGTGAAATACGCCCCGACTGAAGTCCGGCAGAAAGTGTATATTATTGACGAAGTGCACATGCTGACGACAGAGGCATTTAATGCGCTGCTCAAAACATTGGAAGAGCCTCCGCCACATGTGATGTTTATTTTAGCGACAACAGAACCCCATCGTCTTCCGGCAACGATTATTTCTCGCTGTCAGCGATTTGATTTTCGCCGGGTGTCCCTGGAAGAACAGACAGCACGACTTACGCTGATTTGTGAACAGGAAGGCATGGAAGCTGATCAGGATGCGCTCCAGTATATCGCTCGCCTGTCTGACGGAGGGATGAGGGACGCACTTAGTGTCTTGGATCAGATCTCTTCCTTTACAGATGGAAGGGTAACCTATCAGCAGGTTATGGATATGACCGGAGGCATTCCTTCCGAACAGTTTGCAAAGTTGGCTGCTTCTCTGCTCAAAGGGGATGTAGGTCATATTTTGCAAATGATCGAAGGGTTCATGCATGAAGGTAAGAGTGCGGACAAGTGCATGGAAAATTTGCTTTATTATTTCCGTGATTTGCTTATGATTAAGATGGTGCCGGATGCAGATAAACTGACGGATCGGGTGCTTAATCCAGAGTCGTTCCGTGATATGGCAGAATCATTCACCAAGGAACAGCTGTTCCAGATGATTGATACCCTTAACCGGTACCAGAGTGAGATGAAATATGCAGTTCAGCCTCAGACGCTTTTTGAAGTAGCTCTTCTTAAACTGTGCAGCATTCCTGCTCAAGGGGCGTCATCGGGTCAGATGGCGGGTTCAGTCGGTGCGGCTCCTGCTGTAACCACACCAGCGGATGGTGGGGAGATCAATCGACTGAAGCAACAGCTTGCTGAACTGGAGAAAAAGCTGGATCGCGCGCTTAAGGGTGGTTTGTCTGGTGGGGAGGCTGCATCAAGTGCTCCTTCACGCCCGGCAACACGAGCTCCGGTGTCGAGAGGCAATTCGCCAGCGAAGCTACCTGCACAGCTTGATCAGTACGTTGCACGTAAGGGATCTCCTGAGTTTGCGGAGGTTAGCAAGAAGTGGGGGCAGATCCTGCAGCGCGTCAAAGAAGAGAAAGTAACTGTTCACGCCTGGTTTATGGATGGTGAACCCGTATCGCTGCTGGAAGACAATGTTCTGGTGGCGTTTAAGAACAATATTCACCGTGAAACTACGGAGAAGCAGGCTAATCGCGAAGTAATTGAACGGGTGCTGTCTGAACAGCTTGGACGTTCAGCACGTCTTGTGACGATGATGCTCAAAGATTGGACTGGAGCGATGGAAGGAGTTACTGAAACGCCAAAGGAGGACTTTAAGCTTGAACCTGAGCATGAAGACGGCGGTTCAGGCAACAAGCAGCCTTGGATTGATGAAGCCATCCAGCTCTTTGGTGAGGACCTTGTAGTGATCAAAGAATAGATATACATGCGCTTGGCGCGATAACTATACCAAAGGAGATGAATAATCATGAACAACATGAACCAAATGATGAAACAAGTGAAGAAAATGCAGGAGCAAATGCTGAAGGCACAGGAGGAACTGGCGGACAAAACAGTCCAAGGTACTTCCGGTGGCGGTGTTGTAACTGCTGAAGTTAATGGACATAAGAAATTGCTGGCTATCACTATCAAGCCAGAAGCGGTTGATCCAGAAGATGTAGAAATGCTGCAGGATCTGGTTATGACAGCAGTCAATGACGCAATGACCAAAGCTGATGAAATTGCGAACCAGGATATGGGTAAATTCACAGGCGGCATGAAAATTCCGGGATTATTTTAATTAAAATTGATCCTATCAAAGGAGACGCAATCGATTGTATTATCCCGAACCGATAGCGAAGCTGATTGACGCCTTCACCCGTTTGCCGGGTGTTGGCCCCAAGACTGCAGCGCGACTAGCTTTTCATGTGCTTAACATGAAGGAAGATGACGTTATTGATTTTGCCAAAGCACTTGTCAGTGTG
Organism: Paenibacillus sp. LK1; assembly: GCF_002750415.1. Lineage (NCBI taxonomy): Bacteria > Bacillati > Bacillota > Bacilli > Caryophanales > Paenibacillaceae > Paenibacillus > Paenibacillus sp. LK1. Next base: position 48,424 of record NZ_PEII01000024.1, read on the forward strand.
AAGCGGAATCTTCATTACTGTTCGGTGTGTTGTAATATTACGGATACTGACCCGTGTCGGATCTGTCAGGATAAATCCAGGGATGTCTCGGTAATCTGTGTAGTTCAGGATTCCAAAGATTTGGTGGCTATGGAGCGTACCAAGGAATTTGATGGATACTATCATGTGCTGCAGGGTGCAATCTCTCCTATGGAGGGAATAGGTCCGGATGATATCCGTCTGAAGGAGCTTTTGACCCGTTTGAGCGATGAGCGCGTTAAAGAACTGATTCTGGCTACAAATCCGAATATCGAAGGTGAGGCCACGGCAATGTATATTTCCCGCCTGGTCCGTCCGTTTGAGATCTCGGTGACTCGGATTGCCCATGGATTGCCTGTTGGGGGCGACCTAGAGTATGCGGATGAAGTGACTCTTTCCAAGGCGCTGGAAGGGCGCAGGGAGATGAGATAGCAATGCGTGTTTCTTAATAAGAACATGCGTTTATAATGATTGTTTTCCTAAAAGAAAAGAATAGATGAGTTTGGATTACTTAGAGAGCCTACTAGGCTCTCTTTTTTTGTTTTAATTCCCTTTCTAACGTTGCTTAAATGTGAAGTCTCTCGTTTCTACTGATCTATGGTTATAAATTCATAGAATGCCGTTGTGATTAAAATAACGATTCAATAAATTATTTAGCTCAGTTCTAAGTTTGTCCTTTCCCTGATATGTATGAGAATATGCTGTGCTGATCAGGAAGGGGATGGCTTATGTTTACATGGCGAAATGTAGGAAGATCGGTGGAGAGACGTGAAAGAATGCTCAAGGAGATGGAAGAGGACCAGATTTATTCAGATATACAGAAAGCCAAGGCAGAGTGGGAACGGGCTGTTAGACAGTTTGAAGAGGCACAGGGGCAGGATGAGATCGATTATGCGATCTATGTACTGGAGGCCGCGGAGCGTAAATATCAGATTCATTTGAAGCGCGCTAAACGTGTAGGGATTAATAAGGCAGTTATAGGTGATCGGGGAGTGAGTATGTAGGTGGAGGTGTGACATTCAATTATGGAGGTGTTGAGAGTATGAAGAGTCTTATATTAGGCAGTGTGCTTGTTGTGTCGTTACTAGGACTGATAATCATCTTATTTAGAAAAAGAATTGGGCTATCCTTTTTTACATCATTCGGGATTCATCTCGTACTGGCTGCAGTGGGGATATATGTTGTTAATTATTCAGGTTGGATCACCGGAACTTACATTCCGCTGAACCCTGCCACAATAGGTACTGTAAGCATTCTGGGATTGCCGGGTGTTGGTTTATTATTGGGTTTGAAAATTTCTTTGTTTGGGTAGTTGACTCCTTCAATGTTTATATGGTACATTATATCTCGTTGCTTTGCTTGCTTGGTTAAATGCTTTTGACGAAATGATTGAGTTCGATAAGAACTCGAAAAAAGAATTTCAAAAAAAGCTTGACTGAAACAAACGAAGTATGGTATATTATAAAAGTCGCCGCTGAGAGAAAATGGTGACGAAAAAGCAAGAAAATTATCAAGTTTGATCTTTGAAAACTGAAC
>NZ_PEII01000025.1:0-38422 GCF_002750415.1 Paenibacillus sp. LK1
CTAGACCCGCATAGCGGCGAGCATCACGGGAGTCGATTAGCACGGTACTGCCACTTGCCGAAGCCTGCTGTACTTCCTCTAAACTTGCCAGCATGGCTGGCTGCGCGTTCACCTCAAACGAAGCCGGGATCTGAACCGGCACATCCGTAGTCACTGGAAACTTGGCATTCTGCCAGGCGGAGAACCCTTCGTCCATGACATACACCTGTTCATGTCCCAGATAACGAAGTAACCACCACAACCGCGATGCGTTCATACCACCTTGGTCATCGTAGGCAATAATGCGTGCATTCGAGCCGATGCCAGCTTTGGAGAGACGACTTGCAAGTTCAGCCGGATCTGGCAGCGGGTGACGCCCTCCGTGCGTAGATATAGGAGCGGACAGATCTTTTTCGAGATCGAGATAAACGGCACCTGGAATATGTCCAGCCTCGTAAGCTTGTCTTCCGGCATCCGGTTGACCGAGCAGAAATCGGCAATCGGCAATGACGACATCTGGTTCATACATTCTGGCGAGCAGCCAGCGCATAGATACAATATTTTTCATGAAATACACCGCCTATATGTAATGGGATGGATTCAACCGGAATCTGCGTGGTACAGGTCCCAGTTGTTTTTTACAGATATCCGAATACAAACGCAAGTTACACCACTGTAGGTTCGACTGGTCCTTTTCCAGCTATCGGAGCATCTGAGGGAATGGGCTGTGGTTTGGTTTTGCCATACCGAATGAAGATCCATACCCCGAAAATAATGACAACCCCGGCAGACAACTGAAGCCCGTTGAGGGATTCACCGAGTAGCATCCAGGCCAATAGAGAGGAAAATACAGGTTCCCCCAGTACCCCCATCGATACCGTCGTAGCATTCATATATTGAAGCAGCCAGTTGAAAAGATAATGCCCAAAGATCGTTGGCACGATTGCGAGCAACAGGAAAATTCCCCACTCGGAAGCCGCATAACCGCCAAACGGGTGACCATTAGCCAGATTATATACCGCAAGCGTACAGGCAGCTACGAAAAATACCCAGAAGTTATACGAAAAGGCACTTAGTCCGGCACGCAAAAACTGTCCAAGCAGCATGTGTACCGCCACAGCGATCGTTCCGAGCAAAGAAAGAATATCCCCCCGTAGCGCTGTGCCTGCCAACTGGAAATCTCCAGCTCCAATAGCGATCGATCCAAGCAGGGCAACGCCCATACCGATGATCATCATGCGGTTGATTTTGGCTTTGAACAGCCAGACAGAACCGGCGAGAATTAATATAGGCTCCAAAGCGAGAATGACCGTTGAACTGGCTACACTCGTAAGCCGAAGCGATCCCATCCAGAGCAGAAAGTGCAGTGCAAGCATCACGCCGGATGCGAGCAGTAAAGCCCACTGTCTGAAGTTTAAACGCATCATCTCGTGCCGATATTTCCACACAAAAGGCAGCATCAGCAGATTGGTGAGGAACAGTCGGTACATCGCGATGACGGCGACGTCGGCTGTGGACCAGCGTACAAAGATGGAAGAAAACGAAATGGCAATAATGCCGACAAAGAATAGCAGAAAGATCGATCTGCCGGCACGGTTCAAGCTAGTCATGGATGTAGCTCCTTCTTGAAGTCAAATGGCGTAAATCAATTTATTATACAGGAGATTGTATCCGCAGGAAAAGCATAAGAAAAGAAATAGATAAGTAGATTGTAACCGGCCTTGTAACTATTCTGTCATTCTCCAGGACCATTTTTCTATTAATCTTCTATATAGAGACATGAAACGATATAATGTACCAATAATCGGGAAAAAATGAAAGTAAGGAAGTGGCCTGGAAGTGAGAGTTCAACAACAGAGAGCGGGAGAGAGTGGCGGCATTCCGCATAGAACAAGCCGAACCAAGACGCATGGAAGAAGAAAAATCCGGTATGGGAGACTGAGTGCTGCGCTGGCGCTTCTGGCACTGCTCATTATCGGTTTAACATATGCATTCATTGGCATGACGCACTGGATCAAGGATTATGTAGCACCTCCGCCAGTAGCTGCGATTGAACAGCCAACCAAGCTTGGCATGATTGAAATGACACCGGAATCCAAAGAGGAACCTGCGCGGTTCCAGGGTCAGGTGCGCAAGCTGGCATACATAACGTTTGATGATGGACCAAGTGTATATACCGATCAACTGTTGGATATTTTGAAACAGCATGAGGCAAAGGCAACCTTTTTCATGATTGGACGTCAGTTGAATCAACACAAGGAAGCAGTGGAGCGGCTTGTCAAAGAGGGCAGTTATCCGGGGCTTCACAGCATGACACATAACTATAACAAATTGTATAAGAGCGGAAGCTCCTCTAATTTTGTGAAGGAGTTCAAAAAGGAGCAGAAGATGGTCAAGGATCTGATCGGTTTTACGCCGCATCTGATTCGTGCTCCATACGGCAGTAGTCCCCAGATCGGAGAAGACTTCAGGGGCGACATTGCTGCGGCTGGATTTAAAATGTGGGATTGGACCACCGACTCCCTCGACTGGAATCTTCCCGGTCAGCCGGACAAAATCGTGGAACGGGTTAGCAGCAGTGTACATCGGGATAAGGAAGTGATTCTGATGCATGAGCGAGAGCAAACGGTACAGGCACTGCCACGCATTTTGAAACTGCTCGAAGATCGGGGTTATGAGTTTGAGGTCTACGATCCGAATGCACATTGGGTATCCAATTTTAGCGCAGACACCCGCCTGTAAGAATAACAACATAGCAGTTGCAAGAGAGGAGGCACCCCGAGGTGCTTAAAAGAAAAAAGATAGCTTTGGCCGGGGTCAGCATATTGCTGGCTCTGCTTGTCAGTGCTTGCGGTCAGCCACAGGAACCTGCGGCAAATCAAGTCAATCAATTAATTCTTACCGATCAGGAGATGAACCAGAGCCTGAAGGAACTTGTTCATCATGAACGGGAAGACATGGAATTATACGGATCGATACTGAGTAAAGGAAAGAACAAAAACAGTAATCTGGAGGCCTTGCTCGATCAGGCAAACGGACATATTGCCGAGCGAAGAACATTGCTGGAACAAGCTGAAGCCGTGATGAGCCGGACTAAAGAACAGATGGAAGAGCTGCGAACTTCATTGGATCAGTTATCCTTTGAAAAAGAAGAGAACCTGGCTCAAGCCCACACGGTATTGGATCAGTATGAGCAAAGAGCTGCGTCATTTGAAGCGTTTGTTGCCTCCTATAGGCAGAGCCTTGATGCGGACGAGCAGTTATATGCATTGATGAGAGGCAATGTGGAGCCCAATTTGGTTAAAATCAAACGTGCGATTCGGGAACGGAACAGCCAATATGCCAAAGTTGCCGAGTTAAGACAGCAGTTTAACAAGCAGACAAAAGCTTTTAACGGAGCCAACGCGAAACTTGTGCAAATGGAGCAAGCCGGTTGAGTATTCATGGTGTCAAAGAAGCATTGAACACTTTCTATGATTGAGCGACGGGTCAGCCGTGTAAGTAATACTAAGCTGTCAAGTTAACAAGTCAGGCAACATGGACAAACATCATTGCGTATAAGCTAACGGAGGTGTTCATATGCGAAATACTATGAATATTAGTGCATCATTACTTGTTTTGGTTATGGGATTCTCGCTTGTGGCCTGCGGCAATAGTAGCCCTACTGCTCAGTCACCCGCGAATAATACAGAAGAACAGACACCGGCACCAGGGAAGCAGCCTGAGGAAAGTGCTGTGATTGAAGCGGAAGGCATTTTGACCGGATGGGCAGATCCGCACACTGTTGAAATTCGTGTGAAAGAGGAACCGATGTCTTTCCAGGTGGGTGAAGATCTGCAGAAATCTTTGGATGACATTGACGATGAAGATTCCGTTCAATTCAAATATGTAGAGAAAGCCATTCAAGGCGATACAACGATTAAACAGCTGGTGCTTACGGAAATCGCCAAGGTCGAGTCCAATGATGGTAACGGTACGAATGCAGGTGGTAATGTTACATCTGATCGTGCCAAAACATCCGAGCTGGAAGTGACCGTGGAAGGCATGACCGAAAAGCGCCCGGTTACACTGGCTCAAGGCAAAGGGTATTCATTATATGTGTTTGAACCAATGGTTTACGATGCGGATGATCATGAATTGACCATGAAGATTGATCCGGATTACGAGGTCGAGATTGAAAAACTGCCTTCGGATTATAACCTAAATGAACTGAAAGTGGATGCGAAGAAAGATCTGTCAGAAACCGGAGCGGTCAAGCAATTAAGTGAGGAAAAGCTTAGCAATGGTCCGATGAAAGAGGCAAAATTGTTCATGATGTCTCAAAACAATAAGAAAACGGAGTATTTCATCGTGAAAGAGCTGGATGGCAATGGCTTCGCTTTCCATATCCATGCACCGGTTGGCGAACCTTCAGAGGGCTTCCTGCCTATGGTTTATGCCTCCATCAATTCCATCATGAACGAGTAAGCGTGCTTCGATAATAAATATGTATGCCGTGAGTTTGAAAAGCCGGAAGGAACGATGCGATAAGCATAGGTTCCTCCCGGCTTTTTGTTCGTATGTCTATTCAGTTTGCGGGATCAAACTCTTTGACCTATTGTTAATCAGGTTAAAATGGTTGATTCCTGTCGCCCTTTGAGCTCTTCATAACGGGCAACGGCATGCTGATGGACGGGATGTTCCTCGGGAATTCCCATGTGCTCACGAATGAAGGCAGAGACGCCATCTTCGCGAATCAGGTGTTGGAGCTTTATGGCTTCCTCGTCATGTTCATGATTGAACAGCATCGCGGCTGCCATAGCGGAAGTTAAATGAGGAATTTCAATTCCGAATTCGCAGGCCTGCATCGCTGGGCGAACAAGCCGGTCGTAAGGCGATAACTTGCGAAGGGGCGAACGTCCGACCCGTGTTACCTGATCCGTCAGGTTCGGATTGGCAAAACGTTCGAGAATCGTATCGATATATTTGCTGTGTTTCTGTGGATTAAAACCGTGCTTGGCGATGAGCATGGCTCCGGTTTCTTCCATCACTTTGCGTACCTTGGCACGAAGAGGTGCATGACTCATAGCTTGCCGGATCGTCTTAAATCCTTCAAGATATCCGAAGTATGCGGCAACGCAGTGACCGGTATTTACCGTAAACATTTTGCGCTCAATATAAGGTTCAAGAGAGTCCACGTAGTGCACACCTTCAATTTCCTTAAATCCTTCCAGCAGTGCAGGGCGATGAACCACCCATTCATAGAAAGGCTCAACGGTAACTTGTAGCGGGTCTTTATGATCCTGAGCGGGGACGATGCGGTCAACCGCTGCATTGGGGAATGAGACATAGCGCTCTGCTTTTTCACGGGTTTCTACATCCAGAAACGGATATATCCGTTTTTTCAGCCGAGTGCTGCCTCCGATGGCATTTTCGCAAGCGATAATGTGAAGTGGTGCAGAATTATTATTTTTCATACGCAGATAGATGCCTTTGGCGATCGGTTCAGCGATATCTTCCAGCGCCGATACACCGACGGCTGTTGTGATCAGATCTGCCGAAGCAATCACTTCAGCAACGCGATCCTGTTCGCCGACACTAATGGCGGTTACGTTATTCACAATCGTTGTATCCTGATCCGCATTTGCGAGGGTAATGGGATATTCCTGCCTCTTTTGAAGCATGGCGATTTTCTTCGGGTTACGTGCGACAAAGCAGACTTCATAATCGGAAGCGGACAACATATGACCGATAAATCCGCGGCCAATATTGCCCGCACCAAAATGTACAGCTTTCATGTGTGAACTCCCCCTTTAAAGTTTGAAATGCGAAATTCGTTCAGTCTTTAGACCGTAGTGACGAGTGGTTTCGAAATCAAATCGTTAAATTCGAGGTCGGTCAGGCATGACAGCCGTTGGTGAGGCATATCGAAATCAAGTGTCCCGGTAATGGTATTCGAGATGACAACGCAGTGAATACCAGCCGCAGCAGCTGCACGCGCGCCGTTAGGTGAATCCTCAATCGCTACGGCTTCGTCTGCAGTTACTCCAAGGGCTTCAAGTGCTTGATTGTACAATGCAGGATCAGGCTTCACATGGGCAACATCATCTGCGGTGCGAATGACTTCAAAGTAATCCTTCAGCTTGAGCTGCTCCAGATGCTGTTCAACCCACTCTCGTTTGGAGCTTGAAGCGACAGCAAGTTTCAATCCAGCTTTGCGTGCAGCTTCCAGGTAGTTCTGGATACCGGGTCTTACCTGTTCTTTGTTCATTAATGTTGCATGATGCAACTGAACGGATTCCCTGAACGCTTCCCGATCGATCGGAAGATTCAAATCTGTGATGAGGTACTCATAAGGATTAAATGTTTTCAGACTGGTACCGATGCATTGCGAGTACATCTCCAGGGTTAAGTCTACGCCGTGTTCCTTGTAGGCATCACGAAAAGCAACATACCATGCTGTCTCCGTATCAATAATCGTTCCATCGAAATCAAAAACCAGTGCCTTAATCATAAATTTGTTCCTCCTGTTTCAGAATTAGTTTTGGGATAAAGCTAAATGAATTTCTCTGCAAATACACTCCGTAATCTTTTGACTTGCGGTACATTAGTTGACGCGAAAGCTGAGTTATAAATATTAATTTGGGAAAAAACAGGTGTATAAGCTAATAAAACCGTAACATAGGACAATCGGAAGGGTCAAGCGCGTTATGATTGTTTACATGTAAAACTTGCACATGGATGATGTGTTTTCAGAAAATTGTAAAAGTGGAAAAACGTTATACCCTTTGCGTGTAAGCGGTGTACTGGAAAACCTGTATTTTCAGTTTAAACGTATCAAACTTTTTTTAAGAAATTTTGGATAATTCAACCGTTCAACAGCTTTCGACACTTTTATAATAGAAGAAAGGCAACTCAGCATAGGGTTAAAATAAATTTGCAATCGAACTAACCTATTAAAATTCTTTACGCCATATCAAGCCATGTGGGAGAATGGAAGAAGTCATTTGAGAGTTAAATCGCGGAGGAGGGATCGAAGATGCTGTATAAGGATCGTTTCCAAGGTTGTTTGATTGGGCTTGCAGCGGGAGATGCACTGGGAACCACAGTGGAATTCAGCAGTCCTGGCACATTTAAGCCTGTTACCGATATTGTGGGCGGCGGGGTATTCGATTTGGCACCTGGACAGTGGACGGATGATACGTCGATGGCCCTGTGTCTGGCAGAAAGCTTGGTGAGAAAAGAGAACTTTGATCCCGGGGATCAGATGCGCAGATATACGAATTGGTATCAGGTGGGTTATATGAGCAGTACAGGAACCTGCTTTGATATTGGCGGGGCTACTCGCAGTGCCCTTGAACGGTTTGCAGCAACCGGTGAAGCGTATAGTGGTTCAACCAACCCGATGACTGCTGGGAATGGATCAATTATGCGGCTCGCACCTGTAGCTATGGCATATGCCAACCAGCCGGATCAAGCAGTGCGGTATGCTGGGTTGAGTTCCAGAACGACACATGCTGCTGTTGAAAGTGTGGAAGCATGTGAAGTGCTGGCAGCAATATTGGTTGCAGGACTGCGTGGAGCGGACAAGGATGTCATATTACGGCCTGCTACCTGCCGTCAGTGGAGGGAAGAGAAATCTTTTTCACCAGCGATTGAAGAAATAGTCCAGGGATCATACCGGGATAAAGCACCGCCTGATATTCAGGGGAGCGGCTATGTTGTTCGTTCACTTGAAGCAGCGTTATGGGCATTCCATCAATCATCGACCTTCGAAGAGGGGGCGCTGCTGGCAGTGAATCTGGGTGATGATGCGGACACCACGGGAGCGGTATATGGGCAAATTGCCGGGGCGTACTATGGATTAAGCGGCATTCCGGCACACTGGCGAGAGAGGCTGGCTATGCAGGATACGCTAAGCGAATTGTCAGAGGCATTGTGGTCAAAGGCGGAAGCTAGATAGAAGAGACAGGAGAAGAGAACATCATATGCGTAAGACAGAGTCATCTCAAACGGAATCGCAAGTTACGAAATCTGCTAAACGAGGGGCGTTTCCTTTATCCCTTTTATGTCTGACGGTAGGAGCTTTTGCCATTGGCATGACAGAGTTTATTATTATGGGCCTTCTGCCCAATGTAGCGACGGATCTGAATGTGAGTATCCCCCAAGCAGGGCAGTTAATTACGGGTTACGCGCTTGGTGTGGCGGTGGGTGCGCCTATACTAACCGTGTTCACGCACAAGATACCGCAGAAAAAACTGCTGGTACTGCTGATGTGTATTTTTATCATCGGTAATGCATTGTCTGTTATTGCACCAACTTACGGGTTGCTCATCTCGGCACGTATTCTAACGGCATTTGCCCACGGTACGTTTCTGGGTGTAGGCTCGCTGATGGCAACACGATTGGTTGCACCGGAGAGAAGGGCAGGGGCAGTATCCGTAGTCCTGGCTGGATTAACGATTGCCAACATTATCGGTGTGCCGTTTGGTACCTTCATTGGGCAGCAGCTAGGATGGCGGTCATCATTCGGAGCCATTACCATTCTGGGCATCATCTCATTGATGGGTATCATTCGTTTTATTCCGGTGATTCAGCAGGGACCACCAGCAAACCTGGGACAGCAATTCCGGAATCTGATTCGCCCCCAAGTGTTATTAATATTGCTGATTGGTGCGCTGGGCTGTGGAAGCCTGTTCGCTGTGTTCACCTATATAACACCAATGCTTGTCGATATTAGTGGATTTGCGGAGCAGAGCGTGACCTGGATTCTGGTGCTGTTCGGTGTCGGCGTTACATTGGGTAATATACTGGGGGGCCGTCTGGCAGACTGGAAGTTGATGCCTTCGTTGATGGTTAACTTCGGTATATTGGCAGTTCTGTTGGCGGCCTTAACGTTGACATTGGACAATCCGTATCTCGCGGTAATGACCATCTTCTGTTGGGGCGTTGCGGCTTTTGGTATTATGCCAGGGTTGCAAATTCGAATTATGAATATGACTCGCGAGGCACCGCTGCTGGCGACAACGTCGAGTCACTCGGCCTTTAATCTGGGCAACGCAGGTGGTGCCTATTTGGGCGGGTTTGCAATCACGCATACCGGACTTATCTCAGTACCGTTGTATGCAGCAGTTATTGCAGCACTTGGACTTGTTGGATTACTCATTAGCGTGACAATGGAACGCAAAACGAGAATGCCGGAAATCGCAGATGCTGTAGAGCCGGCACCGGTGAATTAAATACAGATAGGTAGACGCAGCCTTCACTCCGCATTAACGTGTGGATGGAGGCTGTTCTATGGATGGATTACAGTTTCAACTAGAAAAAGACAAACCAGCCAAGTTACAGTATTATTGGTATATCATAATAATTAGAAAGGATGGATTTCAATTTGAATAAAACATTTGCTATGTTAATAAGCTTCTTATTGGTGTTTCTATTTATAATCCCAATAAGTGATGCGAATGCAGCCGGGTCGAGCACAGTAACGACAAAAATTTACTCGTATAAAGGGCAAAAGTATGTTCAAATAATTGGCGGCGATCAAAAGGTCAGGGATAAAATAAATAAAACACTCAAAATCCATGCCGTAAATGCCGCTATACAGAATACATATCTAAAAAAACAGCAAGATTACTTTTACTGGAATACAACTGCACAGACTAAATACAATCAAAACAACCTACTATCTATTGTATATACAGATTATAATTTCAGAGGCGGCGCGCACGGGTATGAAGAAGTAACGACTTATAATTATGATCTAACAACAGGAAAACGCCTCTACTTGAACCAGGTGATTCAAACCAATAAACAAGCTGTTAATCTAGCTGAGGGTATTGAATCAGACCTAAAGAGTAATGAGAATGTTTTCCCGGACAGTTTTTATAACTTTCCCTTGTCGAATACATCTAACTTTTACTACCAAAACACAGGAATTGTCTTGGTATTTAATCCATACGAAGTTGGGCCTTATGCGGCGGGATTTATAGAGGTGAAAGTTCCTTTCTCCAAAATTCAGTCTGAACTGAGCAGGCCATTTTTTGATTTAAATAAAAACTCCATTCAAGAGTTGAAGAGTGGGAGAATACCGGGGTTTGAAAATATAAGCTTTGGACAAACGAAAGCAGAAGTATCAAAAGCGCTGAAAAGTTCAAATAGTGAACCCTATTATGAACCGGAAATGGGAGGACTTTTCTGGATATTTGAAGGGGTAGAGTATGCTTCCTTTAATTTTGGGGAGGGAGACACAGACCGTCTTGAACATATTTTTTTGAGTTGGAAAACTCTCCCTATGAAAACCTTCAGTGACATTGAGAAGATGTTGGGAAAAGGTCAAAAGGGTGAAAACCCTGATATTCAAGGAGAATATTTACTCTCCTATCGTTTTGGGGACACCCGGGTCCATTTCGCCTCCAATTCAACCGAGGGACTTATCCATGGCATTACAATCTCACATTACTAAGAAAAGATGCTGATTTTGTACTCTCCAAATGTCGGGGCGGCAACATTGTACCATAGGAAGTCGCTAAATCTAGCGGCTTTTTTCCTTTCGTTGTAGGAGTTGCTATATATTAATTCTTGTTTCCACTCGGACTTGAAAGGATCGTTATTGTGAGAAAAATAATTAATTATATTCTAATCTTGCTGATCATTTGGGTAGCGCTGCTGTATCCTATTCGTTCTGCGTGGTTTGAAGGTGTAAATCAGATTCCTGAAGATCTTCATGGTATTTATTTACTGTTCTTGTTCTTTGGATATCTTATTTGTTCATCTGGGATGGGGCTTATGCTTTACAAGATGTGTTTTAAACGAAAAGAATAGTAATTACAGCAGTTTGATATCATTCATTTTTCCAAGGAGAAGGTGACAACTTGTACTACTACAAAGGTGCGTTCAGAGAAACGGACAATTTTATTTATTTCAAAAGCGATGTTCAATTAGCTGAGAATGATGTCGTGATATTTGGTGAGAAGAAGTATTTTATCGATAGTGTCGAGAAAGAATTCCTCATCCTTCAAAAGGTGGGCTCGATTGTTTCAGTGAGTGTATAAATCTCCGCGAATAACTTCCCTTTTTCAAGTGTACGTGCACTTCTGGGCACACGCCTACATACAATAAATCGACCCTGTTCCCACATGTGCTCAGGCCAGATCGTTGTAAAACTGCAGGAGGTGTCATCTGTGCCCGGATTGTTTACCGCAATTGCCCTTTTCATCAAAGAGTTAACGTTACTCGTCTCGTATGTCAAAAATAATGCATTTCCCCAGCCACTGGCTGAGGATGATGAAGCCAAACATTTACGCCTTATGGCTGAAGGCAACGCACATTCGCGTAATTTGCTTATCGAACACAATCTGCGCCTCGTCGCGCATATCGTCAAGAAATTTGACAATACTGGCGAAGACCAGGAAGACTTGATTTCGATCGGAACGATTGGTTTGATTAAGGCGATCGAAAGTTTTCAACAAGGCAAAGGGACCAAACTCGCTACGTTTGCTGCCCGTTGTATTGAAAACGAAATACTTATGCATTTGCGTTCCCTGAAGAAAACACGCAAAGACGTTTCCCTTCATGATCCAATCGGAACCGACAAAGAGGGCAATGAAATTACATTAATTGATATTCTCGGAACAGAAGCCGACGACGTTGTAGATAAGGTACAACTCAAGATTGAAAAAAGTAAGATTTACCGCAATCTCGACATCTTGGATGATCGGGAGAAGGAAGTTGTTATTGGCCGATTCGGCTTGGAGGCAGGCGGGGAAGAGCGCACCCAACGCGAGATAGCCAAGGAACTTGGCATCTCACGCTCCTATGTATCACGGATTGAGAAGAGGGCGCTTATGAAGCTGTATCACGAGTTTTATAAACACAAATAATCGTTGACCAGATCAGAGGGCGCCTTTTCAAAAGGTGGCCTCTTTGCTGCGCAAAAAAATCTAAAAGAATTATAGGTATTCACGACAGATTATTATATGATGAGTTGTTATACAAGTTTGACATCGTAGAGAGCATGTGCAGAAAGAGAGTGGTGGTTTACCATGCAAGAAGAAACATTAACACGAGGATTAAAGAACAGGCACGTGCAACTGATGGCGATTGGAGGTGCAATCGGTACAGGTCTGTTTCTCGGAGCAGGCAAAACGATTCAACTGACAGGGCCATCCATCTTGCTGGCCTATATTATTACGGGTATTGTGTTATTTCTCATCATGCGTGCATTGGGGGAACTGCTGCTAAGCAACTTGCAGTATCACTCCTTTGTTGATTTTGTGCGTGATTACCTGGGGAACATGGCGGCATTTATTACAGGTTGGACCTACTGGTTCTGCTGGATTTCCATTGCGATGGCTGATATTACGGCAGTTGGATTGTATACGCAGTTCTGGTTTCCGCAAGTACCCCAATGGATGCCCGGATTGATTGCACTGATCGTTTTACTGATCATGAATCTGGCAACGGTTAAGCTGTTTGGTGAAATGGAATTCTGGTTTGCCCTGATAAAAGTATTGGCCATACTGGCACTGATTGTTGTTGGTCTTTATATGATCTTCAAAGGTTTTACCACGGATCAAGGGCCTGCGAGTTTCACCAATCTGTGGAGTCATGGGGGATGGTTTCCGAATGGAATACATGGATTCATCATATCATTCCAGATGGTGGTGTTCGCCTTTGTAGGCATGGAACTGGTGGGATTGACAGCGGGAGAAACCGAGAACCCGGAGAAGGTTATTCCGAGAGCGATTAACCAGATTCCCATCCGTGTCTTGCTTTTCTATGTTGGCGCACTGCTGATTATTATGAGTATCTACCCATGGAACGCAATTGTGCCCAGCGAGAGTCCGTTTGTTCAGGTATTTGCAGCCGTGGGCATTGCAGCAGCTGCCGGCATTGTGAATTTTGTGGTACTAACATCTGCTGCTTCGGCCTGTAACAGCGCCATTTTCAGCACAAGCCGTATGGTGTTCTCCATGGCGAAGGATCGCAACGCGCCCACTTCGTTCGCACGATTGAATAACAGAAAGGTTCCTTCCAATGCGCTTTTTTTCTCCACGATCGTTATTCTGATTGCGATTGTTCTGAACTATGTGATGCCGGAGGGGGTATTTACGCTGATCACCAGTGTCTCTACGGTCTGTTTCATCTTCGTCTGGGGCATTATGGTGATTTGTCATCTCCGATACCGCCGTACCCGCCCGGAACTGGCGAGCCGGAGTCGCTTTAGACTGCCACTCTATCCATTCTCCAACTACTTGATTCTGACGTTTTTGGTATTTGTGTTGGTGATTCTGGCATTGGCTGAGGATACGCGTGTAGCGCTATTTGTTACCCCTGCATGGTTCCTCCTTATGGCAGTGATATATATTTGTAAAAAGAAAAACGTGTAACAAAGAAAAATACAAGTCGCCCATGACTCGGACTGCAATTCAATTCGTAGATACAACGTACCATTGGAGCTGCACTTTAGAGGAAGGGCGACTTTGTTGTGCTCGGGGTTGATTTTAATTCCCCCGATTTAACCATTTCAGGATGATCTCCACAACTTCCAAATATCGCTGGCCGACGAGCAATCCGGTATGGGTTGTATCCCACAGCCCTGCATATTCAGCGCCAAGCTGTTCTGCAGTCAATTGACCTCTTCGCTCCTCATCATCGGATTCTACGGCTTTGATGACCAGACTTGGACATGTAATTAAATTGCCGTTGATGGATACACCGCCGCTTGACCCAAATGCTGCCGAGAACGTGAGAAATGCCTTCGCTGACTCCATCTGCAGATATTTACGCTGAAATGCAATATCCTCTGCTGATTCGTCAATACTGTTGTGCTCTTCGCGGGCCGGGGGAGGGATGACAATGTCAGGTGTAATTCGATCACTCTCAGGATAGGGAATCAATTGATGAACTTCCTGGCTTAGACTGGAATCAATCACGACCAATCCAGCTAAAGCAATTGTCTCGGCAATCTTCTGACTGAGTATTCCGCCCATGCTGAAGCCGATGAGAACAGGGGGTGCTGTACACTCTGCCAGAACTTCGCGGATATCCTCCAAATAGTCCTCAAACATAATTTTCGTCATGTCCATTACCCGGCTTTTGTAATGACTTCTGAGGTTCATAACGTAGCAGGTCCAGCCTTGTTCAACGAAGTGGGGGATATATTTGCTCCACATCCAGCTGCCTGTATATGCGCCATGAACAAACAAGAGAGGCGGCTTTGTTACTGAATTTACCGAGTGGGGAGCAATATCATCACCTTCATATATTTCAAGGTACAAATCATGTTTTCCTATCGTTTTGACTTCATGTTCAGGTAGCAATTGAGTAAAATCGATCATTAGGACAAACCTCCAAAATTAGTTTTATATCAAACTATTACTCCAAAAAAATTAGAAGTTGCCGTGAATTTTCATCAAAATTCGAAGCAGTTCTTTTTTTTCCGCTTCAGTAACATCCGCATAAAACGCGTCCAGCATACGACGTGAAATATGTTCAAATACTGGTTTAAGCTCTTCTCCTTTTGCAGTCAATGTCACATGGACAATCCGTGAATCTGTTGCATCACGTTCTTTGGCGACATAACCGTTGCGCACCAATTTGTCTACAAGCGCTGTGACTGTGGATTTATCCTTACCGATTTTTTTGGCGATTTCAGCCATGGTCATTCGGGAGTTATTGTACAGGGCGTAGATTATATCCCCATGTGACGTGGCCAGATCCTGAATTCCCTGCCCAGCCATCTCGGATAAAATGAAGCGGTTGACCTTCTCTTTAATTTTGGATATGAGTGATATAGCGTCTGTCGTTTTCATACATGTAATATAGTTTGTTATCAAACTAATGTCAAGCTCGGATTTTAAATGCTGACACATAAACGGAGAACAAAAAGAGCAGCGAGAAATCTTTTCTCCTGCTCTTCTGATTTTTCCATTCAAAATTGGAAGCAGATGTCCTGCAATTACTTGATCGGATTTGCTTTCATTTCCTGTTCCATCTTCTCAATGCCGTCCAGAATTTGATATCCATAACCCCAGAACTGACTGAAATCTGTTACGTAAATTTGTTTGTTTTTGATGGCATTCATGCTTTGCAGTGCAGGGTTGGCATACAGATTTTGAATCAGCTTGTCGATATCCGGGGAACCGGCATAGGCGGATAAGAGCAAGTAGTCCGGGTTTGCCGTGATTAGCTGTTCCACACTGACTTCGCCTTGCACGCCATCAAATGTATTTTTCAGTTTCAACAGGCTCAGTGCATCCAACTGATACGTATCATTATGCATACTGCTCACAGTAATCGTGTCTTCCGTAGCAGGGACGATGTAGGCAAAACGATGCTCAGATTGATCCGCGACACTTGACTTGATGGCTTCAACACGAGCTTTCAGGCTTTCTGTGAATTTTGCGGCGTTGTCCTGTACATCGAAGATTTGACCCAACTGTGCAATATCATTATAGAGGCTGTCCAATGTCCCTTGATGATTCGTGGTTTGCAGGAAGGTCCGGATGTTCATGTCGTTCAAGCCATCCACGGTACCTACACCCCAGTCTGCGTCTGCAAAGAGGTCCCCACGTCCCAGCACCAGATCCGGACTTGCGCCTACAACGAGCTCTTTACCCACATAATCTTTGGACAAGACAGGAATTTTCGCAAAATCATCTGCGACATCAGGAGTAACCGTGCCATACAGTGCGGCGACTCCAACCATTTTATCGGTTAGCCCAAGCTTGATCAGCATCTCTGCAGCAGATTGGGTATTCGCGACGACACGCTCGGGGGCTTTCTCGAATGTTTGTGATTTTGGTTTCCACTCGCCACCTTCACCTGAGATGGTAAAGTTCTCAATCGTGAGCGGATAGGATGTTTTGCTTGTATTTTCTACTTGTGTTGCCGTTTCTGATGAATTGCTTCCCTCCACAACGGGGGTGGTAGTGGTGGAAGATGCTGCATTGGAACATGCGGCAATCAAGAGTAACAGGAGACTTAAAGAAGCGAACCAAATGGTTCTGAATTTGAATTTCATCTAGCGACGAGCCCCTTTTCTTTATGTTTTTTAAATTGACAAAGATAATCATTCTCAATTATAATCCGAGAAAATGCTTTGTAAATAGCTAAATTTTTATTATTCAAATTCAAGTGATATTGATGGGGGAAAAGATGGCACAGACGGCTCAGATTCAGAAGCAGCGTATGGGAAAAAGGGAATCACTGATTCACAGCAAATCCGGTTTTGCAGTATTGATTGCCGCTTTAATCATCGTAATGGTTGTTTCGGTTGGGATTGCTGTATCCATTGGACAGGTGAGCATTCCGCTTGCCGAGTCTTATCGTATTCTGTTGTACAAATTAACCGGATTTCAATTCGGCTCTACGCCGATTGAGGCGGGGTCCTTTACGGATATCATCTGGCAGATTCGCTTTCCGCGTGTACTGATGGCCATGTTTATCGGTGCCGGGTTAGCTTTATGTGGTGCAGTTATGCAGGCTGCCGTGCAGAATCCTCTTGCAGACCCGTATATACTGGGAATCTCCTCAGGAGCTTCACTCGGGGCTACGTTTGCCATTCTGATCGGATTCGGCGCGATTGGCTGGCTTGGTCAGACCGGGGTGGCCTTCTGGGCATTTGCCGGAGCGATGGGTGCGTCCTTGCTGGTCCTCGCTCTCGCAGGTATTCGGGGGAAAATGACATCGGTCAAGCTGGTGCTTGCCGGGATGGTCATTAATGCACTGTGCAGTGCCTTTTCGAACTTTATCATTTATTTTGCCAACAATGCCGAAGGCATCAAGACCGTAACATTCTGGACCATGGGCAGTCTTGCCTCATCAGGATGGAACAAGCTTCCGCTGATTAGCATCGTTGTGCTCGTAGCCATTTTGTTCTTCCTGTTGCAATCCCGGGTCCTTAATACGATGCTGCTGGGTGACGAAGCCGCGGTTACGCTAGGGATTAATCTCAGTGTATATCGCAGGTTGTATATGCTGTTAACGGCTCTCGTCACCGGCGTAATGGTGGCAAGCTGCGGCATGATCGGTTTTGTTGGATTGATTATTCCGCATATTGTGAGAGGGCTGGTTGGATCTGACCATCGTAAAGTCATGCCAGTATCCGTACTATTCGGTGCCATCTTCCTGATCTGGACGGATGTTATTGCACGATCACTGATTTCCAGCGTTGAATTGCCAATCGGGATCATTACAGCGATGATTGGTGCGCCGATGTTTATGTATATGTTAGTCAAAAAAGGCTACGGTTTTGGAGGAAAATAAACATGAAACTGAATGTAGAAAATGTATCCATATCGGTGCTGAACACGAATATTATCCGGGACATTTCTTTACAGGTAAAGGGCAAGCAATTCGTAGGCCTGATTGGCCCGAACGGTTGTGGCAAATCAACGCTGCTCAAGAGCATCTATAAAGTGATCAAACCACAGCAAGGCAAAGTATTTCTCGATGATACGGACATTTTGAAATCCAGTCCCAAGGTCGTGTCCCGGCATATGGGCGTTGTGGGTCAGTTTAACGAATTGAGCTTTGATTTTACTGTGCGTGAAATGGTCATGATGGGTCGCACTCCTCACAAGAAGCTGCTGGAGACGGATAATGAACGGGATTATGAAATCGTGGAACAGGCGCTGGAAAAGGTACATCTGACCGGACATGCGGACCGCAATTACGTGTCCCTGTCCGGCGGGGAGAAGCAGCGTGTGGTCCTCGCCCGAGTGCTGGCGCAGCAGCCCGAATTTCTGATATTGGACGAGCCTACCAATCATCTGGATATCAAATATCAGCTTCAGATCCTCAACATTGTGCGGAGTCTGGATATCGGCATATTGGCTGCGCTTCATGATCTCGAACTCGCTGCAGCGTATTGTGATTACCTCTATGTTGTGAAGCAGGGACAGATTGTGGTTCATGGCAAACCCGCCGATATCTTGACCCGTGAAATGATTGGTGAAGTATTCGACGTGGAATGTGAAATCTATGAAAATCCGGTTACCGGTGGCTTGGGTATTGCCTATTTGAGTACACGGTGAGACAAGGACTGTCTTAGCTGAAACTCACACATGTTCTCTCATTATCTCTTCCACTATAACTCCGGTTGCACAGGCAATTATGGACTAAGTAGCAAAAGAAGAACTGTCTTTAAGCGGAATATATGCTTAAATGACAGTTCTTTTTGTTCTAGAGTCAAGGGTCACATGTCAAGTGTATTCAGATGCCATGTATCATTTTTTTGGAGGTGGGGCTACTCCTTCTAATCCGATGTTCCCATCGCTTTATATGTTCCTAACTGGGCAATGCGGGTTAATTGAAGAGCCATATGATGAGGTGAGTTTACCTTACTGTCAGCAAGCCATTTGTGAATAATTCCAATGGTGGAAAAGCTGATATGATCCAGCAAAATATCGAGAGGCACTTCTTTTTGCTCCATACCTAATTGGGATATCCGATCCAAAAACATCTCTCTAATCACTTCATTCAACCGGTTGTTGAAATTCCCGGCAGGATTAATGAGTACCATCACCCGATAGAATTCTTCATGCTCCAATATATGCTCGAACAATGCTGCAAAAATGGGATCTGGCTCGTTAAATGAAGGTAGACTCCCAAGGTGGGAATTCCGTTCCGCCAGTAACTGTCCAAGCAGTTGAAATTTCTCATTCGCCATGCTATCCAATAAATCATCCTTGTCCAGAAAGTGGGCGTAAAAGGTAGATCGATTGATATTCGCTTGCTCGGCGATGTCCACGACACTAATTTCGGTGTAGGCTTTCTGTGGCAGAATTTTCAGGAGAGCTTTGGAAATCATCACACGGGTCCGTAAAATTCTTCGATCCACTCCACGGGATTCATTCACTTCTCATCACCTCGAAAACAACGGATTGTTCAACTTTGTTGAGCCTTCAAATGGTTTGGGAATGTAGATGTATAAGACATTTCGCAACACATCGGTCAAATGCGTTGTTTAACCGTCAGATTCTGGCTAATTGATCGTTGATATCCAACGGATAATAGCTATCATAATAAATAAAACATACCAAATCAATCGGAAAAATAAAATATAAAAAATAGGAATGAGGACATACCTATGGAACTGTTTTGGTTTATTCCCACGCACGGGGATGGCAGGTATCTTGGAACAAAAGAAGGAGCTCGGGCAGTCAGTTATCATTACTGCAAGCAGGTGGCACAAGCTGCGGATGAACTTGGATATGCCGGTGTTTTGTTACCTACGGGAAAGTCGTGTGAAGATGCCTGGATTGTTGCTTCATCGCTGATTTCTTCCACGGACAGGCTTAAGTTTCTTGTCGCGGCGCGTCCAGGTCTGATGATGCCAACCACAGCTGCACGTATGGCCGCAACACTGGATCGTTTCTCCAAAGGAAGACTGCTGATCAATGTGGTGGCTGGTGGAGATCCAATTGAGCTTGAAGGAGAAGGGCTGTTCCTGGACCACGATGAGCGCTATGCGTTAGCCGATGAATTTCTGACCATTTGGCGGAAGGAATTGGAGGGAGAGGCGGTTGACTATGAAGGTAAATATCTGAAGGTTAAGGGTGGTTCCGTCCTGTATCCGACCATCCAAAAGCCACATCCACCACTCTATTTTGGAGGTTCCTCGGAAGCCGCAATGGAAGTGGCAGCGGATCATGTCGATGTGTATTTAACGTGGGGTGAGCCTCCGAGTCAGGTGCAAGCCAAAATTCATCAAATGCGGGAACTGGCTGCAAAGAAAGGAAGAAGCATTCGTTTTGGCATACGTATGCATGTTATTGTGCGTCCGACAGCAGACGAAGCATGGAAGGCCGCTAATGAGCTGATCTCCCACCTGGATGAGGAGACGATAGCCGCTGCCCAGAAGATCTATGCTCGCATGGATTCCATAGGACAGCAGAGAATGGCCAAGCTGCATAATGGTGATCGTTCCAACCTAGAGATTAGCCCCAATCTGTGGGCGGGTATCGGCTTGGTTAGGGGTGGTGCCGGAACCGCACTTGTCGGTGATCCCGATCAGGTCGCAGCCAGAATCAGAGAGTATGAAGAGCTGGGGATCGAGACCTTCATTTTATCAGGTTATCCGCATCTGGAAGAATGTTATCGTACCGCGGAGCTGTTATTTCCAAAGCTTCAGTACTCGCAACATGGAGAAAGCAGCGATTCCTTTGTTGGTCCATTTGGAGAAATCATTGCCAATAACAACATTCCGGATCACATGGTCAAATCGGAAGTTTCCTCCAAGTCCTAATTTCATAACGGATTGCAGATTAAGGCAAAAAAAAGACACCTGAAGGCATTCGCATTCGGGTGTCTATTTCATTTACTGTATCTTGGAGTCAATTGGACGCGAGTGTCCATCCTGGATGACCTCCTGGAACAGTTCCTTGGATTCCATGGGCCACGTACCTTGCTTCAGGAGTGCTTCCAAATCACCTATGGTTACTGGGCGTGCGTGCCGTTTGAGCACGTAACCGAGTTGCCCGTTTGGTTCCATCGTGGCCGTTTCCAGATCGGCAATACTTGTAATCCCTTTCTCCCGCAACTGCATCTCCAATTGGTCCACGGAGAAGCGCATGCGTTTCAAATTCGGCAGATTCAACTTCCCATCTTCCACAACAACCTTCGATTTTCCGCTCATCAGTTTTTCAAACCAATTAAACTTCAATTGTAACTGTTCAACAATCAGAAGTGTGAGGATAAATACCGCCGCTGACCCGATCGCTTTACCTAACTCATGATTCGCAATTGGCTGCACGATCGTTGTTCCGATCGAGATAATAATGACCGTTGTGGCTACACTCATTTGCGAGATAGATTTACGTCCAGCAATCCGCAGTAGAAACATACCAATCAGTACAAGCAAGATGGATTTCCATATCCAGTCCATTGGTTGTATTCCTTTCTGTACCAAATCATGTGTCGTATTTCTTAGCCTGTTCCTGATCTGGTTGAAATATACAATTGTTTAGGACAAGAGATGTGGATAAGGAAAATAGTCCCGACATTATAAGGACCATTATACTACATCCTAAAATAAGGAAATGACCGATATTATTATGGAGAGCTTTCTTCTAAAAAATGAGGAGTGATACAACGTACAATGTATACAAACATGTTACAAAAGCATCTTTCCCAAGGAGATATGGAAGGCGTTGTTAAACAAATAGCATATATTGGTGAAAAAAAGGATATAACTCAATTCGCTTTCTTGATTGAACTCCTGAAATCTACGGACAACGCCATACTACGCAACACAATTGCTATCGCTTTATCTGACATTGGAGATGATCGAGCAGTCGAACCGTTAATTGAAGTCATCACAGACTCCAAGACATCAGGAAGCAGAGGCACATTGCTATACGCTCTTGAAAACCTGAATTACATAGTACATATTGAGAACATTATTCCATTTATCGGTGATTCCAGTCTGGAAGTGAGCGCGCAGTCATTCATGTTGCTGGAGCAAATGATGGATAAGTTATCTGATTTACAAAACCTTAGGTGTCAAACAATTATTGAAATGCAAATCTCACATAACCAAAGCAAGCTTCTGGAAGTAGCATTAGACATGTTGAAGAAATGGAGGTATCAAGTGCAGGGATAAGATAAACACGCTTCTTTCATTCTCACCTCCCTATCGTTTACAATAAGGAATTGAATGCAGCAAACGAAGGAGCGGGTCATATTGGCAAAGCAGAAATACTATGTCGTCTGGGCAGGAAAGCAGCCTGGCGTATACAGCACATGGGCGGAATGCAAAGCACAAACGGATCATTTTACCGGAGCAAAATATAAATCGTATGAATCGAAAGCCGCCGCCGAAGAGGCATATCGTGCAGGATGGAAAGGAAACTGGGGTACGGGTGCCAGTGGTTCAGGCGCTTCTTCGAAGACGAAGTCTGGCAGTAGCAGAAGAAGTGCGGGCATGGAGACCTCCGCAGAAATTGACTATGACAGCATCTCGGTTGATGTTGGTACGCGTGGGAATCCAGGGCCGGTGGAATATAAAGGCGTAGATACCCGCACGGGTGAGATAATTTTCTCCGTTGGGCCAATCTCCAAAGGTACGAATAATCTGGGTGAATTTCTGGCAATCGTACATGCCTTGGCGTATCTCAAAAAAGAGGGCAGTAGTAAGACGGTTTATACGGACTCTGTCAATGCGATGAAATGGTTGAAGCAAAAAGCGGTGTCCACCACGCTCGCAAGGGATGCTTCCACCGAAGAGATCTGGCTGATGATTGACCGTGCAGAGCAGTGGCTGCGGACGAATACGTACAGCAATAAAGTGCTAAAATGGCAGACCAAGCAGTGGGGCGAAATCAAGGCAGATTACGGTCGAAAATAGCCCTATTTCTCTACAATTTCTATATTATTAATTTTCTATGAGAAACGATGTTTACAATTTCCAGTTTCCATTCTATAATCAGTTCATTATGATAAGTTACACATATGAAGGAGCCTGTCATCAGCGGGCTCTTTTATATTTATGGACCTTAAAATCCATAAAATCTTGAAAGAGTATACTTTGCAGGAGGCAGACATGAGTTCCATTTATAGAAGTGAAGAAGGCAAGAGCAGCATACTTGAGGAATACGAAGCGTATGTTGAGCAATTGGGCGAAGGTTTTACACGAGAGTACGTCGAGACACGTTTTGGACAAACGCATGTTTTATTATCAGGTCCAGAAGACGGTAAGCCGCTATTTATTCTCCAGGGCGGAAATTGTGTGAATCCGATGACGTTGTCATGGTTCTCTTCTCTTTTCAAAGATTACCGGATTATCGCGCCGGATACGATCGGTCATCCAGGCTACAGTGAAGAAACACGAATTTCGGCAAGGTTTGATAGTTTGGCTTTGTGGATTTCTGATTTGCTGGATCACTACAAGATCGAAAAAAGTGCGTTTATCGGTCCTTCCTTTGGAGGCGGAATTATCCTAAGACTGGCAACTTACATTCCGGACCGAATTGCATGTTCTGTTCTGGTAGCACCCGCTGGACTGGCCGTAGGATCCAAAATTAAAATGGCTCAGGATATCGTGTTGCCACTCGTAACGTACAAAATGACTTCTTCTCCAACTTCTTTGCAAAAGATCGCGGATATCATGTCATGCAGTTGTATGAAAGAAATAGATAAAAATATAATCGGGAAAATCTTCAAATACGTCAGTCTGGAGCAGGATATGCCCAAGCTTACGGAGCAGGACGAATTGGTGAATTATACATCGCCAACTCTGCTGCTGGTGGGAGAAAAGGATGTCTTTTTCCCGGCAGATAAGGTCATTGAAAGAGCTCAGAAGATTATTCCGAATGTCAAAGCAATCAAATACGACACAGGTCATTTTCCTTCTCAAGACGTGTTGAAGCAGATGAACCAAGAAATTCAGCAATTTTTACAGAAGAATTATTAAATATAGAAATTTTTTAATATTTCCGCATGGTTGTGATTCAAATTGCATCATTTGGTTTATATACATGGTTGGCGATGAAACGCCTGTCTGGTTGGACCAAATGATGCAACATGCGGCAAGTCTTCCGATCGACAAGGTTGAAAAGAGGGTCTGTTATGAAAAAGGACAATTGCAAAATGGCATTGCAACGCAATGTAATTTTAAATGATACATATCAGGTAAGACATCTCATGGCTAGCAGTGAGCTGGCTATTGTATATGCAGGAAGAGATCGGAATACAGGTGCAAAAGTAGCAATCAAGGAGTTTTTCCCCCAGAGGCTTGCAGCACGTCAGGCTGACAAACGGGGAGTGTTCTGTTCTTCACGAGGTTTCAGTGGTCAGTATCAGGAACTTCTTGCTGCATTTTTGGTAGAAGGAGAGCTGTTATCGACGTTGAATCATCCTCATATTGTGTCGTATGTGGATCATTTCGAAGAAAATGACACAGGGTATCTTGTAATGGAATATTGTACAGGGGTAACCTTAACCGAATATCTGATTGAGCGAAATCATGCGCTGGACGCGGTATTTATTACGGAGACATTGCTTCCGCTGGTAGATACACTGGACTATATTCATAAACAGGGAATTCTTCATCGTGATGTGAAGCCATCCAATATTATGGTGATGGAAGACGGTACGCCCAAACTACTGGACTTCGGTTCAGCAGCTCGTTGGCCTGTACAATCCGGGGAAAAACAGGCGATCTTTACATCGGCCGGGTATTCGCCGCTTGAGTTCTACTCGGAGAAGTCCAGTCAGGGACCGATGTCAGACATATATAGCCTGGCAGCGTTGCTTCATTATTGGACATGCGGGCAGCCCCCTATGGATGTTAAACAGCGACTGTTCCGCGATGAATTGCCATCTGTGCGTTCTCATAATGAGTATGTGAACCGGTGGCTCGCACGCGTTATTCACTGGGGATTATCAGTTCGTTCCGAGCAACGTTGTGCGTCCCTCGCATGGGTTAAGAGATCACTTCAAGTACAGGCCTGGATGTGGAAAATACGCAAACCTGGCACGGTAGAATGGGCTTTAGCTGAAAATGAACATACGCAAGTCTATGAAGCAGAGCCGAAGAAACAGCATGAGACGGCTTAATTGTAGCCTTGTCTTATACATATAGTTGTAACAAATAAGTCAGTTTGGTCCTTTTACGGATCGAACTGGCTTTTTTTTGTGTTTTTTTAACCTAAAAGAAAAATTATTTCTTTTTTTAATTTATTTCTGGAAGAATACTTCATTCTAACTCCAGGGTCTGCATATACTCCATTGGAAAGATGGAGTAATTAGCCAGGAAATCTGACGTAAGCGCCGGCTCCCGTCTTATACCAAACTGAGGGGGAATGTTGTGTGACCACCAACAGAAAGGGCTTCACCGTATCTTTGCTGCTAGTCGTTATGATGTCTATGCTGCTTGCCGCCTGCGGAGGAAATGACAATACGGCTGGTACGCCGAGTCCGGGAAGCTCTGGGGAGACGGGTACGGAAGCTGGAAAGCCGGTGACGCTGGAGTTTTGGACGATTGCTTTACAGCCAACGTTCAACGATTACTTCAATGAATTGATTGCCAAGTATGAGAGCAGTCATCCTGGCGTGAAAGTCGAGTGGAAGGACTATCCATATGATGCCATTTCACAGCGTTTATTGACCAGTACGGCCAGTGGCAAAAGCCCTGATGTGGTGAACCTCAATACCGAATTCGCCAGTCAATTGGGAAGTAAGGGAGCGCTGCTGAATTTGAATGAATACCTGACAGATGAGGAAGCGAAGAGTTACTTTGAAGGTATTTATAATTCTACTGTTTTGGATGGCAAAGCTTACGCGCTTCCTTGGTACACAGGTACCGAAGTGCTGTTCATGAATACCAAGCTTGTGAAGGAGGCAGGCCTTGATCCGGCAAATCCGCCGCAGACCCGAGAGGAACTTGTGGAGTGGGCCCGTCAGGTCCATGAAAAGACCGGAGTGGCCGGTTATGCGCAGCAGCTTATTTCCAAGTTATTTCCAATCGACGGCATTCCGATTCTAAATGAGGACAAAACGGCCGCCGCTTTCAATACGCCGGAGGCAGAGGCGATGATCGCTCAAATGCGTGATCTGATGGCCGAAGGCGTGGTGCTGAAGGAGGATGCGGAATTCAGCAAGCAGATCCAGTATTTTTCCGGGCAGCAGGTCGCTTTCCAGTTGTCGGGTCCAACCTTTATCAACTTCATCAAGAAGTCTGCACCGGATGTTTACAAAAATACGATTGCTGTAACGCTCCCAACGGGCAAAGCGAACCTACGGCTCTCCAATTCCATGGATCTCGTTGTGCCACAGAAATCCAAAAACCCCGAGCAAGCGGTGGAATTTGCCGCCTTTATTACCAATGCAGAGAATCAGACTGCCTTCTCCAAGGTAGCCAACACGCTGCCGTCGAGCAAAGCCTCCATTGAAGATCCGTTCTTTACGCAATCCGACGGATCGCTGGAAGCCGAAGCCAAGGTAGCCTCCTCTCAAAGTCTCGATAAAGCCACTGATTACATGGTCGGCGTACCGAATGCAGGAGATATCAACTCCGCATTGGCACGGGGCTTGCAGGAAATTTTGATGAACGGAGCAGATATTAAAGAAACGCTGAACGCAGTGGAGCAGGAAGTTAACCAAATTCTTAACCAGGATTCCTGAACTTATGCGATACAGTCTAATGAGGGGGAGTACTCCCCCTCGATCCTAGAAGAGAGGAGGCGTAGCCGTGTACAAGGCGATTCGATCCGAATCTTTTGCTGCATGGGCGTTTATGGCACCGGGATTGTTGTTTCTGGCGGTTTTCACCTTTTGGCCGATTATTTACGGGATACCCCTCTCATTAACCGATTATTCTGTCATTACGGAGACACATTTCGTTGGTTTGGATAACTTTACCCGGGCCTTTCAAGATCACAATTTCCTGATTTCGCTGTGGAATTCGCTGGTGTATGTGCTGGTTGTGCCGGTGATTCAAATCATCTCTATCCTCATGGCCATTCTGGTTAACAGCCGAATTCCAGGTGTCAAAATGTTCAGGGCTGCCTACTACATACCGGTTGTAACTTCCATGGTCGCGGTGGCACTGATCTGGAGCTGGCTGTTGGGCAATAACGGCGTGGTCAATTACCTGCTGCTGAAGGTTGGCATTCTTAGTGAGCAGGTCTCCTGGCTTTCCACGAGCAGTACGGCGCTGTATGTGCTGATGTTCATCACCATGTGGAAGGGTCTCGGCTATTATATGATGCTCTATCTGGCTGGGCTTCAGGGAATTCCGGCAGATCTATACGAAGCCGCCAGAGTGGATGGAGCAGGACCACTGAGACTGATTATTCATGTGACGCTTCCGTTGCTGCGGCCGCATATTCTCTTTTGCACCGTAATTTCGGTGATGGGTGCCGTTCGTGTATTCGATGAGGTCTATATTCTCACCAAGGGCGGGCCGGGAACGTCCACGCTGACCTCAAGCGTTTATATTTTTCAAAAAGGGCTGGAGCAATTCAATTTCGGGTATGCCTCGGCGCTTGGGCTGATCGTCAGTGTGATGGTAGCAGCGCTCAGTGTGTTGGTGTTCCGGCTGAACCGGAGAGGCGGGGTGAATACCTATTGATTCGGCGTACGCTTTCGTCTAAAAAAATGAAAAAAGCCCTTCGTCATTTGATCATTTATGTACTGTTGATTTTGCTCGCCCTGTTTATGATGGGTCCTTTTCTGTGGCTGCTCAGCGTATCGCTGATGCCTGGTCGTAATGTGTTTGCGAATCCACCAGCAATTCTACCAACCTTCATCGCTTTCGATAACTACGTGCAGGTGTGGGAGTTCATGGATTTTCCACGCTACATCATAAATACGGTGGTGATTACGCTCCTTGGGGTAGTGTTTAACATCTTCTTGTCCTGCCTAACGGCGTATCCACTCGCGACCTTTCGGTTCAGGGGACGTAATCTGGTGTTCACGCTGCTGATCTCGACCATGATTATTCCTTCGGCAACGGCGATGATTGTGCATTATTTAACGATTCAGGCCTTTCACTTGGGCAATACGTTTCTTGGTGTTGTGCTTCCGGCCGCGGTGTCGGTTTTTAACATCTTTCTGATGCGGCAAACGTTTCTGGGCATACCGACGGATATTCGGGATTCTGGCAAAATGGATGGAGCTTCCGAGTTCCGTATCTTCGTGCAGCTTGTCATGCCATTGGTTAAACCAGGTATTGCCGTCATTGGCTTGCTTGAAGTCATGGCATTCTGGAACAATTTCCTGTGGCCGATTGTCGTGCTGGATGATCCGCAGAAATATCCATTGGCTGCGGCCCTGACGTATCTGAACGGTCAGTTCTCGTATAACTTCGGCTGGATTGCCGCCGGCACCATGATCTCGGTGCTGCCGATTATCATCGTGTTCCTTTTCACCCAAAAATACTATATGGAAGGCATCGCCGGAGCAATTAAAGGATAAAAAAACACAGAAAGGGTGAACGCATTCATGCCGAAGCAGTATAAGTTAACCTTTGTTTCGTTAGATGAACGGCCTTGCAATTATGAGTTTCCTTATTTGTTGGCACAGGGAACGGAATTCAAAGTTGAGCGTCCGCCACTTGAAATCATGGGCCTGAAAAAGCGTCCGGGCGATGTGGAACAGTTATGGACATGGTTTGAGGAGAGCTGTGCAGGGGCAGATGGAGCAATCGTTGCCTTGGATACGTTGCTCTACGGCGGGATTATTCCTTCCCGGCTGCATCATTTGAAGCCGGATGAACTGACGGCCCGTCTGGAGCGCCTTCGGGGGATCAAGCAGCGGTACCCGCAGCTAACCCTGTATGCGTTTCAACTGATTATGCGCTGCCCGCAATATTCCCTGTCCGATGAGGAGCCGGATTATTATGCCGACTGGGGAAGAGAGATTTTTCGCAAAGGTTTCATCAGCCATCGGATGGAGCTGGGGATTGCGACGGATGAGGAGATCTGCGAGCTGGCCGATATCGATAACCGTCTACCAATGGAAGTGCTGGAAGATTACCTGGGACGCAGGGCCATAAATATTGAAGCTAACAAGCAAGTGCTGGCTCTGGTCCAGGAAGGAATTATCGACTTCATGATTGTGCCGCAGGATGATTCGGCGCCTTATGGACATACAGCCAAGGATCAGGAGAAAGTGCGAGCCCGGATTACCGCCCTGGATCTGGAACTTAAAGTCTACATGTATCCTGGTGCGGACGAAGTTGGTTGCGTACTGCTCTCCAGAATGATGAACAAGGCTCGCGGCCGGATGCCGTTGGTGTACCCACGATTATCATCTGTTCAGGGGGCGTTTGTTACTCCGCTATTCGAGGATCGATTTTTCTATGAGACGCTGAAATATCAGATTTTGGCTGCAGGTGGGTTAATTGCATCCAGTGAGACTGAAGCAGATCTGGTGCTGTTGATTAGCACACCTGGAGAGACGATGGCGGAAGCGGTGTCGCAGCAGCATTCTTTTTACAGCTATGATGTATACCGAAACCTGATGGAACTGGTGGAATATGGACACTTTCTGCTCAGGAGCAAGAACAAGCCGGTGGCTGTAGCGGATGTGGGATATGCCAATGGTGGGGATCAGAAGCTGGTCAAGATGCTGCGGCAAAAAGACATGTTATTTGATCTGGCTGGATATGCCGCCTGGAATACCAGCTCCAACTCGCTAGGAACCGTCATTTCGCAGGCCATGATCTATCTGCTCTATGGTCGTACACAATCGCATCTTGATTTCCTCGCTCTCCGCTATGCTGAGGATGTCTGCTATTGTTCAGTCGTTCGGGGAGAACTTAGCAATGGCCCGGTGCAGGAGATGGGATATGGCAAGTACTTGCTCGATGGGTCTCGTGGCCTTGTTGCTGCCCGAGTAGAGGAAAGGTTGCGACAAGAGCTTACTGTGCGGATCGATACTACAGCAGGGAGTATCCAGATTACCGATTGTTATATGCCATGGAACCGGATGTTCGAAGTGGGCCTGTCTGTACGATTCGTACCATCCAACCCAGGTAAGGAAAGCAGAATATAAGAGAGAGGGTGGAAACCCTGACAAAGGTAGTGCTGGAGAAACTGCATTTGGGGCTAATTGTTTCCTGCCAGGCGCTGGCTGACGAACCGCTGCATGGCGCGGCGATGATGGCTCGTATGGCAGCTGCTGCGGAGGAAGGAGGGGCCGCGGGTATTCGGGCGAATGGGGCAGCAGATGTACGTGCGATCAAGCAGACCGTCTCATTGCCGGTTATTGGCATCGTGAAGCGCAATTACCCGGATTCTGCTGTATATATCACCCCAACTCTCAGAGAAATTGACGAGCTGCTAGAGGCCGGAGCGGATATCATTGCATTTGATGCGACCCGCCAGAGCAGGCCGAAAAATCATACATTGGAGCAAATCACCGCCTATCTGAACGCAAATGGGGTAGTTTCCATGGCAGACATCTCCATTCTGGAGGAAGCTTTATATGCTGAGTTACTTGGAGTCAGCTGTGTTTCGACTACACTATCGGGTTATACACCGTATTCCCGGCAGCAGGAAGGGCCTAATTTGGAGCTGCTGGGAATGTCCGCACAGCGGTTGAAGATTCCGGTCATTGCCGAAGGGCGGATTAGTAAACCTTTTCAGGTAGAAGAAGCGCTTGATCTGGGGGCATACGCGGTTGTGGTGGGCTCCGCAATAACTCGGCCACAGCTAATTACCCGACAGTTCGCAGCAGTGACCAGAAAAAAGCGAGGATGAAGAGTAATGGAGATGAATGACCGAATTAATACGTATTATCCTTCCATGACCAAGTCGGAGCAGAAGGTGGCCAGGTGCGTACGGGACAATCCGGATAATATAATCTATTTTTCTGTGACTGAGCTGGCTGATTTTGCTGGTACCGGAGAGACCACGGTGATGAGATTCTGCCGTAAAATCGGGTTTAAAGGCTATCAGGATTTCAAGCTGATGCTGGCCCAGGGGCTGCCGAAACGGCAGAACCAGCCAGACGGCGAGCAGGGAGAGGACGATTACGCCGACCATTTATATGCCTCGATGGTGGGTGTGCTGCAATCCAGCTTGGGTATGCTGGATCGTAGCCAGTTGGAGCAGGCAGTAAAGTGTCTGGACAGTGCACGACATGTGCAATTCTTCGGCGTGGGCTCGTCAGGCATTACCGCTATGGATGCCAAGAACCGTTTTCTGCGTATCGGCCGACGTGCGGAAGCGAATTCCGACAGTCATATTCAGTCCATGATGGCGGTAACGATGGGAGAAGGTGACGTGGCTTTTGGCATCAGTGTGTCCGGCAGTACGCTGGATACCAACGATATGCTGATGAAGGCTAAACAAAACGGGGCTAAGGTGATTGCCATGACGAACTATGCCAAATCCCCCATTGCTTCTATTGCGGATATCTTGCTCTTGACCGCGGGGAAGGAGTCTCCCCTTGAAGGCGGTTCTGTAGGAGCTAAAATCTCTCAGCTGTTTATTATCGACTTGCTCTGCCAGGGACTGGAGCGCGAGCATGGCGAAGAGACTAAAAAGATGAAGGAATTAACGGCCAGGGCGGTTATCGACCGTATTTATTGAAGGGCTTGTGTGAATAGGGGGAAAGCGAATGCCGCAGGTCATTGGCGTAGATGTAGGTGGCACAGGCATTAAAGGGCTTGTAGTCA
The DNA here is from genome assembly GCF_002750415.1 of Paenibacillus sp. LK1. Lineage (NCBI taxonomy): Bacteria > Bacillati > Bacillota > Bacilli > Caryophanales > Paenibacillaceae > Paenibacillus > Paenibacillus sp. LK1. Next base: position 31,091 of record NZ_PEII01000025.1, read on the forward strand.
ATGAAGCAGGAGTCGTTCTGGTGGAAGCTACATGTGCAACCGAGGCCCGGTTGGGCCGGAAGGCTATACTTGGCCAGCTGTGCGGGTTAGTAAGTGAACTGTTGTCTAGATGTGAAGAAGTGAAGGCACTGGGGATTGCCTCGGCAGGAAGGGTGAATGTGGAGACGGGTGAAGTGATCCACGCAACGAATAATTTACCTGGCTGGCAGGGAATGCCACTGACACAGTGGGCAACAGCGGAATTTGGCCTGCCTTCAACTGCTGATAACGACGCCAATGCTGCACTGCTCGGCGAGGCGTGGCTTGGCACCGGCCGCGGTAAGCAGAACCTGGTTATGCTGACACTCGGAACTGGGGTCGGTGGGGCCAATATGGCAGTTGGCAGGATGTTACGGGGAGTAGACTGGCGCGGTGGGGACTGGGGGCACAGTGTGCTGGTGCCTGACGGTCGGCCTTGCAATTGTGGCAAACGTGGCTGCGTGGAGCAATACATTTCCGGTAGTGCACTGATGCGGCTGGCGCGGGAACAGAAGGGCAACACGTATACTCACGGCCGAGAGATTATGACCGCTGCAAGACAGGGAGAAGCAATAGCGTTGTACATTCTAGAGCGTTACATATCTGATTTGGCCTCGGTTATTGCGAATATATCTGCCTCGATAGATCCGGAATTGATTATTCTTGGTGGCGGTGTGACCCATGATCAGGCTATATGGTGGCCGATGCTTACCGCTAAGTTGTCCAGTGTCGGATTGGCAGACCGGGTTGCAGTGGCTGAATTCGGTAACTGGGCAGGCTGTTTCGGGGCGGCGCAGCTGGCCTTGGAACATCTGCGTAAGGACGGCGTTGGCTGGTCTGAAGGCAGTGACAGGGAGGAGACAAAGCATGGGGATTGAGCAGGAGAAACACAGTGATATCGTCATTATTGGCGGTGGTCTTGGCGGGACTGCAGCTGCGCTGGCTGCAGCCAAGGCAGGGCAACGGGTACTTTTGACGGAAGAGACGGACTGGCTTGGCGGTCAATTGACCTCACAGGCAGTACCGCCAGATGAGCACCGCTGGATTGAACAATCTGGCAGTACAGCTTCGTACCGTGAGTTCCGCAGCCGGGTCAGAGATTACTACAGACGGAACTACCCGCTTACGGATGTCGCCAAGAGCGATCCTGTTCTTAACCCCGGTAATGGCTGGGTGAGCCGCTTGGCGCATGAGCCGAAGGTCGCGCTTGCTGTTTTGCATGAGATGCTTGCGCCTTACGTGAACACCGGTCGGATCGAGGTGCTCTATCATACCGTGCCAGTACATGTAGATACAGCAGGTGACCGGGTGACTGGCGTGACTGTGCGTGAAGAACGAAATGGGGGATTAATTAAGCTCCAGGGTGCCTATTATCTGGATGCTACAGAATGCGGTGATCTGCTTCCCCTTGCGGGAGTAGAGTATGTAAGTGGAGCGGAATCTCGGCGGGATACGGTTGAGCCACATGCCCTGGATGAAGCGAACCCGCTAGACATGCAGTCGATTACCCATGTGGCGGCAGTGGATTATGTGCCGGGAGGAGACTTCACGATCCCTCGTCCGAGGGATTATGATTACTGGCGTCAGTATGTTCCCTCGTTCTCACAGTATCCGATCCTGAGCTGGTACGCTTCGGATGCTAATGATACCTCCAAGCTGAAAGAGTTCACGATGTTCCCGAATGATCAGGGCATAACCCCCCTGTGGGATTATCGGCGGATCGTTGACCCAGCTATATGGTCAGAGTCACTGAATGATGGTGAAGTCACGCTGCTCAACTGGGCACTGAACGATTATTACGCCGGGCCGATCATTGGCGTATCGCCGGAGGAACGTGAGCGGCATCTGGAAGCGGCGAGGCAGCTAACCCTTTCCTTGGTATACTGGCTTCAGACAGCAGCTCCCCGCCTGGACGGCGGAAAGGGTTATCCGGGCGTAAGGCTGCGTGGAGATGTGCTCGGTACGGAAGACGGTCTCGCAAAAGCGCCGTATATTCGGGAATCACGGCGAATCCGAGGCGTATATACCATTAGCGAGCAGGATGTGAGCAAGGCATTGCGCGGAGCAGAGGGAGCCAAACGTTACGAGGACAGTGTGGGGGTCGGCAGTTATCATCTGGATCTCCATCCAACAACCGTGAGTCAGCGGACTTTTTATATACCGAACCATCCCTATGAGATTCCGCTGGGTGCACTCATCCCGGTGCGAGTCAAGAACTTGCTCCCAGCTTGCAAAAATATCTCCATGACCCAGATTGCGAACGGTTGTTACCGTCTGCATCCCACCGAATGGAATATTGGCGAGGCTGCGGGCACCCTTGCTGCTTATGCGATTGCACAGCAAGTAGAGCCCTCAGAGGTGAGGGCTTCGGCGAAGCATCTTCATGCCTATCAGGCACAGCTGATTCGGCAGGGTGTTCAGCTTCATTGGACAGAAGTGGAGCTGGCAGGGGAGTGTTAGACAGATTTTTATGAGAACGTTGCTATCTTCAGAACACATAAGCACTCGAGATACCCAAGGGATAAAAAAAATGATTCCTGTTCTGAACAGGAATCATTTTCTATAAGTCGATTAACTCTCTTTGTGCATCTGTTTTTACAATAGTGTCATTGCAGATGATCGTTCTCATCAACACTGCAATGATTATCCCATGGTCTGCTGTGGGTCTTTCTTTTGTCCTACATAGATATTAGTACTTGGTTTGATGGCTTTGTATCGAATTTCAATCTCCGTGACTCCATCTTCAAACGTAATATACAACTTTTCATTATACTCCAAAGCTTCTGTATGTCTGGGTTTCACTGGTGTTCGTCCCCGATCGACTGTGCAGTTCGTATCATGCCGTACCAATAACGTTTCCTTTTTACCAGCCTCCAGCCAGATTCGTCCTGACTCCGGTACCTTAACCCCAATGTCCATACGATCAAATAGTTCACTGAGACTTACTTTTCGTCGCTCCAATGAAGTCAGTGGCCAATTCGTCACGGGAATATCTTCTCCGTTTGCAGTGGCCAAGAAATATCCTTCCAGCCTTCCGCGGAATACAGGTTTTGGTTTCAGCACAAACCAATACAGGGCGAAGATACCCCCGGCTGCGAGGAGACCGAGTCCCGTATATAGAAGTATCTTTTCACGTAAAGAATGAATTTTCAACTGGATGTCTGCGGTTACACTCGCGCCTTCAGAATCCGTGGCGGTCACCGTAATGGATGAACTACCGGTGTGGAGCGAAGACCAACGCAGTATATTACCTTCAATGACAGCGTCTCCGAGTTTGCGCTCACTCCCACCTTCTGCGAGGGCGAGAGGTTTATGTTTCATGAGGGCAATTGGGTCAATGCGATTGGAGGTAAGCAGGACTATCGCCTGATCGAATATGAGGATGCATCGGGGTATGTACTCATCGGCCCTGACAGGATAACGTACGAGTATGACGAGAAAGGGCGTTTGAGCAGCGTTGCGGACCGGTCAGGGAACCGGACGCGACTGGAGTATAACGATAACGGTATTAGCCGTCTGATTGCACCCGGCGGAAAGACTGTCTTGATGGAGTGCCGGGATGGTTTGTTAATACGGATGACCGACAATATTGGCAGATCCGTGATTTATGAATATGACGGCGACCTCCTCATGCAGGTAACCTATCCCAACCAGGGGAACATTCAATATACGTATTCGGAGCAAGGCTATCTTGAGAGCATAACGGACCAGAACGGAAATACCTATGTGACTAACATCTATGATGCAGCTGGCAGAGTAATCCGGCAAAGGGATGCTTACGATCAAATGACCGATATCCATTATAATGATGCTGATTCTGAAACGACATTTACTTTCCATGCGACGAATGTCGTGGAGACGTATCGCTATAATACAGATTACCTTGTAACCGATATCGTCTATCAGGATGGGACACGGGAATCCTTCGAGTATGATACGTATCAATTCAAGTGTGCACATACGGATACAGGTGGCCGGACTACTCGCTGGGAATATGACATCCATGGGCAATTGCTTACGGAGATTGCAGCGGATGGTACACAGCATAGCCAAGTCTATGATGAACAACTCAACCGCATCTCCGTATCGGTCAATAACATCGTGGAAAAGACATATGCCTATGACACGTTCGGACGTGTGCTGGAAGAGATACAAGCGATCGATGCCGAGCGTCGGGCGGTCACTGCCTATACCTATGATGTACAGGGTAGGACTCTCACCCGTCAGGATGCGCTTGGTCATGTAACCACATATGCCTATGAAGTTGTTCATTCGAATTCACCATCGTATGTCAGAGATGCTGAAGGCCAAGAATACCGTTACGCATTCGACGATGTGGCTCGGGTTATCCGTATAACGACGGCGTATGGATCAGTTGAATTTGAGTATAACCATCTCAATAAAAGAACCCGGATTGTGGATGCCGAAGGCAATACCACGCTGATGTTCTACGACAAGATGGGCAACATGATCAAGCAGGTGCAGCCGAATGATTACGTGGAACGAATCGATAACGGTAAAGGAACGGAGTATCGCTATGATGCATTGGATCATCTGATCCGGATCACCGATCCGCTTCATCAAACCCGAAGGTACCACTATGACATGTATGACCATGTACTGAAAGATGTGGAGCCGAACCAATATGATCCGGTACTGGATGATGGTCAAGGCACGGAGCATGTATATGATCATCGCGGCAACCGCATTCAGACCATACTACCCGATGGAGGGATTCATCGATTTAAATATGATGCCGCCGGTAATCTCGTGAAGTCCATCGGTCCAGAGCAATACGATCTGAAGACGGATGATGGACCGGGAACAGAATACGACTATGATGCCATGGATCGTCTGGTTCAGGTGACCAATGCAGAAGGGCATATCGAACGGCGTTACGCATATGATGCAGCCGGGCGGGTCGTCAAAGAAATGGACGGCAAAGCGGTGGACAGTGGTGACCAAGATGCCGAACGGTTCGGCACGTTGTATGGATACAATACGGCAGGATGGTTAATCGAAAAGCGGGAACCTGTTCAGGAAGGGATTTCCTCTGAAAGTGAGTCGAAGGTTAACGGGCACGTATTGTACCGCTTGTCCCGTTACGAATATGACCTTGCCGGCAACCTGGTGAAGGAAGAGCGAACGTCGGAATTCGTGACACGGGAGGGATATCCGGCGACGTATCACGGTATTACGTACGCTTATGATCGTAATCACCGCGTGACTCGCATCACGGACGACACGGGAGCAGACATTCGATATACATACGATTGTCTGAATCAGCGGACTTCCGAACGTTACAAGCTGAGTGAAGGCAAGGAGCGGCACATCCGCTACGAATATGACAAAGCGGGCAGGCTATTGCGCCAGCTAGACGTGCTTGACGGGGAAGACCTGCGTGATGAGCGCCAGGGAACGGTCACCGCAGAGACCAAATATGGGTATGATCGTAACGGGAACATGACCTACATCCGTTCGCCCGAAGGGTACGAAACGGAGATTAGCTATGATAGCACTGATCGGATCGTACAGATCAGCCGCCGGGAGCATGCGGGTGCGAAAGCCAGTTCCATGTACCTGAAGTACGACCGTAGCGGCAACGTGACAGAAGAAACGGATACGCTGGGGCATAGGATACAGTATGCATACGATGTTCGGAATCGGCCAATCCGTTTTGTGGGCAAGGGCGGCAGAGTCAACCGTCTTTTCTACAATCCCGAAGGGAAAGTGGCGAAAAAAGTGTCCCCTGGCCTGTACGATGCAGCCCGTGACGATGGGGCAGGAATGGAATACACGTATGACGTGCTGAACCGTCTGACCGAAATCCGCAATCCGTTGGGCGAGATCATTCAGCAGCATGCTTTTAACCGGTACGGGGAGCAGGAAGCCGTGACGGAATACGGCGTCGAAACGAGGTATGCCTATACGTTGGCTGGCCAAGTGCGTCAAGTGTGGGGCAATGGCCCAAATCGTATCTCAGTCTTGCGACAGGAATACGAGTACGATGCCGCAGGGCATGTCGTAGGGATTCGGGATGGAGAAGGGCGGATGACGCGCCGTACACTGGACGGATGGGGCAACATTACGGCACTGACACGGCCGGACGGCACAACGGAGCACTATGACTATGACGTGGCGGGTAATCTGACTCGTTCTACGGATGCGAAGGGACATGCGACTCAGTATGCGTATAATTCCCTTGGTGAAGTGTCCGCGATTACAGGTCCAGACGGCTTGCCAATTACGTATCAGTATGACCGGGAAGGCCGCCTGGCCCGGCAGCAGGACCGGAACCAGCGAGTACTGGACATGGTCTACAATTTCAATGACCAACTCGTTCGCAGACGGGAGTTGTCCAGCGGTGAGGAAGAAACATACACCTACCGCGAAGACGGCCAGCTGATCTCGTCCGCGAATAACGAGGTGCGTTATGACTACGACTATAACGAAGACGGTTTGCTAACGGCCAAATATCTGAGCCGAATGGATGGCCTGACGAAACAGGCGAAGGACACGGCTCTGCGTCCAGTGCTGCGCTACGAATATGATGCAGAAGGCCAAACGGTGGCTCGCACGGATGCTGGCGGAACGCGCGTCGAATACGCATATGATCCGGTGGGGCGGGTTGTTGCCATCCGGCAAGGTGAGAAAGATCTGGCTCAGTACACTTATGCAGCGGGCAACCGAATCGCGTCCATGCTATACGGCAACGGTGTGCAGACCGCATATGAATACACGCCGGATGGACAGGTATCGCGGCTCCACACCCGCGCAGCGGATGGAACAGTATTGCTCGACAACCGATATGCGTATGACCAAAGCGGGAATACGGTTGGCTGTTATGGAACGGAAGATCGCGCAGAGTATCGTTACGATGCACTGGATCGACTGGTGGAAGCCCGGTATGCTGGATACGGTACGGAGCAATTCGCCTATGACGCCGCAGGCAACCGAGTCTCCCGTGTCTGGAACGGACAACGGACAAGTTACACTTACGATACAAGGAACCGCCTGCTCAGCCTGATTGAAGAAGCGTTGCGGGAAGAGCATGGGGAGCAAGGTGTAACGACCGATGAGAGGGCGAACGGGAAAAACATACGCTATACTTATGATGCCCAAGGCAATTTGATTCAGGAGCATCAAGGGGAGCAGGCGATAAACTATGCCTATGATGCATTCAACCGGACGATTCACGTGGAGCAAGCCGATGGCGGTGTGTTACAGCACGGCTACGACCCGGAAGGCTTGCGAAGCAGGCTGGATACGAATGGAACTGTACGTCACTTCGTGCATGACGGCTGGCATGTCGTC
>NZ_PEII01000026.1:0-35741 GCF_002750415.1 Paenibacillus sp. LK1
GTGAACGAATGTTAACTAAAAAGTACCTGCTAAAACAATGGTTGGTTAAGGGACATGGCAACCATGCCGACAATGACGCACTGCGAAAGAAGCAAGCGAAGCCGGTTCGCGAAAAATCTACGAAGGCCTTCGTGCCTCTAATGAAGACCTAATTGCAGTGATAGGAGACTTCAACGATAGTCCCGATCGTGATTCATTATCCCCACTCCTAGCGGAGGGTTCAGATCTTAAAGACGCGAGTCAGATCGAGAGCTTCGATTTTGCAGGCCGGCCAGGTACTTGGGGTAACGGTGAAGCCAAAGATAAAATTGACTATATCTTGGTGTCACCTGCACAGTTCCAAATCGCACGTGGCGGGGGCATTTAACGCGCCGGCGTTTGGGGAGGTAGAAACGGTACACTATTTCCACACCTTCCGGAGATCAATAACCCTGCGCAGGCTGCATCTGACCACGCCGCAATCTTCGTAGATCTGGACATTTAAGCTTGTCTATCAGAGAGAACATGAAGAATGTAACGTTATGAGCGTCTCCCGGTATTCAACACGGAAACGCTCATTTAGTCTTTTCTGAAACAGTCTTAGATGCTAATCAGTAGGATAATTCAATTCGAGTAGAATGGGGTACTGGTACGAGTGTGTTGTTATATGAGTTCCTAAAAAAATTATTTATGAAACAAAGCAGCCAGATTATCTTATAATGGTTCTAAGAGATTCGTATAGGGCTTTGGCTAAGACACTAACACAGAAACTAGCTTCAGGTAACTGATGCAGAGAATGAAATTTATACAATACCAAAGCAATCGGAGCGTCGGACAATCTTCTAGTTGTTCAACTCGATGTTAATAATCCTTTAGACGCCAAAACAGCGGTCAAGACAACAATAGAAAAGTTCGGCCGAGTGGATGTATTAGTTAATAACGCCGCTAACTTTTGTGCGGGCTTCTTCGAGGAATTGAGCCCGGCTCAGGTTGAGCGACAGATCAGCACTAACCTATTCGGTCCAATGAATGTTAGCCGGGCAGTACTTCCTGTTATGCGTAAGGTGCGCTCCGGCCATATTATCTCAATTTCTTCGCTCGCCGGTCTGGTAGGACAGGATTTTTGTGGTGCGTATTCGGCTACTAAGTTCGGCCTTGAGTGATGGATGGAGTCCTTACGCTTCGACGTGGAGCCATTCGAAATTCATACAACTATTGGTGAACCTTGTTTTTTCCGCACAGAGTTACTAGAACCAAATTCACCCAATTGGCCTGAGTTATCCATCGACGACTATGCTGAGCGTACAGCAAAAACCCGTGTGATCTGGGAATCGATGAACGGTAAGTAGGTTGGCGATCCAGCCAAGCTTGCAACTGCACTTCTTACCATTGCAAGTTTCTGAGCTTCAGGAACAGATTAACGCTTACTGCCACCTGTCGACTAGTCTTTCATACGAATAACAGCTGCTTAAACAATAAGTTAATTATATTTCTGGAACAATAACGGAGGCTATCTCCGTTATTGTTTTTATTTTAGCAGTTTTAAAGGAATCACCTTATAATCGTCAAAAAAACCGCGCTGAGCACGGCTCCTAACTATATTTTCTTTCCCTCACCCAAACAGACGGCAATACAGACACCGTGATTTAGGAGAGGTTGTTTTCTAACAGTATTCCCACTTGTTTCCCCATAACATCAGGTGGATAAGGCATTCCATTTATAAACCACCACTCCACAATCCCTACATAAGCCGGAGAGATAAATTGGACCAATATATCTTCGGTGATTCCCCTGTCCTTGTTTTCAAACATATCCCATCCATTCTTTATATCTTCAGTGACAAATTCAAGGAAACGGTTGCGGAAGAAAGGAGCCCCTTTACTTGCTAACATCGCTGAAAAAAATGAGTAATTTCGCTCGAAGTATCTGAACCAAGTTACATTTCCTTCTACGGTGTCCGTTTCAGCTTCTACTTCACAAATTATCTTCAGTTCATTGATATGATTCTCGATGAGTTTATCCAGCAAATCAAATTTATCGATGTAGTGAAGATAGATAGTTCTTCGATTAACATTTGCCTTATCAGCAATGTCCTGAATCGTAATATCATCAAAACTTTTCTCAGACATCAGCTCTATGATAGCTTTTTTAATTGCCTCTTGAGATTTCAGACTTCTTCTGTCCATTTTAAGCATTGTTAAGTTCACCTGACTTCCTTGATGATAAATACACAATTTATATCAAACTGTGCAGTAATACACGAATGGGGATGGTTTAGTGATTGATGAAATTTTGATTATATATATAATTATACACGAAAGGGTAATAAACCATCAATGTGAATTTACTTCAATCGGTAAATTTATTTAAATTAAAAGGAGTGAATGCTTTATGCAAAAAGTGATTTTGAACAATGGCGTGGAAATGCCGATTCTCGGCTTCGGTGTATATCAGATTTCAGATGCAAATGAATGTGAACAAAGCGTCTATGATGCACTCATGGCAGGCTATCGTCTCATTGATACCGCTGCTGCATATCTCAATGAAGAAGCGGTTGGCCGCGCAATCAAACGGAGTGGTGTGCCAAGGGAGGAAATATTCCTGACCACTAAAGTTTGGATTCAGGATGCCGGTTATGAGAATACTAAAAAAGCATTTGCAAAATCACTGGATAAATTGCAGGTGGAGTACCTCGATTTGTATTTAATTCATCAACCATTTGGCGATGTATATGGCTCTTGGCATGCTATGCAGGAATTGTATCGTGAAGGAGAGATCAAGGCAATCGGAGTATGCAACTTCCCGCTGGATCGTCTGACCGATCTGATGGACCATAATGAGGTCGTTCCTGCCATAAACCAAATTGAAACACATCCGTTCACCCAGCAAGTAGAAAGTGCTCTTTATATGAAAGAGAACAATATTCAAATTCAATCCTGGGGGCCCTTTGCCCAGGGAACAAATAATATCTTCCAAAATGAAGTATTAGCTTCACTTGCTGAAAAGAATAATAAATCTGTGTCTCAAGTGATTTTACGCTGGTTAACACAAAGAGGCGTCGTAGTGATTCCGAAATCTGTTCACAAAGAAAGAATCATCGAAAACTTCAATATCTTTGACTTTGAACTTAGTCCTGAGGATATGGAGACGATTGCCACAATGGATACTAAAAAGAATCTTATCTTTTCATTTGACGATCTTGCAAGCGTCAGATGGCTCAGCAACGTTAAATTTGATATTTAATGCTTAGATTCACTATGCAGAAACTACTTGATTAGAAAGAGGGACAAGACAAATGGATTATACGAAGCTAGGGAATACCGGTTTGGATGTATCGAGGGTTTGCATGGGAACGATGGGCCTAGGTGTAGCTTCTGAGCGCTGGCCACAAAAATGGGTCATTGATGAAGAGAACAGCCGTGTAATTATTAAAAAAGCACTGGAACTCGGAATCAATTTCTTTGATACAGCAAATGTGTATTCGGACGGAATGAGTGAAGAGTTTCTTGGCCGCGCTGTAAAGGACTTTGCAAATCGGGATGAAGTCGTTATCGCAACAAAAGTATTCTTCCCTATGTATAGCGGTCAAAACAGTGCCGGCCTTTCCCGAAAGGCCATCATGACCGAAGTGGATAAAAGTCTGAAACGCCTGGGAACAGATTATATCGATCTCTATCAGATTCACCGCTGGGATTACAACACCCCAATTGAAGAAACGATGGAGGCATTGCACGATGTTGTGAAATCTGGGAAAGCAAGATATATCGGTGCCTCCTCCATGTTCACCTGGCAGTTCCAAAAAGCATTACATGTAGCTGAGAAAAATGGTTGGACAAAATTTGTATCAATGCAGAATCATCTGAACCTCATGTACCGTGAAGAAGAACGGGAGATGTTGCCCCTCTGTAAGGAAGAGGGAATCGGGGTTATTCCATACAGCCCGCTTGCATCGGGAAGATTGACTCGTGATTGGTCGGAAACAACACTCCGCTCGGAAAATGACCAGGTTCAAAGAATTAAATATGATTCAACAGCAGATACCGATCGGGCAATTGTAGACCGTGTTGCTGAGTTAGCAGAGAAACATGGTGTTCCGCGAGCTCATATTGCACTTGCTTGGCTGCTGCTGAAAGAACCAGTAACAGCACCTATTGTTGGGGCTACAAAAATATCGCATCTTGAAGATGCAGTAGCTGCTCTTTCTGTTGAGCTGACACCGGAAGAAGTTGCCTACATGGAAGAACCATATGTACCGCACACCATCAAGGGCCACAATTAATTTCAGCCTGACGAAATTTATATGATTGCAAATAAACTTGAACATTGGAGAGTGAGATTCGTCCATGGAAAATGTAAATCTGACATCTAGCACTTTGAAAGGACGTGTTGCACTCGTCTCAGGGGGGAGTGCAGGAATTGGCTACGGCGCTGCTAAGCGCTTGTCGGAGGCAGGGGCATTTGTGTATATCATCTCGCGCCGGCAAGAACAGATTGAACAGGCAGCGGCACGACTTGGAACATCGGTGCGTGGCATCGCTGTTGATGTTACTAAGAAAGAAGATTTGGAACGTCTTGCTGAGACAATCCGGAAAGAACATGGCAGTCTTGATATCATCTTTGCAAATGCCGGTGGAGGAAAAGCTATTGGATTCGAAGATCTCACTGAAGGGGATATCGACCACTTGCTCGGTGCCAATATCAAAGGTGTGATCTTTACCATTCAGACGATGCTTCCGATTCTCAAGGATGGTGCTTCAGTTATCCTGAACGCTTCGATTACGGCTGATATGGGTCTTCCTGGATTTGCAGTTTATGCAGCGACCAAAGCAGCAGTGCGCTCACTTGCGCGCAGCTGGACCACAGACCTTAAGCATCGGGGGATTCGGGTAAATTCAGTTAGCCCGGGTGTTGTGCCAACGGAGGGATACCGTACCGAACAGCACATGACAGAAGAACAGGTAACTGATTACGCGGAGCGTGTCACGAGTGAAATACCGGTAGGCCGAGTCGGAACGCCGGAAGATATTGGTGATGCTGTTGTTTTTCTGGCCTCTGAAGCAAGTGGGTTTATTACTGGCATTGACCTGATAGTCGATGGCGGTCAGACACGAGTGTATGCGGGGAAAAACTGATGAATACAACTTTGAAATCAGAGGAACAACATATCATCTGTGAAGTACAATGCGAATCGTCGAATCGCGAGAGGGTAAAAGAACTTCTCATGGAGCTTGTCGGACCTGCTCGTCTTGAGGCAGGGTGTCTTTACTACGATCTATATCAAAAAATTGAAGAACCTAATATGTTCTATATCTTAGACGGTTGGGTGAACGAACAAGCTGTAGCAGAGCATACCCAGCATCCGAATGTCCCAAGAGTGATGGAACAATTAAGTCCGCTGCTTCTTTGCCCTCCCAAGATCACGCTGAGTCAACGTGTGAGCAATCCATTATAGTTATATGTATCCATGAGGCAAAGACGCTGTCTAAAAAGCGTTCAGGAATGAGTAAGCTTTGAACAAAAATAAACTGGAATGAAAAAACGTCCCTTATCTTATGATAATGGGACGTTTTTATATAGAGCTCATTCGATTTAGAGATTGCGGATTCATGATTAATGCGATAACACTCATGTGTGTATAAATTATATTAAAAATAGACTATTCACAATTATCAAAAGGTCCAGATTTGTGCCATAAAACACAATGAGCGTATATTTGTGATTGAATTTTTCTGTGAAGCGAAGTTGGAGACAATGCATATTATTTTGAACTTAATGCACAGTATATTGGCATTCGAGCGGTAATACACAAATAGTGGATACTTGGCGATTGATCGTATTTTGATTAGCTATATAATTATACACACGCAATCTCGGAATACTTTCTTGCCAAATACAGCAGAGAAAAGAGGGTTCAAATGTCACAGGATATACAGGTTGCTTTAGTTACCGGGGGGAATCGAGGAATTGGTTATGAGTTGGTTAAACAATTGGCTCAGACTGGTTTTAGAGTTCTTTTGGCATGCCGAGATCCCAAGACAGGTCGTGAAGCTGCGCAAAAGCTGAAGGAATCCAATCTGGATGTTTCGTTTCTGAGAATGGATGTTAGTGATCAGGATAGTATTCGCAAGGCTGCAGATGAAGTCAATGAGAAGTATGGGAGATTAGATGTATTAATCAACAATGCTGGTGTGTACTTTGATGAGAATAAACAGCTGTTAACAATGGAACCTGAGCTTCTTGAGAACACGATGGATACGAATTTCTTTGGAGTTTATTATGTTGTTCGTTCCTTTATCACTCTCATGAAGAAGCAAGGCTACGGAAGGATTATAAATGTTTCTTCTGAAATGGGCGCGATGCGGGACATGTCTTCTCGGGGAACAGGTGCTTACAGGGTATCTAAGCTTGCTATGAATGGATTGACACAATTACTTGCTGCAGAACTCCAAGGAGATATCAAGATAAACGCAGTCTGCCCAGGTTGGGTTAGTTCAGATATGGGAGGGCCTTCAGCGCCAAAAAATCCAAAACAAGCAGCGCAATCTATCCTTTGGTTAGCAACAATTGGACCTGATGGACCTTCCGGGGGGTTCTTCAGAGACGGAAAACCACTGAAGTGGTAATTAGGTGGATGAACGAATTGCATGAAAAGTGATAAGAAAATGGGCATGTTCGCAAAAATAATGTAAACACTAAAGATCATAAAACCGTAGTTACTGCAGCGACGAGGTTGGAAATATTATCCTGGAGGACAATGGAAATGGATTATGTAAAACTTGGGAACACCCGTGTAGATGTATCCCGGCTCTGTCTTGGCTGCATGAGCTTTGGGGAAGCAGAGCGGTGGGAGCATAAATGGATACTTGATGAGGAACATAGTCGTCCTCTTATAAAAAAGGCTCTTGAATTGGGAATTAATTTTTTTTATACAGCGAACTGGTATGCGGATGAAACAAGTGAAGAGTTCATTGGCCGAGCACTTAAGGATTATACCAATCGGGATGAAATTGTTGGCTACGAAAGTTTACTTTCCGATGCATAAGGGTCAAAATGCAACGGGGCTTTCCCGAAAAGTTATTATGAGTGAAATTGATAATAGCCTTAGAAGACTAGGCACGGATTATGTTGATCTGTATCAAATCCACCGCTGGGATTATCACACACCTATCGAAGAAACCATGGAAGCATTACACGATGTGGTGAAGGCGGGGAAGGTAAGATATATTGGTGCTTCTTCCATGCACGCGTGGCAGTTTCTTAAAGCTAACCATGTGGCGGAGAGAAATGGATGGACCCGATTTGTATCCATGCAGAATCATGTAAACCTCTTATACCGTGAAGAAGAGCGAGAAATGCTACCGCTATGTAAGGAAGAAAAAATCGCTGTAATTCCATGGAGTCCACTAGCCAAAGGAAGATTGACGCGTGATTGGGATGAAACGACACATCGTTCTGAACATGATGTAATCGGCAAAAGATTTTTCCCTACATCATCGAAGTCAGATAGAGAGGTGGTTGAACGTGTAGCGGAATTGGCTAAAAAACGTGACATCCCACGCGCTCAGATTGCACTTGCGTGGTTGTTACAGAAAGAGCCGGTTACCTCTCCAATCATTGGGGCAACGAAAGAATCTCACCTCGAAGATGCGGCAACTGCTCTTTCGGTTACCTTAACAGCTGAGGAAGTTAGTTTTTTGGAAGAACCGTATATCCCACATCAAGTACTTGGTTTTAATTAAATAGGTTAATTGTAGGAAGCAGGAGGATAAGAAAATGCAAAAAATAATGTTGAATAACGGCGTGGAAATGCCGATTCTCGGATTTGGTGTTTTTCAAATCCAGGATGAAAAAGAATGTGAACAAGCTGTTTATGATGCCCTTATGGCTGGCTATCGTTTAATTGATACGGCAGCAGCTTATCAAAATGAGCAGGCGGTGGGGAGAGGAATTAAACGTAGTGGGATACACAGAGAAGAAATATTCGTCACTACAAAACTATGGATTCAAGATGCTGGTTACGATACAGCAAAAAGAGCTTTTGAGAAAGCGTTAGACAGATTGCAGTTAGATTACTTGGATTTGTATTTGATTCATCAACCTTATGGTGACATCTATGGTTCCTGGCGAGCGATGGAGGAAATGTACCATGAAGGCAAGATCAAGGCGATTGGTGTTAGTAACTTTCAAAATGATCGGTTATTGGATTTGATATTGCATCATAAAGTTAAACCGGCTGTAAATCAAGTGGAGACACATCCGTTTCTTCAACAAACGGAAAGTGCCCAGTTTATGAAAGAACAGACTGTTCAGATTGAATCCTGGGGTCCTTTTGCTGAAGGGAAAAAAGATATTTTTAACAATGAAGTATTGGTAGCTATAGGACAAAAATATAATAAATCTGTTGCTCAGGTCATCTTACGATGGTTAATCCAAAGGGGAATCGTCGTGATTCCAAAATCCGTGCGTAAGGAGAGAATCATCGAGAATATCAATATATTTGATTTTAATTTAAAAGAAGAAGATATGGACCTGATTCAAACTTTGGATACTAACGAAAGTTTGTTCAACCGTCCAAACGATATGGCGAGGGTGAATTCGTTAAATACCATGAGGTTCAACATCTAAAGATTTAAGGCTTATAAAAAGTAAACAGACAAGTATAGTCCCTTCATATGGAGGGACTATACTTTTTTTGTCATGAGGAAATTTCAAATATTTTAGATCTTAGATAACCCAACCTTGCAAATGGAATTTAACATTCACAGATCCAAGAGAAGTGTGTATTAATACACGATTTATGAGATTTTGGTGATTGTGAAGATTCAAATTTCATATATAATAAATACACATGAGTGGCATAAAACACTTGTATGAATTAAATTTCTAGCGATTTAAATTATATCTGCGAAGGAGAATAGCATATTAAGAATTATTTGAGTCAATGGTCCATGAAAGACTGAATTCTAAAATATAGATTGGAGATGTTTAAATGTCTAAGCGAAATAGTTTGTTTATTTTCATATTAACCTTGGGTGTCTTCGGTATTTTAAATACTGAAATGGGAGTTATCGGGATATTGCCTCAAATCGCTGAACACTTCCATGTGAGTGTGTCACAAGCTGGATTACTAGTGAGTCTCTTTGCACTTGCTGTAGCCATATCTGGTCCCATTCTTCCGTTACTATTCTCTGGTTTTGATCGCAGAAAAGTGTTGTTATTTGTCCTTGGTGTATTCGTTCTAAGTAACATTGTCTCAATATTTGCACCAAACTTTACAATTGCTTTAATTGCTCGTGTAATTCCTGCATTTTTGCATCCTGTCTATATTTCGATTGCTTTGACAGCAGCAGCAAGCTCGGTGAGTGAGAAAGATATTCCTAAAGCTGTTTCAAAAGTTATTTTAGGCGTATCTGCAGGTATTGTCCTGGGTGTTCCCATCACAACCTTTATCGCTAGTGTAGCTTCGCTTGATATGGCGATGACGTTTTTTGCCGTTGTGAATGCTATAGCATTCATTGGTGTATTACTTTTTGTCCCGTCAATGCCAGTGAAAGAAAGACTTTCCTATGGTGCGCAATTAAGTGTATTGAAAAAGTCGAAGACTTGGCAATCCATTGCTGCTGTCGTATTTATAAACGCAGCAACAGCTTCGGTGTATAGTTACTTTGCGGAGTATCTTGAGACCATTACACATGTTTCGGGAAATGCCCTTAGTCTAATGTTAATTATATTCGGTGTAGCAAGTCTGCTGGGAAACGTACTTGGCGGGAAATTACTTTCTAAAGATGCTGCTAAATCGATAATAATTTATCCCTTTGTATTTGGCGCAGTTTACATTTTATTATTCCTGATGGGCCAGTTCACAGCACCAATGTTCGTCATTGTCGTGATATGGGGAGTACTATATGCAATAGCCAATAATATTAGTCAATATTGGATTACGTCTGCAGCACCAGAAGCTCCGGAGTTCGCTAATGGATTGTTTCTGACCTCCGGTAACTTGGGCATAACCATTGGAACGACTGTGGGTGGATTGTTTATTTCAGGGATGGGCACCCGATACATCGTACTTGGAGGACTACTATTTCTAATCTTGGGCCTGGTCTTTATCTTACTGAGAATCTATATGGATAAGCCGGTAAGAAAACAAGCGACTGATCAGCAGTAATGGAACTGAATAAGGGAGAAAATATAGTGAATAAAAATAATACCAGCAAATCTGCTGTAATTGTCGGTGCGTCGCTTTCCGGATTAATGGCTGCAATCGCGCTTGCAAGAGCTGGATTACAGGTTACTCTTTTAGAGAGAGCGGGGGCGAAGCCACGCAGCGGAGCAGTTCTTCAAGTCGATAGTGGAGATATGGATCGAACAGTAACAGCACAAGTTTTAAGGAAACTTGCCTCAGGCGGAGTCAAGTCTGTTGAGGCTTGGTCATCTGTAGAATCGCGATTGTACGCAGAAGCAAAAGCTAATCCTGGAATCGACTTGCATTATGATAGCGGTGTTCATGCTGTTGACCAGGACGTGGAAGCTGCTTGGGTTGTAACGAATAGAGGGGAGAAATACTACGGAGATATTTTGATTGGTGCAGATGGTCACCGCAGCACGGTGCGCCGCCATGTTGCTCCGCATAAACCAAACGCGACCTTTGCGGGATACATGATATGGGTAGCTCTTGTAGAAGAAAAGGATATCCCTGAAGAGCACCGGCCTACTCTCAATGCCCCTAGGGTTGCAATGCCCGATGGAATTGGTGACTTTTTACTCGGTAGTATCGTCGCTGGAACAGATGGCTCCTACGCTCCAGGGTATAGACGTTTAGGATGGGCATGGTACGATAACTCCCGAAATGATCTGTTACGTCGTCTTGGATGTGTAGAAGGCAACGTTGTGCGGCATTCACTGAATGCTGCTGACATACCAGAAGAGACACTGATTGAGCTTGCTAAACAAGCCTCAGTAAGATGGCCCGAGCCGTGGTTAGCTGCGATCCTTCATAGCATTCATACTCGTAACCTCATAGGAACACCTATTGCTGAATATGTTCCTGACACACTTGTGAAAGGCCGTATCGCAATTGTTGGAGATGCAGCCCATGTACTTACGCCACTAACAGCATCAGGATTTAATTCATCATTACAAGATGCTGCAACTCTGGCCGATTGTGTTGCAGAGGGAATACAAGGAACGAAAGGAGCCGAGGCTCTTTTGGAATATGAGTCTAAACGGTTAAAAGGTGTACGTCAGATTGTGCAGTCGGGACAGTCCTTTAGTCGAACTTTTGGACGATAGTGCATGAATTTCTCAATTAATAGAAATTAATAACTCTACCATAAAACGACGGTACCGACTTAGATGATCGGCTACCGTCGTTTGTCGAGGGTGAGGAACATGGTCCCTTTGAAGTCGCTATTTTAGCGGCTTTTTTAATTTATCGGTACAAGTTCTTGTCCCAAGCCAAGGACAAGAACTTGTACCGATTGCCGAGTAGATGGATATCTAAGTGTAGAAGTGAGTCTCTTTTGATGGATTATGATCAAGAGACTAGCTTCAACGCTAAGAGGTTTTCCGCTGGAATTGTAATCCCATTTGAAATAGATAAAACAAGTTCGTTAACAAGTACTTTAGCAAAGAAAAGGGAAGGAAGCTGAATGTGATTTTGGATCAAGGGAAGGAAAAGATATGCAGATATCGTACTTAGTGCTGATTTGTCATTGTTAGGGACAAGAACTTGAACCGATTACCGTACTGGACAAAAACATATTACTATTGCCGATTAGGCGTATATCTAATCGTTACTTTGCCCGTTAATCCATTCAACTAATGGGCAGCTGTGTTTAATGAACGTTACAAAACTAGAGAATGGTTGCTTGAGTCATTTCAAATATTGGTATCTAATCAATTGCACAAGGGGAGTCAAAAAACTTCATGGAGGACAGGTTGTTTTTATTTTATTTGATCATACATTACATGTTAATTGTATGCATATCACATACTTAATCGATATTATAGAAAATGAAACTGATCATATGTATAGCTACTTTTAAAACTGCGATCCATTTGAGTAGTTGTTAAAGAATGCTCACAAGGCATCTATCATTAGAAATAGGTAGTTTGACTTACAGTTAACTCTAAGCCCTATACTCTGGTTAAGCTTACTGGGTGAAACAGATTCAACATAGTTGTGACCAGGTTAAAATTGAGGGATGAGATGGAGGAAGTAAGTTCAAATTAAACGAGGAGGGGAAAATTTGAATTTCACCATTGGACAGTTAGCTGAAAAGATGAACATTTCGACATATACATTACGCTATTACGAAAAAGAAGGACTATTACCTTTTGTAAAACGAAATGAACACGGAGTAAGATTGTTTGATGAATCAGACTTAGAATTTTTGCATGTTATATATTGCCTGAAAAAAACGGGAATGTCCATTAAAGATATTCGGACATTTATCGATTGGACCAAAGAAGGTGACGCTTCTATACAGAAACGATTCGATATGTTTAAGCAGAGGAAAGATGAAGTTGACAGACAAATAGCAGAATTGCAAGTCTACCGAGAGTGCATCGAATTCAAACGTAACTATTATCAAAAAGCACTCGAAGCAGGAACTGAAGAGGTCCATCACAATAATGATGGGGAAGCAACGAAAATGCCATTGGGAAGATTGGCAAAACTTGGAAAACTGGAGGAATAATACCATGAAAGTTGTAGTAATTGGTGGTAGTGGCCATATCGGAACGTATCTTGTGCCTAAGTTAGTCAAGGCGGGGCATGAGGTTATTAACATTACTCGTGGTCAGAGCAAACCCTACAAAGCAGATCCTGCATGGGAAGAGGTTAAACCGATGCTTATTGACCGAGAGAACGAATTAAATGGAGACTTTGAGAAGAAAATAGCTACATTGAATTCAGATATTGTAGTTGATCTAATTAACTTTTCCCTAGAGGATACAAAACGCATGACAGGAGCCCTTAAAAACACAAATCTTGCCCATTATGTGTTCTGTTCTTCAATCTGGGCTCATGGGCAAGCGACAACCTTTCCCACTGTGGAGGATCAACCTAAGTTTCCATTGGACGAATATGGCCTACAGAAAGCAAAAAGCGAGGAGTACCTGCATCACATTTATCGGCAAGAGGGTTTCCCTGAAACGGTTATTATGCCAGGTCAAATCTCGGGTCCTGGTTGGGTCATTATGAACCCAATGGCTAATCATGACTACATGGTCTTTGATAAAATTGCACGAGGCGAAGAAATTGCTCTTCCGAATTTCGGAATGGAAACCTTACATCATGTTCATTCAGACGATGTAGCTCAAGTTTTCTTTAATGCAATAACTCATCGTAAGGCGGCCTTAGGAGAGAGTTTTCATGCGGTAGCCGAAGAATCAATTACTCTATTAGGCTATGCACAAGCGATGTACCGTTACTTTAGGCAGGAGGAAAGAATCAAGTTCCTTTCGTGGAATGAATGGTGTGATTATACAAAAAATCCGGATTATATTGATCGGACCTATTACCACATCGCCCGTAGCGGGAACTTTAGCATTGAAAAAGGAAAAAGACTTATTGGCTATAAACCAAGACATACACTGTTGGAAACCATCGAAGAAAGTGTATCATACATGGTAGAAAATAATTGGTTTGATCAAGAGAAGAAGTGAATATTAGTTTTTCAATTTGTTTGTTATGAACCAAAGGGCGCTAAGTCGGCGTTATCCCCTTCTAGTAGATAGGAGAAAAAAGATATCTAGTGAGATAGACTTAATCTTGTTGAATGGAGGTTTTTTTATGGGTAAAAGGGATAAGCAACCTTCCAGCCGTAAAAGTATTGATATGGGGGCTTTCCTGGATACTTGAAAAACTGGTTTTTCAGTTCAGTGAGAATTTCTTCTGTGCCTGAATGGAAACCGCAGGGAATAGAAGTAAAGAAATTAGCGTACCTTCTTGGAATGAAAGTGAGAAACGGTACAAGTGTCGAGGGACAAGAACATAGTCCCATTGAAGTCGCTAATTTAGCGGCTTTTTTAATTTATCGGTACAAGTTCGTGTCCCGAGCCAAGGACAAGAACTTGTACCGATTGCCGGAATGGACAAGAACATAATCCGATTACCGATTAGATCTGTGTCTAAATAAAAAAGCGATATAATTAAAGTCTCAATAGTCAGCATAGTGCAGGTCAATTTTTACATTTCTAATGGGACGAATGACTTGATTTAGAGATAAACACGGGCAATAGGTATTAAGAAAGCGTAATATTGTTACGGGAACTAGCTGTTGAAGTCAAGACATTATCCGATTGCCGGTTAGATGGATATCTTAATAATCAGCGTATGCACTTAATACTGCATTTTGGAACAATGGACACGATGTGAAGAAAATATGGGCGGCTTGGCATTAAAAACCGAAATATTGGTACTGGAATTTGCAGTTGGGGACAAAAACTTGTACCGTTTACCGGAATGGACAAGAACATAGTCCTATTGCCGATTAGGTCTATATCTAAATATTAAGCACACGCACTTACAACTTCATTTAGTACCATAATAATTAACAATGTTCAAATTGTTAAAGGAAAACTGACACGCTGAAAGGTTAAACACGATCAGCTAGACATTAAAAAAGCGAAATATCAGAGTGAAACTGGCAGTTGAGGACAAGAACTTCTACCGATTGCCGAAATGGACAAGAACATGTTCCCATTTCCGGTTAGAAACTATCTAAGTGGAAGTGGTGGTCTCTATTGAGTAATGCTCAAAAGTATTTCAACAGGAACTATAGCCTTAATGGAAAGGGGGAATATACTTTTGTAATAAGGGGACGAACACATTGCCTAAATCGTAGTAGTTGTAAAAAGACAAGAACTTGAACCGATCACCGTGTGGACAAGAAGATGTTCTCATGCCGATTAGGTGTTTATCTGATCGTTATTTTGTTCTTAATCATTAAACAAATGGGTAGGTTAGTTCAATGATTTAAGGAATGGATGAGTGCCTCAAACTGTATGATTTTTTGTTAAGTTTTAAGTTCGGCGTAAAGAAGGCTCGAGAGAATAATATGGTGATCCATCTCTAGCAAGATGCTGGAGCTGTAAAGAGAACGAGGTCTGTCGAGGGACGAGTGAATTTTTAATATTATTGGTACACATCCGTTTCTCGAACTAAGACAAGAACTTGTACGGATGCGTTTGCTTATCGTTGGAATTTGACACTTTTGTAACAGCTGTTAATTTCATTATAAGCACATTATCTTTAGAGAACGTTCATTCTTATTGCATTACTTAGGTCCATAGTCTAAATTCATTTACAAAGACATAAAACAGAGGTCACGGTCACTAAGTGTGTTAACGATCTTATCATGATTGATAACCTAACCACTGTTTCTTAAATCAAAAATTCAGCATTATAAGCAAGGTTATACGTATTTACGATTTCATTAACTGGGCGTATTTTTTGATGTTTTTCTCAAAGAGGTATTAAGCCTTTTTTTCAGGGAAATAAAATTTATAATTATGTAGATCCTTTAAGTATAATGTTATAATTTGGATAACAAATGATGTTAGGGAATTTTATGAATAATCGCTTACAAAAAGTTATAGAAATAAAAGGAGGTAATAGAAGTCATATGACTGAAAGAATGGAAACAAATTCATTCGAATTTTCTGCTTTACGTACGTCATATTGTGACTTATCAGGTATAATATCGCTTTTACAATTTATAGGGAATAAAAAATTCACGGCAGTTCCCGTATTTTCAATTGCAAGAGATGTTTGTTTAGTTCTTTACCAAATCAACAAAGAAATACTTGGCTCTTCTTATGAACTGAACACGGAAATCAAAAAAATTCGGCATAAAGTAAAATTAAGTAGTAGTAATAACCTAAAGATGCATTAAGAAATATTGGAGTTTCATGTTGAGAAATATGGTGATGATGTAAACAACCTGGGATTCTATCTGGAAGATGGGAATCTTAAAGGAAGTACACTTTATCCTACATATCTCTATTATGATACGACATTATTTAAAAGTGATAATCTCGCAATAGAAATTTTTTCGTTTTTTCGAGAGATAGGAAACATTAGCACAGAATTTTTACAGCACATATCGAATTTATCTCAAGGTAGGCTTAAATTTGCTATTCCAAAACCGATAATATTAGCAGACGATCAGCGATATAGTGAAAAAGATATTCACCATACTTCACTTTTCACAGGTGATAAGAAGAAGAATACTCTTATTACAAGACTCCTATTAATACAGCAGGAATTAGTAACCTGTATTTGGCTGAAGGATAACATTTCGGTTGGAAATGTACTTACTCTCAATAACGCAGGGTATATCTTATTAAGATTACTAACAATGAAAATAGACCAAGTAATGGATAATTTAAAAAATATTCAAAAATATCTTCCCGATTATTTTTTAGAGATGAATCATAAATGTAAAAGTAAGGTACTGGATCTTATGAATGCTTATGAAGCGAGCATTTCCGAGGAATGTAGAACTTTAAGAAATATGCTTCATTATAGCAGTACTGAAGTTAACTTATATGATTATTTAGAGCAGAGGTCATGTAAGAATGACAAGTATATTAATCTAATTGTCGAAGAAATTGTGCTTAACTTTGCGAAGCCCTTGAGTGCTATGTTCTCTGATTACTTTAATATTGCTAATTTAAAAAGTATGAGTAATATGGAAATGATATTGAACCGATTAAAGAGCAAAGGGTTTCTCTCTTAAATAATAAGTTCATTACGTTAATCTAATAAAATAATATTTAAGCAAGAATCGGGGGTACATATGTATATTTTTAAAGTTAAAATTGAAAAATACAGAAATTTCAGAGAAAAGGAAATCACGTTTAACGACGGTGTTAATGTGATCATTGGTCATAATAATGCAGGAAAGACCAATCTAATTAATGCATTAGCTTTAGTTTTAAATTCCAGTGGTAAAAAGAGATTAGAAATTCATGATTTTAATAAAAATACCTCTCTTGAGGAATTGAAAGAAAATCCACCCAGAATACGAATATGCATAACTTTAAAACAAAGTGAAAACGAAGAACTCCATTCCGATGACCTGGTTACTGTAGCAAACTGGTTAATCAAGCTCGAAGAGCCCTATGAGGCATTATTGACATATGAATTTTATCTTCCTGAGAAAGAAACTGAAAAGTATATTAGGGCACTTAGTAATGTCACCGATAAAGAGAAAGCTTGGAAAATCGTTCAACAGGATTTTCTAAGACTATATGTAAATAAGATCTGGGGAGGCAATGTAACCAATCAGAACATAGCGGATAATGAATCAATGCAAAAATTTGATTTTCAATTTTTAGATGCAATTAGAGATGTAGAAAGAGACATGCTCTCTGGTAGAAATACCCTTCTCAGAGATGTACTAGACTTCTATATGGACTACGATATAAAGTCAGACCGAACGCTAACAGAGGAGCAAAAAACAGAAAAAATCAAGTTAAAAAAACAAACCTTTTCTGATGGAGCAGATTCGTTAATCTTGGATCTTATAAAGAGAATGGAGCTAGGTAAAGGACATATTTTATCTTATGCAAAAGATACTGGTGCATCTTTTAATAAAGCAAATCCAAGTTTTGATGGAAGTATCTCTGATGTTGAAATGTTTTCAGCTTTAAAGTTGATAGTTGAGTATGAAATCGGAATCAAGATCCCAGCAACGCATAACGGATTGGGATACAATAACCTGATTTTCATGTCACTATTGTTATCTAAGATGCAAGTTAGTTCAGATGGTAACTATCTAGGGAGTAACGCAAAAGTCTTTCCAGTTTTAGCAATTGAAGAACCAGAAGCACACTTACATCCAGCTATGCAGCATCAGTTTCTAAAATTCTTATTAAAAAATAAAGAAGAGAAGAAAGTCAGGCAGATTTTCGTATCAACACATTCAACCCATATTACATCCTCTGTATCTTTAGATGAAATGATCTGTTTGCATAATGAGAATGGTGAGACAAGTGTGGGTTATCCCGGGAAAGTATTCCAAAAAAATGAAAAAAGCAAAAAATATGTGCAAAGATTTCTTGATGCTACTAAATCTGATATGTTATTTGCCCAGAAAGTTATTTTAGTCGAGGGATTGGCTGAGCAACTATTATTTTCTACCCTAGCTAGATATGAAGGATTTTCGTTGGAGGAAAATCACGTAGCAATTGTAAATGTTGGAGGAAGATTCTTTGATCATTTTTTAAATTTATTTAGCTCGACCAACCCATATAGCATCAATAAAAAGATAGCATGCATAACAGATCGAGATCCCGAGAGAAAGGAAAAGAAGAACGGTGCTAGCTATAGCAAGTGTTATCCATTTGAATACGGTGTGCAAGAAGATAAATATGATTATAAGCACAATCCTTCATATAGTTTATTTCCAGAAAAAGGACATCCTAACATTTCCTTTTTTAGTCAGGATGAAAAGGAAGGCACAACATTTGAGTATGATTTAATTCTGCACAATCCATCGTTTGAATTGCTTGTTACTGAGTCGATGAAAAATCAAGAAGAATTAAAAACAATGATGAAATTATATAAGTCGGGTGCAGAGTTAGAAGCTTTTAAAGGTCTCCTTAGAGTTAGTAAAGAAAATGAAAGGATTTTGCAAGGTATTAGCTCAAATACTACATGGAGCATAGATGAAAAGAAACGAGCACTTATCGCATCCCGCTACTTAAATTCAATTGGAAAAGGAGAAAACGCATTGGAACTGGCTTATATTCTAACAGACAATATCAATAAAAAAGGGAAAGATGGATATCAAGAATTCGTTGTTCCCCATTATATTAAGGAAGCAATAACTTGGGTACTTAAATGATAAAAATACATTCTGAAACACTAATCCCTACTGAGGAGCACTTTCGAATAGCTGCCGGTCCTGGAGCCGGAAAAACTTACTGGCTCATAAATCACATTAAAAATGTCCTTCATCAAACTAAAAGACTAAAAAAAACACGAAAAATTGCCTGCATTACATACACTAACATTGCAGTGGATACAATTTTAAAACGATTAGGAACTAATATACATCAAGTTGAAGTTATGACTTTACATAGTTTTTTGTACAAACATTTATTAAAACCGTATGCATCTTACCTCGGTAATGAATATGAACTAAATATCAAAAAAATGGATGGACATCAAGATCCGGTTCTTCATTTTAAGAAAGTAAAACATTGGATTGAAACTCATCCTAATTCAGATCAGTTAGTAAATCCATATTCCGTTAATCAACTGATTAAACTACGTCAAAATATTGAAAGCGTTACACGATGGCTAAAGAGCTTAAAATATCACATAGACAAAAATGGAGATATTTCACTTACCTGTGATAACAAACAGGCATATTATATTAACGAGGAGGATGAACAAAAGTACTTAAATAAAACTTGTTTAAATATCCTTAGTTTAGATTTGCTCGCTTACAAAAAACTTTATTGGTTAAAGGGCATACTTGATCATAATGATGTCCTCTTATTTAGCTATCAACTTTTAAAGAAGTATCCGTTTATATTAAATGTAATACGATCTAAATTTCCTTATTTGTTTATTGATGAGTTTCAAGATACAAATCCAATACAAATCGAGATACTGAAATTAATTGGTGCGCAGGAAACAATTGTTGGAATTATTGGCGATGAGGCTCAATCTATCTTCGGATTTCAAGGTGCAAATCCCGATCAGTTTTCCTCTTTTAAATTGCCTGGTTTAGTAGATTATGTCATGGAGGATAACCGAAGAAGTACAAATTCTATAATAGATATTTTAAATATAATTCGGAAAGATATTAAGCAAAATAAAATTAGAAATATTGAGGGAGATATTCCAAAACTTTTAGTTGGCAACAGGATGGCCGCATTAGATTGGGTAAAAAAATATTGCAACAAAGATGAAGATATTTGCTCACTATCACGTGATAATCCAACATCTAATGCAATGAGAAGAGATTATAATGAACAATATATGAATGATAAGCTAATTGAAGAATTTATAAATGTAGATAAATCCTCCAGCAGTAATAAATACAGAAGTAAAGTAATAATAAGTTGTTTGAAAGCCGTAGAGTATGCCCGCGAAGGTGATATAAAAAAGGCAATTAAAGAACTTGAAAGTTTAGATGGAGATATTAATGATACTGATGAAAGAAAGAAGATAGCATTAAAGTCGCTTCATCTACTTCTAGGAAAGTATGACAATTACAAAAATAAACCACTATATGATTTTTATCTATTAGTAAAAAATAATGTAAAGACAGAGATATCTAAGTTAGGTAGAGGGGCAGCTGCAACTTTTTATGAAACTAATACTTATGAACAGTTAACCCTATGTGTCAATATTAGCGAAGATTTTAGTAAGCATAAGACGATTCATAAGTCAAAAGGCGACGAATTTGATAATGTCCTTATTGTTTTTAATTCCTCAGATGCATTGGAAGTCTTTTTAAATCCAGACTTGAAGAAAAAAGAGGAACATAGAATATCTTATGTAGCTCTAAGTAGAGCAAGAGAACGACTCTTTATTACTGTTCCGGAAATAAATGATGATCTTACAAGAAGATTGAAACCGATATTTGATATAGAATTAGTATAAAAAAAGCAATAATACCTAAGTTTGTAGGTTTAATAGGACTTGGAGATGACTCAGTGGAGTATTTAAAATTATTGAATATATCTGGAATTTCTACACTAACCGCTATTGTTTTTATTGTAGTCATAGGGATTAATTTTTTCAAATTATCAGAACCTGAAAGATTATTTGAATCAAACCAATTAAATATACTTAGAAAGATAATCACTGAATTAATTATTTTTCTAATAATAACCGTCGTATTAACTTCATCGCATACAGTTGGGGATAGTCGCCCTTGGCTAATGTTTATTAATTTATTTTTTATGTTGATTAGTCTTACACTTGGATATAGCTATTCCGATTTTAAGAATAGCAAGTTTCAAATTTCAATTAATAGGTTCCTTATCCGACTCTTCGGACAAAAGTCCTATAAGTATTACGTATTTTTTTTGATTTTAATACATTCAACTCTAATTATTTATTTTTACAATCAATCACTCTCATTATTAATTGATTTTTTTAATACCTACTATAAACTGAATCATACTAACTCGTTATCGCTTTTATTAGAAGTTATGCAAAAAAATAAATTAAATTTATATTTGTATTTAGGTTTTTCCTTTATTATGTTTTTGTTCTTAAGGCAGACTTATATGCATCCAATCAATAAAATAACCCGTAGTTTCTTTCAAACAAATCAAAGAAAAAATATAAGGCTGAGTAATGGCGAAATTTTTAAAAATATGTATGTGTATCAATCTTCTGATAGCAAATTCGTCATAGTAAGTGTAGAAGATGTTTTGTCAAACTCAATAAAGCACTATCATATTAATAAAGATAAAATTGATTATATTGAATCGATATCAAGTTCTTTTGACAAATAGAATATTCGATTTAATTTTATAAGGTGGTATCTTGTAATACAGAAGATCGAAAGATGCCAAGTACTTGAAGTCAACGTTGAGGACCTGATTTTCCAACAACGGAGTAAGATAAAAAGAGAACTATGTTCTAAGCAGGTTGGTATTATCCCCTCAAGGTAGACAGTGAAAAAAGAGATCATGTTAAAATGAACTCAACACTGAAAACCGGAGGGGATTTTTGTTATGCCAGCGAAAAAAGGCCAAACTTTTAATCAATATAGTGAAGAACGAAGAAGAAGCTGTTCGTCTGCGATTGGAAGATGGTTGGACATACAGTCGGATCATGGAGAAGTTTGGTATTAAGAGTGAGAGCCAGATTATTACTTGGGTACGTAAAAGCCAAAATGGAGAGAGTTTTGAGGATTATCGAGGACGTTGGACGAAGAAGCATTTTAGCAGTGCAGAAGAAGAAAATGCTTATCTGAAAGCGCAGGTAGAATATCTAAAAAAGCTCAATCCGAATTTGCACGGAGAGGGAAGCTGGATTTCGAAGCCCGGTGCCAGTCCGTTCGAGAAATAAGTAAGTGGGCACCAGTGGTTTGGTTGTGTAAAATTGCTGAAATTTCTCGTGCGGGTTACTACAAATGGAAGAAGAATGTCATCCTCCGAAGAGAAACGAGCAGATCGGGATGCAGATCTAAAAGCACATATTTTAAAGAAGTCATCTATTACATCGGGGTCAAAAGAGGCACAATGAACGCGTCCGAGTATTCAAGCTAAGAAAAAAAGTCCCCACGAACGCGTTCGCAAACTCAACATCAAAACACGAAGAAGCCTCCGATCTGGTTCGGAGGCTTCTTCGTGTCGAGAAAGTCCGACTTTCAGCGAAGCTGAACAGCAGAGCATTGCTTGAGAAAGTGGGTGCAATGGAAAATGTTCTTGTCCAGCTAAAATGCGACTATCTAAGTCAAAGGAATCATCAGCTCACAATATTAGGAAGCATTAAAAGGTAAACTACAAAAAAATTGGTATTAAGTATAAATTTCCGTGGTGTTTTAAATACTATATTTGCTTAAACCCATCAGAGTAGTCCAAAAGTTTTCTCACTATTTAGTTATTACTCCAAGAAAGGGGTTGTTTTTCAAATGAACAATTTAAAATCATCTCAATTGCCAAATGTAATATATGCCCAGGCTTCTGTTGTTTCTATTGGAGGTCAGTCAATATTTGATGAGTCCAGTAAAATAACAAGTGACTCAGTTCAACAGTATCATTCAAAAGATGAGCTCGTGCAGAAAGCTGTAAAAAAGTTAAAGGAGAATGGGTTTGAAGTACTGAATGTCAGTGACATTTCAATTTCGATTTCGGCTTCACCAAAGACGTTCGAGAAAGTATTTAATACTACGATTGTGCTAAAGGAACGTGAAGTTAGAGGAATCCCTGGCAAGTCATCTACAACTATACTGGATTCGACAAATTCAAATACTATAGGTTTTATCAACACCGATAACAGTCCGCTTGCTGACGTTTTGGAAGGTATCGCCATTGGAGAAAGAGTCTTTTATTACTCCCCAGCCTTGATGCAAACAGATCGACCTTCTGATTTACCACCTCAGAAAGATTACTATCATCTAAATCCTCCTTACGATCTAGTCAAATTATTGCGTGCTGGGGACGTACATCAGAGTGGAATAAAAGGGAACGGTATCAAAGTGGTTATGGTAGATAGTGGATTCTATAAACATCCATTTTTCTCTAAACATAATTTCAAAGAAAATCAAGTTATACTTGGACCTGGTGCTGTTGAGCCAGAGCATGATGAGAGCGGTCACGGTACTGGTGAGTCCGTTAACCTCTTCTCTCTGGCACCAAACGTTGACTTCACAATGGTCAAAATGAACTTTTTTGATAGTGTGGGCGCTTTTAATGCAGCGGTAGCCTTAAACCCAGACATAATCACTTGTAGTTGGGGCAGTGATATCAGAGAAAGCTATTTATCCGGGTATGACAAAGTGCTTGAAGCTGCTGTCGCAAATGCGGTAAGTCATGGTATTACAGTTTTATTTTCATCAGGAAACGGACAGTACTCTTTCCCAGGCATGCATCCGGACGTGGTTTCAGTAGGTGGTGTATTTGTTCAAGAGAACGGAATTATGCAAGCAACACAATATGCAAGTGGATTTATGAGCCGAGTTTACCCAAACCGCCAAAGTCCTGATATCTGTGGTTTAGTTGGTCTACTACCACTAGCAGCTTATATCATGCTACCAGTTGAACCAGGAGACGAGATTGACAAGGATTTATCAGGAAACGTACATCCTAATGGGGACGAAACTTCTCCAAACGACGGGTGGGCTGCTTTTAGTGGGACCTCAGCTGCTGCCCCTCAAATCGCAGGTGTTTGTGCTCTTATGAAGCAAGTAAATCATGAACTTAGTCCAATTCAAATTAGAGAGATACTACAGCGAACAGCTCGTGATGTAACTGAAGGGGAATCCTTTCACAATCCGGCACTGACCGGCAGGGACCTAGCAACTGGATATGGCCTGGTAGATGCATACAGTGCTATTGAAGAGGCAAAACTAATCCAATGATATGTCTGGAAAAGAATCCTTTTAACCTCTAAGTTAGGGAAATTCAAATTTTGACTGCAACTCATCTACCACATGAGTTTTCTCCCTATGAATCACATGGGGCTGTATGGAACAGTTAACTGACCTTAACTTAATAATTTGCCTTAAGAGCAATTAAGAAGCTGATGATTAGAAAGAGGTGTACGCGTTGGGATTAAATGAGGGGTTTGATGTAACTTTTCTGGGGGAGAATTACCCCATTCCTTTTCCTCAGCTAAGGGATGATATTGGTAGGTCAGCAGTAGAAGAAGGTAAAGTGTTTCCTTTTACTCATTTTTCAATCGTCATGAATAAAGACAGGAAATTTGCAATTTACGGAGCAAACAATACGAATTTAGAACAAGATCTGAGAATTGACAGATGTAATGACTGGCATTTTGATGACCGAATTGGTGAGGGAAATCAAGTAGGAGACTGGCTCTATGCCGGAGGCCAAGCAGATTTATGGGACCGAGGTCATCTAGTTAGAAGAGACGATGTAGGCTGGGGAGAAGACTCTGAAGGAAATGATGCAGATTGTGATTCCTTTTGCTTTGCTAATATCGTACCCCAACATAAGAAATTTCACGCTACAAAGTGGGGGGACATTGAGAAGTGGATAATTGGAAGAACTGAGAGTAAAGACAACAAGCTTTCTATTTTTACAGGGCCAATATATACAGACAATGATAGGGAATATTGTGGGTTTCAAAAACCTCTAGGCTGTGGCATTAAAATACCGGCTGGTTTCTGGAAAGTCGCATTTTATATTGGAACCGATGAAAAACTGCATTCTACCGCGTTTAAAATATTACAAGATGACTATTGGAGAAATGAGAGTGACTTCCATACTTCAAGCTCTTTCGGGTTTTTAAATGGGATGGAAACCTTAACGATGTATCAAGTTTCCTTAAGAGCGATTACAGAAGTTACAGGTATTATTTTTGCAGAACATCTTTACGAAACCAATCCATTGTTCTTTAACCCGAATACATTTACGGAAAGTTTAAGTATTACAACGCCAGAAATGCACGTTATTCGATCTCGAACAGATCTAATATTGGATCGCTCCTTGTGAGTGGGGGGAGCTAAATCTAAAATATGCCTCTGATAGGTCTATAATCGTAAACTATGGCGTTTAGTTCTCCAAACTCTGCTACTACCATTTGCTAAATTGGAAGCTAAAAAACCCACAAAAAACTTGGAGGAAAACATAATGAGCAAATACGGAGTTTTAATAGGGAACGTTGTTAATCTTAGAAAAGATAATCCAGTAAATGATAATGATCCACATTATAATGTAACCGTCGAAATAGATAATCAGAAGAAGTACGATCTGCCCATAAATGTGCAATCAAAGGATCCTAACCTTCCCAAGTTGCTTTATTACTCAAACCCAAATTACAATGCCCAAGCCATAACAATACTTCCCAACATGGAATTTGGTTTTCATGAAATTGATTATCATCACAATGTAAATGCTGATATTGCAGTTGATTACATTCGAAGTGGCCTGTTTAACCCGAATGAAATGAAGATCCTCCCTGTAACTATCTCAGGAGAAAGAAATGATTTGTATGATTTCATTGATGAGTACATGAATAAAGCTTTGAATAATGATGATGCTGTCATTTATGCATACGGCACACATTTTCCAGGAAGAGGAAAGGGGGTTCATAATGTTCACATGAATCAAGGCAACACCGAATTCTCACGGCAGGAAAATGGTACTTACCACGACGGTTGCTTTCTAATACACTTTAAGAATGAAAATAAATGGGTAGCCTACTTTTTAGCCTTTCAAAGCCAATCATGGTGTACAGAGAATAATGGTGAGGCGAGACAAGGAAGTGTTGATGAAAACGGACATCCTACGGGGGCATGCAAGTTCGACACTATAAATGTAACATTACAAATTGAAGAACCTGATCCAGTTATTTGAAATGTGTTCCCATCATTAGATTTCATTTACGCAAGATTTGTGGAGATGAACCCAATTGATTGAAATCCCCTTTTCTAAAATCTTAAAATCTGTTTAGCCAGGTATGCGGGTATTATTTCTGCATGCAGTGATAGGACCGTAGTTCCAATTAAGAACGCACCAGCACGTAAGGCCCTGGTCAGAGTATTCATAGCTTGAATGGGCATCCATTATATAACATTCGGAGCGGTGAATTGGAGTTCGTGAGGGACTACTCAGCACGAGGTCCTGCTAATTTTTATGCTCATAACCCGTCACAACACACTTTACTGGCTATTTCATTAGTGATACAGGAACATCAGCACCCAGTCTAATTGCCGCTGGAGTTATCTCAATAATGAAACAAGTTCTGCAGTGAGAAATCACAGTTTATTTGAGGAAAGGAAGCATTATATATGGTTCTTGCTAGCTTTGATCCGCCAGGTAATTTGGATGACTATAACACTATTTTAAATCAGCTTGAGGCATGGAGTGAATACATCAATGATGTATTTACTTCTGCTGTTCAAGAAAATGAAGATGTTCTTAGCCAAGGCAAAAGTCAGTTCTATAATCCTTTGGGGGCAAGTATGTTTGATGCGTCAGAAGATGCGACCATTGCATGGCCAGGTTTCCCCAAAATCCTATCTGAAGATTCAATGTTAACATGGAGGCAGGCAATGGCAACTGCCGACATACGTCCTGCACCTGGAGAGTCTCGAATTCATGACGAGTATTTGGAATGGTTTGTGGAATACGACGAAGAAAGTAATAAAATTAAAAGAGTGACATTTACGTGCGAGGGTCCGGAATATTGGCAGGCAATGGCGCATGGACACCCATTTTCATCTATGAATTGGAAAATTAGCGCTCTTGGTGATAAACAGAAAGTTCTTGAATTATACCGCCAATATGTTTCTCCTAATGTACAGCACGATGATCTGTTCCCAGAAGGCCAATATGATCCTTTGAATAAATGGAATACGAGTCATGGAGTAATGCATCTGACGCATCCTGCTAATACATTAAGTGCTGAGATTAACTTGGCAGCTGATGCGACCATACTTCGGAAAAATGGTGAAGGAGCGATAATTAGCGATCAGAATGAACTAATACGTTGTGCTCAATATGGAATTGAGAAGCGGGCAAGTGACCCCCTGATTGGTGGCGAAGTTAATGCACTGGCACGACAGGGTGCACTGATTACTCTGAAGAATCCTGTCGGGCTCTACATGTCTGAGCCGAACACAAGTGGTTGGACTTCACCTGACAACAGCGATCCACTAGATTATTGGAAGGTAGTGCGTGGTGGCCCAGGGTTTGCGGTAAGAGCTGTGTATGAGGTGCCTTCGAACAAAGAGTTCCTTGTTGGTGATATTGAGATTGGAGGCAGACCTATTGAATTCGGTGGGCAAATTGCTGAGCACCTTTTTGTCAGATTGATCGGCTCATATTCCCGCCTGGGCGGAGAAGCCAGTGAGGCCCAAACGTGTACTAATCAGGGTATGACTTCCCAAATGATAGCAGAGTCGGATATGGGAGATAAAACAATAGGAATACTGAGAAACCGTAGGAGTGGTATAAATGGCAGACGGGTTGGAAGAACCATTACTGAATATCAATGAGATACAAGGTAATTCGGTTCCTGGTTTTAATAAGGACTACCAGACATTTCTATTCTTCGATATTGTTGAACCCGTATTGGCTAAGCGGTGGCTTAGTTATTGGACCCCATATGTCTCGACGGCACAAGAAGTACTTCAGTTCAACCGGCTTTATCAATTAATGCGGGAAAGACGCGGCGAAGAGCCTGACGGGATCACGGCAACGTGGTTGAACATTGCCTTTTCCTATGAAGGGTTGAAACAACTCACAGATGATCTGAGTGTCTTTGAAGATTCTGAGTTCAAACTCGGTATGAAGAAACGTTCAGGAATCTTAGGTGACCCCACTGGCACCTCTCAAGAGCAACTTGAGGGACATGTGAAAAATTGGCTGTTCGGAGGGGAACGGAATCCCGTTCATCTCGTACTGATTGCTGCTGGGGACGATCATGTAAAGCTAAAAAAATGGACCGAACTGATAAAGGAGAGCACTCGGCAACTGCCTGGAGCTGACCCTGGAACAGGTGGCGGAATTCGGCTTGTTTTTGAGCAAGAAGGACAGGCCCGCCAAGATCTGAAGGGGCATGAACATTTCGGATTTAAGGACGGCATTTCTCAGCCAGGAGTACGCGGGCGGGTGTCTGCAATGGCAGAAGATTATTTGACAAGACGGATCATTGACCCGTCGGACCCACGTGCCACTTTGTATGCCAAACCGGGTCAGCCACTTATCTGGCCAGGTCAGTTCGTGTTGGGCTATCCCCAGCAGTTACGAGATGACTCACTTCATCCAAAACAGAGTGATCTACAAATGACAGGATGGGTTAGCAATGGGTCATATTTAGTCATCCGACGCCTAAGACAGGATGTGGTAGCCTTTTGGGAGTTTGTACGCATGGAAGCGCAGAATTTAGGGTTGAAACCAGAAAAATTTGCAGCCCTGATGTTCGGCCGTTGGCCGAGTGGAGCACCGATTCTCTTAACCCCAGAAGAGGATGACACGCTACTCGGTCATAACGAGTTAGCGAATAACCATTTTATGTATGTGGAAGATTCTCAGACAATCAAGTTACGACCGGAATTTGCTGAGAGCCAAAAACAGTTACATCAGGCTAAAGGTGATCCACAAGCAGCTCTCTGTCCGTTTGCTGCACATATTAGAAAGACTAATCCGCGTGACGAAACAACGGATACAGGAAGCTTGAGCGACTCACTGGTTCGTCGTATATTACGTCGGGGTATCCCATTTGGAGAGCCGCTTCCCGTCAATTTTGAGACAGGATTGACGGGAAGCGACCAGTATGGAGGGAATCGAGGGCTTATGTTCGTTGCGTATATGACCTCAATTGAGAAGCAATTTGAATTTATAAGCAGAAACTGGATGAATAGTAAGTGTGAGCCCAAGGAAGGTGGACATGACCCGATCACTGGGCAGCACGAGCGAGATGCTCGCAAACGCGAGTTCGAATTGATGGATCGTACAATAGTATTGGATAAGGAATGGGTTATTCCGACGGGCGGGGAATATTTCTTTCAGCCGTCTATAAGCGCTCTACGTAATGTCTTAGCCAAATAATCCTGCCGATCAAACTTTTCCGTTTATTAATTTACGCAATATTAGGCCAACCAGAGATTTCGGGTGGGCCTATTACTGTTTATTCTATAATGGTGATAACTTAGATTAGAGCAAGTAAGAACCTTCCCCCCATCCAATCAACTCCAGTAGAATATTCCTCACTAAATTGCAAAACCTATCCTTAGAATACAAATTCTTTATGAAGGAGAGATTTTAATGGTATTAACAATTGAAACTACAGATTATTTGTTTGAAAATTCTGTTGAACTTGCTGATTTTTCGGAACCGACACAGGAACTCACCTTTGCAGAACGCAGAACAATCGTAGACCAGGCACTAATTTTGCTAGACAATGTCTATGTTCACATGCCCCTAAAGAAAAGCATGTATGCAATTAATCCCGTGCAGAGACTGAAAATTTTGCGCCGCCAATTAAAAAATCTTTCTCAACGAGAGTTTCACAATGAGATCATTCAAATTTTTAAGGAATTGCGTGACCTGCACACTAACTATATCTTACCTGCTCCATATAATCAGTGTACTGCATTCCTGCCATTCCTTATGGAAGAATTCTATGATGGCGAAAATAAACGCCACTACATTGTAACAAAGCTAGCTGAGGGATTTCATCACGATACTTTCATACCGGGAGTTGAAATCACCGATTGGAACGGAATTCCTATAGACCAAGCGGTGGCCATAAATGCTGATCGTGAAGCTGGAAGTAACAAAGCAGCAAGGCATGTACGAGGATTAGATGCCATGACCGTGCGTCCAATGGCGATGTCGTTGCCACCGGCCGAGCAATGGGTCATTGTCGGTTACAACAGTAATAGTCAAAACAACAAAATACAATTATCCTGGCAAGTGAATCAATTTAGCTCATTTAACGAAATTTTTGCGTCTGCTGCAACTGGGGAATTTGCAACAGCTAACGGGCTAGATCTTAACATGGAACTGACCAATACGGCCAGAAAGGAACTATTCGCCTCTAATGTCGGTAATTTGAGCAAAGAAGCAGCTGAGCTCAGAGCAGAGATCCCTCAGCCTAATCATGAAGCTGAAGATTTTTTTACAAGTAACAGTCGATATCCAAACACATTTCAATTTCGGTCAATTGACACACCCCATGGGCAAGTTGGTTACCTACGTATAAGGACGTTTAGTAATCCTGAGCCAAATGCCTTTGTTAATGAAGTAATACGGATAGTAAACCTCCTCCCAAAAGAAGGTTTAATCATTGACGTACGCGGTAATGGCGGAGGTATTATCATCAATGGTGAGCGCTTACTCCAACTCTTCAGTTCTAGTCGGATTGAAGCTGAACGACTACACTTTATAAATAACGAAGTAACCCTTGCAATTGCTAATGCAGATGCTTTGAACGGATTTGCAAAACAGTGGGTTAATTCTATCGATTTATCTACTATTACTGGCTCAGTGTACTCTCAAGGTTTTCCGATTGAATCACCTGATCTTACCAACAGTATTGGACCACAATACAATGGCAATACCGTCTTAGTCACAGATGCTCGCTGCTACAGTACAACAGATATCTTCGCGGCAGGTTTTCAGGATAATAAAATCGGAAAAATTCTAGGAGTTGATGATAATACTGGGGCAGGGGGTGCAAATGTTTTTACCCATGACTTACTAAGAGTTATACTACCAGGACCGGACTCCCTTTTTAAGGAGCTTCCAAATGGTGCATCTATGCGAGTCGCCGTACGCCAGACCACACGTGTAGGAGATAAAGCTGGTCTTCCTCTAGAGGACCTCGGGATCCAACCTGATGCAATTCATCGAATGACTCGCGACGATCTTCTATATGGCAACCGTGACCTTATTTCAGCTGCAGCAACTTTGCTATTTCAATCTCCTGTTACACACGATAGATAAATTTTAGATTTCTCAACTTAATGGAGAACGTGTTACATTGTGGATTTCTAAATATTTAAGGCACAATCCTTTTTAAGCACAATTTACCAAGTCACGTGACAGCCGAATTTCTAACTTCATGCCACTTAAGGATTTAATGAAACGTAATCTCATTAAATCCTTAATGTGCATTTTCTTCGTTCTTTTTATTAATTGAATATGGAGGTTTATCTCAATGGATTTTTATTATTGAACGGGGTTACCTTATTCTGAGAAGTTGACTTAAATTATTGAAAATTTACAATTCATTTTTATGTAAGCTCAATAACGTCTATGGATATATCGATGACAATGACATCAAGCATGATGAAGCCTGACATGAACAAGTCCGGAGCCTGAAGCTGACAATTGTCAGGCTCAGTCCTTACCGGGATAATGCGGTGTACACACATATCCTTTCTCGAAAGCTTAACACAATAACCCCAAGGCCCTTTAGAACAAGATAAAGGGTCTTGGGGTTATTTACATAAATAAAACTGCTTAATGATGGGGATGTTTTTGCAATGCCGGAGTCTTCAGAACAGGTTCATCTGATTTACTGATCCAAGTGTGAATTATCAGCCCATGACCGGCTCCGGTGCGGGCGTGGCTACGCCCGGATACATTTGACGCATGAAGTTTTTATCCGTTTCCGACAGGGTGGTGTTGAACGGCGTACCTCTTCCGTCGCAGGTCAATTTACCCGGGAAAGGATACAGCATGATTGATTTGGGGTCAAATGCAGTGAAGTTTGTATTTAAGGGGTTTTCTTTATTCAATACATTGTGTCTTGTTGTCTCCTCGTCCCAACCGCTTCTACGAAAATGCTCCAGAACAGCTTGTTCGTTCCAG
This sequence comes from Paenibacillus sp. LK1, assembly GCF_002750415.1. Classification (NCBI taxonomy): domain Bacteria; kingdom Bacillati; phylum Bacillota; class Bacilli; order Caryophanales; family Paenibacillaceae; genus Paenibacillus; species Paenibacillus sp. LK1. The sequence goes on from NZ_PEII01000026.1 coordinate 31,975, forward strand.
CAGATACCAGACGATGGACTCTGGTGCTCATGAATACATCCCAGGGCATGGCCGAATTCATGCATGACGGTTCTTTCGAACTCCGACTCCTCAGTATCCTGGTCAAACCAGCCGAAATTCATGGTTGCCCCAGTATTGAATAACAGCGCATCCGTCCCTACGGCCGAATAGGCTTTCTCTTTGTCGAGAAAGGTAATCCGGATCTCAGCCACCAGGTGATCGCCGAAATCAAAGGTGATATTTGCATACTTTTCCCATTCCTTGGCCCAACGGACGACCTTGGCCTGAATCGCAGGCTCTCCGTCCAGAAAGCGGACGCGTAGCGTTCTGCCGTTTCGCCACAGTTTTCGGACCACAAGGGCAATCTCAGGACCGATTTCATTGCGGGCGGTCATGTTCTCCAAGGCGTCGGCTTCAAGTTCAAGCGAGCCGGCATTATCTGCCCGTTCTTTTATTGCGATGGACACCGCTTCGTTGTTTTTGTCAGCAGGGGGTTTCAAGATGACACAAATCTTCAATGCGTTTTGCGGTTCGGTCATTGACGTTACTCCTTTTCGTAATGAGTATTTTTTAACCAAACTATATTATGAACCAGGGATCACCCGGTATCCGGATTAACTTTTGGAAAATTGGCAATGCACTGCAGTGGCTTAACACGTTAACAAAAAAAGGAGTGGATGATATGAAAAGATGCTCAAATAATAACCACGCAGCTAAAAGCTGAAATTTGTTACAAGAGGTGAATCATGTCAACGTTAGTAGGCAATGCAGATGACGTACAGCTGCCTCCGTTCGAAACGGTAAGTGTGCAGCAGCATGTGAAAGAAATCCCGAAAGGCGTGCAGATGATCCAGGCCCCGCAATACTGGGAACAAGGAAATTATGGGAAGGGAGTTATGATCGCAGTCCTGGATACCGGCTGTGATGCCGAACATCCCGATTTACGCGAGCGGATTATGGGCGGTAAGAACTTCACCGATGATGACGATGGAATTCCTCGCGTGTACAAGGACTACAACGGACATGGAACGCATGTGGCCGGGATTATCGCTGCGACGAAGAATGGGGACGGCGTAGTAGGCATTGCTCCCGAAGCGGGGCTGCTGATTCTGAAAGTTCTCAACCGTCAAGGGCGTGGAAGATCGGAATGGATTGCCCAGGCGATTCATTATGCGATTGACCAAAATGTACAGATCATCTCGATGTCATTGTCTTTTGCAACTGACCACAAAGGAATTCATGATGCCGTTAAGCGTGCAGTGGACAACGATATTATAGTCGTGTGTGCAGCCGGAAATACGGGAAAAGAAGAGTTTCGTTATCCGGCCGGGTTCAATGAATCGACTTCAGTGGGAGCCATTAATTTCAACTCTGATTCGGCACCATTCCTGACGATGAACAATGAAATTGATCTGCTAGCTCCGGGTGTGGAGATCAAATCGACGTTTCCGCTGGAGCTGGCGGAGGATAAATCCATCCCCTACAAAATTCTTTCCGGCACTTCGATGGCTGCCCCGCATGTAGCCGGGGCATTGGCGCTGCTGATCAATAGCTGCCAAAGTGCGGAACAGTTTAACCGTCAGTTAACCGAGCCGGAGCTTTACGCCCAATTGACGAAGCGGACGATCCCGCTGGGAAGGCCTAAATCCGTTGAAGGCAACGGTCTGTTGTATCTTACCGCCGACAAGCTGCTGGAGGAACATTTACGGCAACACCCGGTCAATGTCAGTGAATATGCCTAATCTAGAAGAGCAAAAATGCCGGATAATTAGAATATGTACAAATAGTCGTAAGGAGTGATTTAGATGGCTGATACATTTCATAATATGGTGAACGGTAAAGGAGAAGTTGTAGTCGCCCCTGCCAATACAGCAGCTGATTCGGCGCAGACCGAAGCTTTTCAAGGAACAGGTACCCTCTCCAATCGGGGGACAGCGGAAACAGATATCAAAGACAAACAGCTTCCATCCATTGAGTCGTTGCTATTTGTGAATAAAGAGGAAGTCTGCCAGCTTGATGACAGGCTTAGAGTAATGGATACGGCGAAATTCTCCTGGTCTGCGGTCTGCCGGTTAATTATTACACTGGATGATGGACGTGAGGGCGTTGGAACGGGGTGGCTATGTGGTCCGGGTACGGTGATTACTGCGGGGCATTGTGTATTTGACAGCGAAACTAGAAAATGGCATAAATCGATAGTTGTCATTCCGGGTAAAGATGAAAGACGCGAACCTTATGGACGTTTCACGGTTACAACCGAGCATTTCTGGTCCGTCAACGGCTGGATTCAAGAAGGGAATCAGGAGTATGACTACGGGGCAATCATTCTAAATTCTACCATAGGCAACAACACTGGCTATTTTGGCTTCAGGTATGATCCTAATGACACTATCAATCAAAAGCCTATATTGAATACAGGCTATCCTTCCGATAAAAACGGCACACAGTGGTTCATGAAGGGGATTGTCGATGACGTGCAGGCGCGAAAAGTATACTACAAACTGGACACAATGGGCGGTAATAGCGGAGGTCCGGTATGTCTAGGTGAGACTAATCAAGTCATTTGTATTCACGCTTACGGCGGTTGTGCTGCCAACGGCAGCAACTCCGGCACCCGGATTGACCGTGATGTGTACACCAATGTGCTGAAATGGAAGGAAGCCGGCGTATCTCCCCAAGCAGAATCAGGACAAGACATGGTAAAGGTATGAGTAGGGCATCTGCGGCTGGACGCATGCCCGAGAACAGACGCGAGCTGATCGTTATATCAGACCCCGGTGCATTAAATCCTCCAGAGAGCTCCTTGATTCAGCCGCTGCCTACAGTCCATACGCTATTGTCGGAATTGTCTGCGGAGATGGGAGAATCCTTTCAACTGCTTCCGTTATTTGCGCGGGAACAGGAAGCTGAAGCTGAGACTATTGAAATGACCGCTGAGATGGCCGAGGCCAAGGCAGGATTGCACATCTTCTACAGGGTCGACGCTCCCGATGATAAATTGGATCATATTGCCGAGAAATTGCGTCAAGACAGCCGAATTCAAGGTGCTTATGTGCGGCCTGAACCGGAAATGCCCCGCCCAGTTGCAGTGGAAAGGGAGAAGGATGTATCCCTCTTGCCGTCAGCTACTCCGGATTTCGGCGAACGGCAAGGTTATTTAAATGCAGCACCGACAGGGATTGACGCGTATTATGCCTGGACCCTGCCCGGCGGTTATGGTAATAGAGTGCGGATCATTGATCTTGAAAGCGGATGGAACTTTTCACATGAGGATTTGCAGGTCAATGAGCAAAGTATCATTGGTACGGAGAATGACTATAACGATCACGGAACGTACAAGTTTTTGTCCTCCGATGTCGAGGGACAAGAACATATTCCCATTGAAGTCGCTATTTTAGCGGCTTTTTATTTTATCGGTACAAGTTCTTGTCCCGAGCCAAGGACAAGAACTTGCACCGATTGCCGGAATGGACAAGAACATAGTCCGATTACCGTATTGGACAAGAACATGTTCCTGTTGCCGATTAGGCGTGTATCTAATCGTCATATTGCCCTTCAATTCATTAAACTAACTGGCAGGTTACACTAACGGTAGAGCGTACTGAGAGGGATTTCAATCTTAAAGTGGCATTATTGTTGAGCGTGTAAGAGTATATGGGAACGTAATCGTTCTGAATTTAACGGCGAAGATATTGCCGATTTGCGCAGTTGACAAACTTGGCATCCGTCCAAGGTATTTCCATCTTAGTAATTAGGCAAAAGCCAGT
>NZ_PEII01000027.1:0-35481 GCF_002750415.1 Paenibacillus sp. LK1
GTTCTTCCGTACTAATTATGAAAAGTTAATTATTGGAATAATTATCCAACTTAACTGAAGAATAAAATACGTCTTACATTTAAAGAGGAGCATCTTCTAAGAGAAAACTCCTCTATTTTTGATATAATGTTATTCTTCAATATTAAACCATGGACCTGAAGCTTGGATCACACTCCATAGTTTTTCCGGAAGCTCCAGCTCATGAACTTCGGAAGCCTTTATAGCAGTTTGAATTTCGGACTCTTTTCCACCTTGAACCTTTTCAACCCAGTCTGGATCTGTAATTAAGGCGTGTCCTATCGCAGCTAAATTAAGACCTTGCTCTAATCCTTTTGCAACATCCTCCGGCGTTACCATAGAACCCGCAGCCAAAACCGGAAGTCTGCTATTAACATGGTTAACGATCAATTCCAGATATGTTGTTTCATCTTGCCTATCCACTGGCTTTGAATAAAGAGCATCAGCTAGTGAAGCATGCATATAATCCACTCCCTCTTCAATCAGTCGGTCAATTAATACATAGGTATCCTTCATTCTTAAACCGCCTTCTTGATGTTCCTCAGGAGAGATTCGGTAACCCAAAATAAATGGTTTTGTAGCATGGTTTTTGATGACGTTTTTCATTTTATTAATTACGGCTAGTGGGAAACGAAGGCGGTTCTCCATTGATCCTCCCCATAGATCCTCACGTCTGTTGAAGAAAGGAGAGAAGAAGTTTTGAAGTAAAAATCCGTGCGCACCATGAATTTCAACTCCATCAAACCCTGCTTCAATGGCTCTTCTTGTTGTTTCTCCAAACGCATGAATCACTTCCAATATCTCATCGTGCGAAAGTTCTCTCGGCAAAACGGAAGGAGCAAATCCAGTTGCTTCCGTCTCTACAGCACTGGAACTAACCACTTCTCCATTTGGTGTAAGGTTCGGCAGTGCTTTGTTACCTGCGTGGAAAATTTGTAGTACCGCAGCAGCTCCCCCGCTTTTTGCTGCATTCGCCAATTTTCGTAAACTTGGGATGAATGTATCGTCATAAGCTGCAAATTCATTTGTAAAACCTATTCCATTAGGTTGGACATGCGTACATCCTGTTATAACTAAACCTATGCCTTTCACTCTTCTTCTGTAATATTTCACTTCACCATCTGAGATCGTGTAATCGTCATTACTGGCCCAAGTAGTCATGGGTGACATTACAACCCGATTTCTAAGGGTAATTCCATTGTTAAATGTGAAGGATGCAAACAAGTTGTTATAATTTGTGTTCATTTTCTAACCTCTTTCTAATTTTTTTTAAACATTAGTCATTGTTGTTGGCTTAAGTTAAAGCGTATATTCGATTCCCAACCGAGTAAAAAAGCAATCTTCTGCTCCTTGTTGATAGCCGATTAATGATAAGCAGATTACCAGTTGATGAGCACAAACAACATTGGTAGAATGACATCATAAAGTATTCGAGTAACTCGAAGACAATAGCATGGAGGTGCGACATTTTGATTCAGACATTACATGAACCAAAATATACGGTAAAAGATGTCTCTGAAATAACTGGACTTACAAAACATACGATTCGTTATTATGATGACCAACAATTAATTCCTTTCGTTTCAAGAGACAGTAATAACAATCGCTTATTCTCAGACCATGATCTGGATTGGTTGCGAATGGTACACTCCTTTCGTATTTCAGGCTTGCCGATTTCAGAAGTTAAACATTATATTGCGATGTGTTTGCAAGGTGACGAGACGATTCCTGAAAGGGCTGAGCTTGTTACAAAGCAAGAAAAAGAACTTGAAACGAAGATCAATGAGTATAATCTTCAATTAATGCACATCAAGGAGAAGAAGGCTTACTATAAAAGTGTCTTGGCTGGTCAATTGAATGATACCTGGAACCCAGTTAACAATAACCCAGAATGCGGAGAAAAATATGATATACCTGAACATATCAAATCAGCATCAAAAGCTCATGTTTCACCTTAAAAGATAGTCTAGGGCTTCGTGTGCACACGAAGTCAATTTTTATTTAATTGTCCCTCCACACCTCTCAACTTCAGGGCGCAGATCCTCCAACGGCTTATCCAGCCACTTGTCTTCAGTGTACCGATAAAATAAAAAAGCCGCTAAAATAGCGACTTTGAATGGACAACTGCTACTACTGTACATTGACACAAAGGCTATGCTGCCCGTTAGTGAACAAAAGCAGCCGATCACATTGGTCAGCTGCTTTCTTAGTTGTATTGAGCTATCGTTACCCGCTAGCGTAATTGACTAAGTAAGGTTTAATTATCTTGAAAGTGTTTTGATCAGTCACACGTCATCGGGACACTGCTGTCTCTTCTTTAGTGAACGCTAGTTTGTTGGTTTGGTGAGCCTCATTTAATCAAGTACGTTTTTCCGTGAGATACGTTCTGACAGGAGGAGCAGTATATAATGAAAATTGATTAAGTATCCCTGCCGGAGTTTGATCTATTAAGACCATATCCCGAACGTTCGGTTGCATGAAACGTTCTCGGTCCATAACATTAAACATGGATACAATGGGATCGAAGTACTGATTAACATTCAATAAACCACAAGGCTTTTGATGCAGACCAAGCTGGCCCCAAGTAAATATTTCAAAATATTCTTCTAATGTCCCCGGCCCCCCTGGGAGTGAGATAAAGCCATCTGCTAATTCAGCCATTTTGGCTTTACGTTCATGCATAGAATCGACCATAATAAGTTCAGTCAAACCTTTATGCGCAATCTCACGAGTCTGTAAAAAATGAGGAAGCACTCCAATGACACGGCCCCCTTTTTCCAACACTGCATCAGCAACTTCTCCCATGAGCCCAGTAATAGCGCCTCCGTAAATCAGGGTGATTTCGCGACTCGCTAGTTCATGACCCAGTTCTATTGCAGCTTCTTTGTATATTGCAGATTTTCCTTCTTTGGAACCACAGAATACAGCAATTGATTTCATAGATACATTTTCTCCATTTCTTTTGTTAAATGCTTCATACTTTCTATATATTACAGGTGAAACTATGACATCTTTATGTCATAATTAGATTAAAAATTTTGGGGGATCTCCGTGAAAATTGAAAGGATTTTATCGATAGTGTTACTTTTGTTAGAACGTAAAAAAGTGAGTTCCTCTGAATTCGCGAAAATGTTTGAGGTCACTCCTCGTACTATCTTTCGAGATATCGAAACCATTACCAAAGCCGGAATTCCAATCACCTCTTCCCCTGGTGTGAATGGTGGCTTCAGTATTATGGAGCGTTACAAATTTGAGAAGAAGATCTTTACACAAGCGGAGATATTAGTTTTAATACTTGGATTAAACAGCATCCATTCAACTGTTTCTAGCGATGAAGTCCTGAATGCCATTGCTAAAGTGAAATCATTGATCTCGGAAGATGAAAATCGACTGGTAGATAAACTAATAACAATTGATCCTTCACCTTGGTTCGGAAGTACTCATGTCAAACCACCTGAATTGGGGCAAATTAGAACCGCAATTGAAGGGGACCGCTTAATTACATTTGAATATCTAGATCCTTTTGAAGGTATGACTCCTTTGGAACTCACTATTGAGCCTTGCCGACTAGTATTGAAAAATTCAGTGTGGTATATGCAAGGATTTTGTACAGAGAAAGGGGGATTCCGAATGTTTAAGGTTTCCCGCATTTCTTCTCTTGTTACTCACCATGATACATTTAGGAAAAGACAAATCGAAGACGAGGTTTTAGATATAACGGAGAAAGAAATGATACATTTAACTCTGCTTTTTGACCAATCACTTATTCCTTATATGAGCGAGTACTGTGGAGAGAACAACATTCGCTTCTATGAAGGTGTTAAGTGGATAGCAAAGTTCCCCTTCATTGCAAATGACCATGGATATACTCATTTACTTAGCTTTGGGGACAAATGCGAATGTCTCGAGCCTGAACATGTAAGAAGCGAGTTAACCAAACGAATTGAGGGTATTTACAAAATCTATTCCAATTGAAAAAAACGCATCGATTTCTTCCATCGGTACCTTTATTACATTCTTCAATATCCCCTGCCTCGTGTTAAATCGCTCTGTGAAAAAAGAAAGGCTCGCACAGGCAGGGTATTATTACTTCCTGCCCCATACGAGCGTCTACGTCAGATTGCACTCAAACGGTTGATCCGGATGTGTACTTTTAGTAATCGTTTCATTTCATGTAGCGATATTCTAGTAGATCCTTCAAATTTGAGATTTTCTGCAGCAGCTTCTCCCCGACATTGGTTTCCCTCACCAGCTTCCGCTCCAGTTCTTTGTCCACCAATCTTTTTACAGATAACACGTCCGTTCCGTTACATAACACATCTTCTTTTGAATTAAATTTCTGATGAGCGACGAGCTGCATGCCAAAGGAATTAAACAACAAGGTATATCCGGCAATGCCCGTTGTGGATTGATAGGCTTTGGAGAAACCGCCGTCAATCACGATCATTTTTCCGTTTGCTTTAACAGGGCTCTCTCCACGACTTTCTTTGACTGGCGTGTGGCCGTTAATGACATGTCCATGATCCGGATTCAAATCAAACTCCAACAAGATTTTTCGACAGATCTCTTCATTTTCACGTAAATGGTAGTAAGGATTCTTTCTCTCCTTATGTGCTTCTTTATCTTGGATAAAATAACGTTCAAAAGTGGTCATTTCTCTCTTTCCAAAGAGCGAGGAACATTCCCCTGTCCAGATGTACCATACCATATCCGTCGCCAGATCTTCAGTCTCTTCCGGATGCGCAAAGGCGTAACGCAAATAATCTTCAAAAACATCAAGCAATTGACTGCCCACATATGTCTTGCCTTCAATCTTCATTTCTTCCATATTTCCTTCTTCATCCAAAGGAATACAGCCGTGGATTAACAAATTCCCGTTGTATTTTAAATAAAGGCTACCCTTTTTCATGAGAAAATTCATATGTCTGGCCATCTTTTCGGAATGCTGAACGGAGAACAACAGCTTTTCCATCACCAGGCGTTCTTCCTCCAGCAATTGTTCAGGCTTCTGCGGATTTACGGTTGCGAAACAGGTGTTTTCCAGCAGGTACGTTTTACCGCAGATTTTGATTTCATTTTTGTCGTAATCAATCTGCTCCAGCAAAAGTCTTTCAGACATATTAAAGTATGGGCGTCTCTTGATAATCGGGATTTCAAGTTTAAACTGGATCATAGCAATGGCTTGGTGAATTTTGGTGATCTGCAGAATTTCTTGCTCCGATACGTTATGGCCAGCCTGTATCTTAGGTCTGAAGGGCGAATTGTCTTCATAGTATTTCTCCGCCAAGTTTAGCAATGGGCGTAGATTGATTCCGTATACATCTTCAATGATGTCCAGATTGTCGTATCTGGCGCAGATCCGGATAATATTCGCAAGGCAGACCAGAGAACCCGCATAAGCACCGATCCAGAGGACATCATGGTTCCCCCACTGAATGTCTACAGAATGGTAGTTGATTAGCGTATCCATTATTTTATCAGGGTCCGGCCCCCGGTCATAGATATCTCCAACCACATGAAGATGGTCAACCACCAGGTGCTGGGTCGTATAAGCAAGGCCGATAATGAGCTTGTCCGCCTGACCCAAGGATATGATTTGCCGATATATTTCCTCGTAATAAGGATCCTTATTGTTGGTCGAATCCGTCTTGTATAGAAGCTCTTCTACAATATATACATACTGCTCCGGCAGAGCTTTACGCAATTTCGAGCGCGTATACTTGGAAGAGGCATAAGAAATAAGCATAAGCATTTGTTCAATCGTTTGTCTATACCACTGGTTCAAAGCCTGTTTATTGCACAGTTCCCCTATAACCAGCTGTATTTTTTCTTCCGGATAATAAACCAACGCCGCAAAATCATTGATTTCTTGATCCGTCCAAACCTCCCGGAATAATTCTTTGATTTTCTCTTTGACGGTACCCGAACCGTTTCTTAGGACATGCTGAAAAGCCTGGAACTCCCCATGCAAATCACTGACAAAATGCTCGGTTCCCTTCGGGAGATTGGAGATCGCTTCAAGGTTGATGATCTCTGTTATGATTTTTTCTTCCGTATCATATTTCTCGGCCAATAAATCTAGAAACTGCTCATCCAAAACAGATGTCCCCCTTCAAGGAAGTATGGTGATGTATAGGTCATTAAGGCTCGAAGATATCGCTCCAAGGACAATCCTTTTGAACAATAGCTAAAAAGAAAAACATTAGTTTTTTGGTAACTCTTTACCTGTATGGTTAACAATAAAAATAAAATTATTTATATGGTGAATATCAGTACTGCCTTTCCCCATCATACTCCCGTTTCTCATATATGAACAAATTTTATTAAACGGATGTATTTTGGAGTTGCTCATTTAAGCTCACTCACTCACGTAATATCCGACTGCTTAAAACTTTCGATCCCTAACTATAATAGTGATTATGAATGATAAAACTGTTCTTTCAGTTATTTTGAAAAACGGTAAAACTTAAATTAATTAAGAGCCATTCAATGGAAGTGTCATAAAAGTTTTACTCGACCTATAAGTGTTTCACATTAACCACATCTGGTTTGCTTGAATCCCAGCTCCTATATATACCGAAAAATAAAAAAAGCCGCCAAAATAGCGACTTGTACCTTGGATAGATGGTTTCAATGACATCGTCGGTATGTGTGGTGCCGGTCTTTGCCTCGTATGTGGTTCCACTACCAGGACTAACGCATAAGGCTGAACTTATCTTCCATTTTTGTAAACTTTTTTTCGTGAGAAGGTGTTATCCGAGCTTTGATGAGCGAACACATTAATGGATACGGCGTCCCCGGACGAAGCGCCTCCTCCCTCTTCCCCGTTGCCCCGATTTGAGGATGAACATCCCGCCAGTGCCATAGACAGAAGAAGTAAACAAGCACGTACGATTGATCCTGTTTTTCTCAAATAGACCCATTAATGGCGGACAATCCAACCAATACTAATAGCTTAAAGACCCCTCATGGGGGTCTTTTTTTAATTTATTTACTCCTCACATTCATGGATCTTATGTTAAGCCTCCGTTTTCAATGCAGGCCTGTCTTTTATGAAATATTGATTCACCAGAAACTTCATCATTTCATTTGGCTGTTTTTGAGAGAATTCAGCATGATCTGCAAAAAGCATTCCATACGGTGACTCTTGGGTATAGGGTACCCATTGGGCCATTTCCTCTCCAGTTGAATCCTGTCCATTTGGATCCCCTGTACGAATGAAGTTGGCCCAATAATTGCACATCTGGCGGGCCAAATCGTAATGTTTGCCGATAAATGGCCGCCAACATTTAGCTAGAGTTTCAAAGAAAAACCAGAGATCCACCGAGTGGAAGGTACCCGGATGGTCCCATCCTGGGATCTCGGCATCAAAATTGTAATAGTACAACGGGGAATCGGAACCGAGACCAGCGTTAGCTTGCGCGGCTATGCGAATGGCATATTCAATAGAACTTACCGAGGCCTTCTTCTTGCTCTCTTCTATGTTGATCGACTGATTACAGCATAGCTCCAGAAATACATCGGCATCTTCACCGAACATGTCTATTGCCAGCTTCTTAAGATCTTCGGATGTATCGGCATCTGGAAAGCTGAAAAATTCGGAGGACGTGTGACCCATCATAATTGGCACCCTCCACCACTTGTTTTGAAGGAATAAATCAAACGGATTGCCTACACTGAATACCTGATCTACAACAGTACCCCAAAATCCCTGGTACTTCACTGCCTTGTCGCGTAGTTCGACCGCACCTATCTGCCTTGCTTCCGCAAGCGAAGATACGCCGAGATACTTAAAAAACTCCACGCCGTCCTGTTCGGCTTCAGTTAAATGACTCCGAAGCGAAGGCATGCGGGTTCCCGGGTAGAGAGCTGTAAAGATTCCACTTTGAACAATCGCCTTTTGAAAGAGCCCCTCATTCTGAGGAGAAGTAAGCTGGGTCATGACGCTGCCGCCGCCTGCGGACTGGCCACCGATCGTGATATTATCCGGGTCTCCACCGAAAGCTGATATATTGCGTTTGACCCATTTTGTGGCTGCCTGTTGATCGAGATTGCCGAAGTTGGCGGGTGCTTCTGGTGCTTCGGCTGTAATTTCGGGATGGCATAAAAAACCAAAAACATTGAGACGGTAATTGATCGTGACGACCACGATTCCTCTCCTAGCGATTCGTTCGCCATCGAATTCCATTTCAGCCGTATGGCCGACCTGAAGTCCCCCGCCAAAATACCATACATATACAGGTAGTTTCTCATCGGTGTGTTTGGCCGGGGTCCATACGTTCAGGTAAAGGCAGTCCTCGTCCATAGCGATATTCGGCTCCACAGCCCACTCCCGGGTATAGATATTGTTATCATCGATCTCCTGCTTCACCTGCATCGAAATCGGCGCGAATTCGTGCACCTTAAGCACACCTGCCCAGTCCTTGGCTGGCTGTGGTGCACGCCACCTGTTCTCGCCCACTGGTGGCGCGGCAAACGGTATCCCCTTGAAACTTGTGATTCGTGGGTCGGCTGCCGGCAGTCCCTGAACCAATCCATTTTCAACTTTTACAGTTCGAAGCATTGTTTAACATCCCCTTCTATATATGAGCTCGTGGAAAACATCCTGATATATTCATAAACTTGGTTTTGAACGTATGAGATACTCTTTTCCCTGGGTCTGGTTATCGGCTGGACTCGATTATTTGAAAAGACGTTTCGAAAACAGATACAGATCGTTTTTCCACACAGGCCAGTCATGTCCCCCGCTCTCCTCATACCAGATGTGTGGCACTGCCTGCTGCTTTAAATATTGCTGTACGCTGACACTAATTTGGATAAGATTGTCCTGATCACCGCAGGAAATCCACAACAGCGACAAAAGCGAAGAGGCTTCTGCAGGGTTAGGTACGAGTACTTCCGGAGCTTTGGTATTCGGGGCAGGGGAAAAGGCACCGACCCAAGCAAATTGTTCGAGATTAGTTAGCCCGATGTTTAAGGACTGGCCTCCCCCCATGGACAAGCCAGCTATGGCTCTGTTTTCCCGAGTGATGCCCGTTGGATAATTGGACTCTATATAAGGGATAAGGTCATGAATCAGGTCTGCTTCAAACCGTTCAAAAGCATTTATTTTCTCTGGATCAAAAAGGTCTCCTTCGGCTCGATCATTAGGCATCGCACGACCATTGGGAAAAACCACAATCATCGGTTCAAGCAGGTTGTCGTTGTATAGATTGTCGAGAATAATCTGCGGAGCACCGTGATGATGCCATTCCATCTCATCCCCACCGATTCCATGTAGCAAATAAAGCACAGGATAGGTTAGTTCGGAAGAAAATCCTGGTGGCGTATACAACATTGCTTTACGTGAATTTCCAACGGTTGTGGAGTCATATTCTATCATCTCAATTGCTCCGCGTAGTATATTTTCGCGGTATTTGTCAAATCCAGTCGGTGCTGAAGATATCATGTACAGTACTCCCTTCACTAATTGTATTAAGCTTTTTAGCTGAATTTATAGCCATCGTTCGTTAACCGACATAGCCAAATCCAAGAATTGTGAACCGTTTATCCATATGAGCTTCTGCCATTTCAATCTCGACCATGTGTTCTCTGACGTGCTTCTCATTAATCAGGAGCATGGCATGACAGCGTGTCCAGTTCACTTCATGCGGATTGGCTTGTTTGGTGAGGATGCCATTTACTTTAATATGGGCTATTCCGAACTCCTCGCTCCCGGAGTCTTTGAAGATCAAAATTAGACGTCTGCACCGCAAATGTAGCCTGAAGCTCTTGGCTTCTTCCATTTCTCCACGGGCGTACATCCAATTATTCGGGAAGAGCGGCGTAGTATAATTATGATCGTCCAGCTCGGCCATCTGCAGATCAGTATCCGTTTGACGGAAGCAACCTGTGTCAATTCGGGCGAGCAGCTCTGCGTTCTTCCGATCCAGTAACGTAACATTGACGAAATCATCTCCGATCAGAGGTGATCTACTCAGATCATGGTCTTCCTGATCCAGTTCGGAACGGTTCACTGCACCAAACAGGTGACCCAGTGAATCGGCCATAATTCGATGTCCCAAGTTGGTCGGATGATAAATATCATGAAAATATTGTTCTTTGGATACGATATTACCCTCGTCCTTTGTCTTGCGAAATTGCTCAACCAGAGCATCCTTCATGCTCACCATGGGCAAATCGTAATGCCAGCCTACCGGAGCCAAGCGGTCCTGTAGATTCCAGTCGTTCTCAAAAACACTGAATAGCAGGATGACCGCTGGCTTGTTATCCGCAGAAATCGCTTTCAAAACTAAGCTCTCGTAACAGTTTCCTCTGGTCTCATCGTCAGCGTCGTTTACCGCAAATTCGATGATGACGATATCTGGCTGAATCGTACCGTCCCGGAGTACATCCCGTTCATAACGTACAACACCAAGTTCAGAAGGTGTTCCTCCTACACCCGATTTGACAAAATGTATGGAACTGCCGTCTGAAGGGGCAAACATCGCCTTGAACCGTTCATACGAGCGATAAGCGTAACTTCGAAGATGAATCGGTTTAGCACCAGCCCCATGGGTAACAGAACCTCCGATGTAAGCCATAACGACAGGTTCACCTTGCTGAGCTTTCTCAATCGCTCGTTTTAATCTGACATTGTTTCCCTTGTTTAAAAGAGATCGGCCAATCATCTCGATATATCCTGGGGAGTTGTAATCAAACTCAGTCTCGTAAGTCGATTCAGCCACTCCCACGGGATCGCACGGTGCAGACATCCCCTGGTGTTTATCTTCTTCTGCCACATCTCCTGCATCGCCAAGCATACTACATCACCACCATTCTTTTTTATCAGAATGCTCCTTCTTTCCGAGTATACCGCTTACCTAATTTCACAGTAACCGGATAAAGTATAGGATTTTCTCAAATATATCATTTCAAGTCGGGTATTTTAATGGATGACAAAGAAGACCTAAGATTTCTGGTGTAAACGCTTTAATTTGAATGCTTCTGTCATGATATAATTTGATCGACGACTCAAATGAAGGAGGATTACGATGAATATTACGGGTCAAGGGGCTTATGATACAGGTACATATACCAATTTCTTTCACAAGTTGGGTTTTGAACAGCATGAGATAAACGCAAAGCTGGAGCAAACATGGAATGAGCTATTCTACGGAAACGAGAATACGCGAATCTATTATCCGATGGGTGAGGACAAAGGGTATTTACTCGACACCGGTAATAACGATGTTCGCTCCGAAGGCATGTCTTATGGCATGATGATGGCTGTTCAGATGGACAAAAAAGAAGAATTTGATCGGCTCTGGAATTTTTCTCATACGTTCATGCAGCATGCTGAAGGTCGATACAAGGATTATTTTGCCTGGCACTGCAAACCCGATGGAACCCGCTTATCTCAAGGTCCTGCACCTGATGGTGAGGAGTTTTTCGCTATAGCTCTGTTCTTTGCTTCTAACCGCTGGGGTGATGGGGATGCGCCTTTTAACTATAAGGAACAAGCCAGAAGAATCCTCCGCGCATGCATTCATCAAGGTGAAAATGGCGAGGGAGATCCCATGTGGGACCCGGAAACCAAGCTGATCAAATTTGTACCGGAATCACCATTCAGCGATCCATCTTACCATCTGCCCCATTTCTATGAGTTGTTTGCATTATATGCGGATGAAAGCGATCAAGCCTTTTGGAGAGAAGCAGCGGCAGCAAGTCGTGCATATCTGCAAACAGCATGTCATCCCGTAACCGGGCTTTCGCCTGAGTATGCGAACTATGACGGGTCGCCTGCCCCTGTTCAGCCGCATGGTGATTTTAGACACTTTTACAGCGATGCTTACCGGGTTGCGGCAAATATTGCTCTGGACTGGGAATGGTTCCGCAAAGATCCCTGGCAGGTGGAACAATTGAATCGAATTCAATCCTTCTTCAGCAGCATTGATGTTGCCGAATATCGTAGATATACCATTGAGGGTGAACCGTTCGATGAACCTTCCTTGCATCCTATCGGTCTGCTCGCTACCAACGCCATGGCCTCACTGGCTGCAGATGGTCTACATGTGGAACATTTCGTCCGCCTGTTCTGGAAAACCCCATTGCGTCAGGGTGAGCGCCGCTATTATGACAATTGTCTGTATTTTTTCAGTTTGCTGGCTTTAAGCGGCAGATATCGGATGTATTGATCATAGAGCAATGATTCATCGTAAAAACGAGTTCATATGCATCAAAGCGCATCGCGCAGACTGAAATTTCAACGAAGAGAGGACCTTTCCAGGCATAACAGCCGGTAAGGTCCTCTTGTGTATTGGCGTTAATTGCTAACAGCAATAAATTTCCATTGTTGATTCGTTGCACCCGTGTAGGTGTTCTGCTGCAACTTGGCACCATCGGACGTGGAAGCGTTTTCCACTTCAATCGCTTTGTTGCTGTTCACGTTAATGATACTCCAATATCCATTGCCCAGATCGTTGACTTTGAAATGTTGAGCGGTCGTGTTCAGATTGCTCATGAGCTGCACCGCTTCACCGTTCGTGAGGGTACCGTTGCGAATATCAATCACTTTGTCCGGTGAGTTCACGCTGGTTAGTGTATAGCTGCCGCCGCCGATGGAGGTCAGAACCCACTTCTGAGGATTGCCGCCCAGATCGCTCCATTGCTGAAGCTGAAGATTGTTTTGATTTTGCCCCCCAGGAACGTCAATGACCATATTGGAATGTCTGGCCACAATTTTGTAGGTTGCACCTGACACAAGCCCGGTTGTGGGTCCGCCACCATTTCCACTACCTGGATAGGATTGAGCACGTTCATGGTACCAGTTGAACAGGAATCGTCCCATGGCACTTCGGGATGCATCTCCATCCCATTTCAGTCCGGCTGTTGGATCGGCAAAAGAACTGCGTTGACCCGGCTCAAGAATGAAGCCGTTCATGTGAGCTGCGATGCTAACGTTACCTGCCGCGTTGAAGATGGTTTTGGTATTGGTGCCGAAACCTTCGTTGCTGCCATTAAACAAGTTCCAATAGGCCGAATCCCCAGGTTTGTTCTTAAACCAGGTTACTTCCGTGATATTGATCGGATACTTGTCTGCGGCTGCCTTGACATTGGTATTCCATTGATCTTGCAAAATGGAGAAGTTATCATATGCGCCGTAGCCAGGATACCAGTGCACCGCATATCCATAATTGTTCAGCGGGTCCGTTAATGGATGGCTTGCTGTCAGACTGTAAAACTGGTTGTACCCCAGACCTGCAGCCCAGATTACGTTATCGGCACCCTGGTTACGAATCGTGGAGATGATGGAGTTCTGGAAATTACGCAGGTCATTCCAGTGATCCACAAAATCGTTTTCCCCGTTGTATCCGCCCCAATGTCCATTCGCATACGATTTCACTGGCTCGTTAATCAGCTCGAAGTGAACGTTGTCTGCACTTTTAATCTCCGGACGAGACGCAAGATATCCCCAGATTTGATTGAATTTCTGCAGGTTGGAAGCGGTGGTTGCCTGGTCATCCTTCAACGTAAAGTCGAGTCCCAGTACCACATACACACCCTTGGTTTTGGCATATTGAATGTACGGGATAATGACGTTCTGCGTAACGGTCTGCACACCGGCAAAATTGTATGTACCCGCCGCCACATCACCCATGTCCTGACGATCTATGAACAGACGTACCTGATTCATGTTCCAGCCATGATTGCTGCCGTATTTCGGGCTTGTGTCCGCAAACGTATCCGTAATGTCTTTCAGGTAGGCCAGTGTAGCCGCATGACGATTGTTGCCGTGCAGATTAAGATAATAATTGCTGTCCTGATACGTCCAATAAGCACCTGAAGGTTGATGCCATCCGTTCAAAAGCACAGGCTGATTGTTGCTATTCACCAGGTTCTTGCCACTTACGTGAAGCTTGCCCATAGGCATGCCAACCCACGCCTCAGCGCGGCTCCCTCCCCATGGAGCAATCGTAATCAGTAAAGCCAAAACGAGTAAAAGTTTACAAGACAAAGACATCCACATCTTTTTCACTTTATATCCTCCTGTCATGATCGATTGCTTTTCCTCAATGCAATATCCGATGAATTGCAGCAAAGTCTAAGTAGACTAAGCATCGGTTGGCGCACGCTTCCGCAACCCGTTCCATACGTTCAGTCGCAAGACTTCTCCCCCCTTTAGATCGTATCGATCTGTCTCGGATCTTTCTTCACTGTTAAAGCTAACGTTTTAGCCAACGATACCTGTACGTTCTACACTCTCCACGAAATAACGCTGTACGAAGAGATAGATGACAATCAAAGGCAGAATGGCGAGTAACATTCCCGTATCCTGAATCATGCTCAGATAGAAAGGATCAGCCTTAGAGGCGCCATCACTCACTTGCTGGGCCAGATTATACGGAAGCGATGACAGTTGAGTTGACATGACCTTGCTCGATGTCAGATACGTGGTCGTGTAGAAGCTATCATTCCACTGCCATACAAAGGAAAACAACATCACGGTCACCATGGATGGAATCGCATTCGGCAGCATGATTCGGGCAAAGGTTCGCCCAATGCCTGCCCCATCCACGTAAGCCGCCTCTTCCACTTCCTTCGGGATGCCGCGGAAGAACTGACGAAAGATGAAAATATACAATCCGGCTTTAAGCGAATTGGCCGTAATGGCGGTCAGAATGAACGGCCAGTAGGTATTCAGCAGGTTCACCGGTTTACCGGCAATCAGTGTCATCAAGCCCATCAGGTCGAAGCTTTTCAGATTGAGATACACCGGAATCAAAATGGTCGTGGGCGGGACAAGAATCGTGAGAATCACACCTGCAAACAGCAAATTGCTCCCCTTGAACTTCAACCGGGCGAAACCATACCCTGCAAGGGCACAGGACGCTGTAGTTAACAGTGTTGTTGTCGCTGACAAAAGGAAGGTATTCAACAGTGTCGCCCAGTAATCCATAACCCGAATAGCCTGCTGAAAGTTATCAATCGAGAAATTCTGGGGAATCCATACCACCACAGCGGAATACAGATCACCCTTGTCTTTGATGGACGTTGAGATTTTCTGAAATATTGGAAAGAGGATAACAAAGGAAAGTCCGGTAATCAGTACGAACCGAATCACAGACCAGAGCCAGCCTTTCCAGTGTTCCAGCGATAATAATCGAGAAGTCGTCACACTGAACGTCCTCCTTTCTAATCTTGATAGAAGACTCGTTTCGAGAAAATCATGGATACAATGACAAGAATGATGGCAATCGCCAGAAAATACACCCATGCCATCGCCGAGCTGAGACCAAAGTCAAATTTCACGAATCCGGTATCCCGTATCAGTTCAGTCATGGCGTTATTGGCAAACGAGTCGATAATGGTGTAGATCGCATTGACAAAGATCAGCGGACTGACCATCGGAAATGTAATCTTCCAGAATGCTTCGTACCCAGTAGCACCCTCCATTTTGGATGCCTCATAGAGCTGAGGCGAAATGGTCTGAATGCCAGCCAAAAAGATCAAAATCTGCACGCCCGACTGGCTGACAATCTGATAGATCCGATCAACGGCATTACTCAAATACGTTACGATCCATTCGCTCACCCCGGCATCCAACATCAGATTTTCGAGTTCAAATGTACCTAGTGCGCTTCCTCCAGTACTGTTCTGGTTAACTGCATCAATCAAGCTGGTACTCTCCAGCGACATGATGACACCGGAAGCCAAAATAACGGGCAAGAAGAAAATGGAGCGTGCTATGGCTCTGCCTCTGAACTTCTGGTTCAGGATGACGGCAAGAAACAGGCTGAATATGATGATAAGAGGCACATTGACTAGCACATCGGTAATCGACTCGATCAATGCACGGTTAAAACTTGTATTAACGGTAAGCGCCTGAATATAGTTAGCAACACCAGTGAATTGAATGGCAATGCCTTCGGCATTGGCCTGAATCGTGCTCATGCTATAACGCAGCGAAGCCAGCAACGGGATGAAGAAAAACAATACAAATCCGATCAACCACGGAAGCACGTAGATAACGCCCCACATGGCTTTCTGCTGAGCATACGTACGACTTCCCCATTTCCATTTCAGGAGTGTCTTCAGAGCTGCTCACCACCAGTCACATAACCTTGGGCTTTCACGGTTTGGCCCTCAACCTCTATAGGAAAATCATTATAATTCACAATCACGAAGCCACCACCGTCATAGGTTGTTCGATACACACCTTCCGCCAATGATTCATGCGATTTCATGGAACGTCCGGCAAATGGAAGATTGGTCTGATTCACCTCGTTGTACATCTCGGCAGCCAGATCCACCCACTGCTCGTAGTTTGCCGCGTACAGATCATCATAATCGGTCTGTTTGACTACGTGGTTGGGTGCATTGAACCAGGCGAAGTAAGGACTTGCTCCATATTCAATCAGTTTTAGAACATACTGGCTCGGGTTCGTATAGGTCGAGAGATTGTATGGAGAGCCGGTGTAACTGATATTCCCATGAACGACTAATTGGAAAAACGGAACCTCTTCATCCTCCAGTTTGAACTGGCTGCTGCTCATCGGCGCGTCCGTCAGCCCAGTAACATAAGGCAGTGCGTAGCCATTGCCACCCTCGGCCACAACGGAACCTGCCTGTTGTTTGATCTGTTCCAGCGCTTTAATGACAACGTCCAGCGCTTCCGTTCGATCCAGAAGCTTCTTCGGATTCATGTCGCTGTTCAGCTGTTCAGCCAGATCTTTCAGGCTCAGCGACTGAGACTGTTCCTCTTTTAGAATAGACTTCATCTCAACTAGCATCTCTTTCGTCACCTGATTCAGCTTGTTGGGCGAAAGCACATAGGATGGAGACCGTTCCCGGTCCCGTCGCTGCAAAGCCTGATTCATCGGATATACCACAGCCGGTTCTTGGGTTAACGTTCGAGAAGCCGCTCTGGAAGGTTTGAATCCTTTCTTGGATTGCACATTCAGCAAAGCTACATCCGGATAAAAGCCAATGCCTAATTCCTTTGTATAATCGCTAAAATTGCGCAATCCCTTTTGGCCACCAATTGCTCCATCCACCGATATGGAATCCGGCAGGCGGTGATGCAGTCCATCATTGAACCATCCGGCGTAGCGAACCTGAATGTTGGATACATTTTTCTCCGTCAATGTAGACAGAATCTGCTTGGCTTCCTCAAAGGTCGTAAGCGCCTCTGTCGAATCATAAGGGATACCCAGCATATGTTGCCGTGTTGTCATCCCGCCGAACAATTTCAGATAAAATGGAATACCCGCCTGTTCTTTACCCGCTTGCTGCTCGGGAAGTCCGCCGGTCTGTAACAGATAATTCCGGTAGAGTTCGGCCAACCCTGAGTAGGAAGCCTTCTCCCCACCGACAAAAGCGTATCTTACAACAAAGTCTGACGCTGTCGGTTTTTTCTGGAATTTGGGTAGTGTTCGCACCATGTCACTTGCTTGAAGTGTTACATCGCTCTTATTCATGACATAGAAGCTTGGATATACGTTGTTGTAGCTGTTCAGCTTGCCGCTGATATCCGCATTCACCACTGCCACAGCGTCCCCTTCCTCGATAATGCCAAGGAAAGCACCCTCTTTCCGGATCAGTCCAAAAACAGGCAATCGGGCTTTGGCTTCCGCCGAGCCAGCTTCCCGCAGCTTCATCGTCAAGTCCGCGCCGTAAATATCTTGTTGATAACCGGGATACTGAAGCTTGCCATTGTTAAAATGGATCAGTGCTCCGGAGCCGTCCGGTACAAAAATCGAGCCCTCTTCCTTCGTCCCTCCGGCTCCGAAATATTCCAGCACGGATATGGTGTTGATCGGATACTCTTCTGGAAAATGAATGCCGGATGCAGGAACACGAACCAGCAGATTCTCTCCATCCAATTCATATTCCAAAGTCATCATGAAGAGCCGCGGTCCACTGCGCTCCTGATCAATCCCGTGTTCGGCATGATCCTGTGCCAGGTCTTCTTCCGTATAACCAGCCGTGTCAAATGCCTTCAGGGCACGGGACAACTGGAGTCCCTGCAGGGCCTTGTCAATTCGAACATAGACACCCTCATCTTTATCTTCGGTATACCCGATCTTCAAGGCGCGTTCTCCTGCCTTGTCGAGCTGTGCTAACAACTTTTGCTCAAATCGTTCCTTGCTGATTTTGACCGGCAAATCTTCAATGGAGCGCTCAGCGCTTCCGAACTGATAGTGAACCCGGACCCCGCTTGGCATGGTCTCATAGCTAACCTGCTTGTGACCGATGCTATCCGTATAAGAGTTCACCGTACTGCTCTGACCCTGGTTGTTGAAAAAGCTAAGTCTGGCTTGGGATGACAGAAGATCTTTGTTAATGCCGGCTGCAATCCCGTCCTGCTCTCGATCTGCTGGATTGCTGCGCCAGATTTGTCCGCTCTCTCTATGCAGGACAGCAATCTCTGCCGTCTCTTCATCGATAAACAACTGCAAGGCTTCGTTCCTAGCAAGACCAATCATGCCTTGTAGTCGAGGTTCGCTGAAAGAAGATTTCAGTTGTTCTCCGGGAGGCAGGGAGGGAAGTTCCGCCTGATCTTCAGCTGCTGCTGCCTCACGAGCTTGCGGTGATGGCGGGAACTGGCAACCACTTAGAAGCAGACTGCCAATGAGCAGCATTCCGGTTATTTTTTTTGCTATAGCATATTTCACTGGATGTCCTCCTTCCTTAGCCCCGAAGCACGATTTCCTGATAGATGGTTACGACAAACGATACGATCTGCTGTACAAGACTGAAGAAAAGCAGGCACAGAAAGGCCATAAAAGCCATGGCTACCAGGGTAAGCAGCATTGTAAGTACTGTCTTAGTCGGTGTGTACTGATGAACGGTCATGTTGCCCACGAATAACAGATATACCGTCCAAGCAACAGCAAGTGCATTGGAGAAATAATAGAA
The DNA here is from genome assembly GCF_002750415.1 of Paenibacillus sp. LK1. NCBI lineage: Bacteria > Bacillati > Bacillota > Bacilli > Caryophanales > Paenibacillaceae > Paenibacillus > Paenibacillus sp. LK1. Next base: position 18,919 of record NZ_PEII01000027.1, read on the forward strand.
GGCTGTTTCCTGCGCGGAAATGACGAGACTCAGCCAGATCCACGGGAAATGAATCAGGAGCAGCGGCACCAGTGCAAAACACGTCGACATGAAAATCTCCGAAAACTTGCCTTCTCCGTCCATCAGGGTCGTTAACGACCAGTTGGCCACACACCAGAATAGTACTGGGATAATGACATACAACACTTCAAGCAGGCTGTTCAGATACTTGGGATTGTTAAAATTAATGAGAAAGCCACTGTACTGGGCATGCAAAATTTTGGAAATCATTAGCATCAGCATAATCATGCATGCAATCAGCAATGTTGTTCGTTGATTGCGTTCATATTTCAGTTCCCAATATCCGTCGAATGGGTGAAAGATGAGATGTAGCGGATACTGGTAAAATTGTTTACTTGGCCCTTGCATTTGTTGCCCTCCTTTTCTGCCTGCGAACGATAGTGACGGATACAAACGCAGCTACAGTCAGGAATACACCGGACATTATCCACGAGAAATGCTCGCGCATCAGTTCTTTGCGGAACAGAAGAAAAGCTTTCGAATACCCCTGACGCTCCATGCTCCGTTTAAAATATTGCGCAGATTCGGCATAGTCCTTCTGACGAAGCAGCGATTTTCCAATACCCGCATAAGCATACTCCAGATTAGCGTTCATCTCGGCGGCCTTGGCGAACAACATCGAGGATTGATCCTCGTCGCCGTTATAATAACTGCGCACTGCTTCGTGCACAGTGCGTCCGTACTCCGTTGTCTGGAAAATCGTAATTTCACCCAGCGCTTTATCCAACACAAGCATCCGGTCTCCCACACGTTCCAGCGCGACTGGTGTATTAAACTGGCCCAACCGATTGCCAATACCGCCAAAGATATGTAGAAGATATCCGTCGCCGTTATAGGTGAAAATTCGCCCTCTGCTGGAGTCGAGTACGGAATACATGTCGCTGTCTCCTACATCTACATCAATCAGGCGTGAAGGCCCAGCTTCATTCGTATACATCAGATCGCCTTGGGGGTAATGATAACCTTGTCTGCGTAAAATATCGGAGCCCTGGGCATTCAATTTCTTGATTGGATCTTTGCCGCCATCACTACTCGTGGCGTAAATGAACCCTTCTTCATCTATATCCAGGTTGGTGAATTCCGTCGGCGTGAACATAACCATCTGACTGCGCTGCTCGCGCGTGGCAAATTGTTTCCACAAATACTCCACCGGATCAACCTGAACCCTGTTCGCTCCGATAAAGGAGGAGAATGTGCCGTCGACACTGAACTCCATGAATCCGTCAAACACACCCTCCGCCATGACGTAAATCCGTTCTCCCTTATCCATGACAACCCGCACAGGCTTGAATTGAAAGTCCGTTTGTAACAGATCTGATTTCGGTTCAGCCACTACCTTAACCAAGCGGCCTTGATCATCCAGATGAACGACCCTGTGATTGTCGGTATCTGCAACGAGCATATCCCCCTTTTCGCTGACATAGAGCCCTTGCGGATTTTTGAATTGGTCCTTCTTGCCCTCGCGTTCAAAGGAATCAAACGTCCGCACAAGCTTGAAATTGCGATCCAACTCCACGATGCGACCATTGCCGGAATCCAATACGAACACCCGCTGATCGGCTGTGACATGCATGTCACTCGGTTCTTTGAACGCAGTGGTGTTCAGTTTCCTGCCCGTGATAATGGACGTCGCCTCGTACGCCGCCGGAGCCGGAACGGAATCGCCCCAGTAGGAATACTGGTAAGCATCCTGCTTGCCATCTGCACTTGCGGGTGCTGCCTCTTGGCCGAACCACAGGAGGCAGACCATGCCCAAGATGATCCAGCCCTGCTTGTTCCATGTGCTTTTCCGCACCTCGCTGCCTCCTTTCTACTCTTTCATGCCCGAAGTAGCCATTGTCTGCATGACACTGCTCTGGGAGATGATAAACAAGGTTATCGGCACGATCATCAGCAGCAGTGCAACCGCTGCACCAACTCCTGCTCTCGCGATCCCCCCTTGAACAATCTGACTTAGCGCGTAATGCAGCGTTTTGAGATTTTCACTATAAATAAAACTTCCACCGTCTGTTCCCCAGAGGGCCGGAAACTGCAAAATCATCAGTGTAAGCCAGGCCGGCTTCACGTTAGGCATCACAATACTCCAGAAAATCCGGTATTCGTTCGCGCCATCGATCTTCGCTGCCTCCAGGAGTGCATCCGGAATCTGTTCCATGAACTGCTTCATCAGGAACAGTCCCAAGGAGAATGCAAGGGACGGAACGATAATGGATGCGTGGCTGTTAATCCAGCCGAGCCAGGACATGACCATGTAGTTCGGAATTGCTGTGACATGCGGCGAGAACATCAAGGACAGGATCACAATCGTGAACAATACTTTTGAGCCGGGAAAACGATATTTGGCCAGCGGATAAGCGGCTGCCGAGGCCAAAAGAATATGTCCCGCCGTTCCTAATATCGTAATAAGTAACGTATTGGCAATATAGCGGGATAACGGGACCCACGAATTGCCCATCAGATTGATCAGATCCGCAAAATTTTCCGTAGTCGGGTTGTTCACCCAGAAGCGCGGCGGAAAAATAAACAGTTCATCCAGTGGTTTAAATGCGTTGTTAACGGCATATATAAGCGGGAGCACCATAAATGATCCAAACACGGCCAGCAGGGCAAACAGCATGAGGCTGACGGTAAATGACCGATTCAGTCTTTTGGGCATGCCGAACACGGCACGTACTTTGCTGGTCATTGTCATTCACCTATCTTTCTCAGCATTTTTTGCGTCAGGACGTTCGTACCAAGCATTAGAACGAACAGAACCGTTGCTATGGCAGAGGCATATCCCATCTCGAAGCGAATGGTGCCGAAGTCCATCAAGTGGGTAACGACCGTATGCGCTGCATAGTTAACACTTGGGAAACCGGCCAGGGCAATCGAAATTTCCGCTACAGCAAATGAAGCCGTAATCTGCATGACCGCACCAAACATGAGCTGGGGCCTCATCGATGGCAAGGTAATATACCAGAGCTCCTGCCAACGATTTTTGATCCCATCCACTGTACCGGCTTCCACCAGCGAGCGGTCAATCGTCTGCAAACCTGCGATAAAGGCCAGGAAGCTGGTTCCGAGACTTAGCCATAGTTGAACTATGATGACGATGGCCAGCACGTATTTCTCATCTGCGAGCCATTGGATCGGTTCCAGAATGACGCCCAGGCGCATCAGGAAGCCATTCATGTACCCGTAGCTGTCACCGGAGAAGATGATTAGCCAGATGAAGAACACGTTACCTGATATGGACGGCGCGTAGAAAACCAGCGTCATGACCGCCCGGACTTTGGGAGACAGCTCATTAATGATCCATGCAAACAAAAAACAGGCAATGTAACTGACAGGCCCAGTAATAACAGCGAATAACAACGTATTTTTCATGGCAATCAAAAAGACGTCGTCACCTAGAAACAGGCGTGAATAGTTCTGCCAACCGATAAAACGCGGCAGCTCCAGCATATTGAAGTGGAAAAAGCTGAGGCCCAGCGAAATGCCGACCGGAATGACAGTGAACATGAAAAAGATCAACATAAACGGTGCCATCAATACGTAATAGTGTCTGCTGAGATACAGATCCCGCTTCAAAAGGGACCACCAGCCCACCGGACGTGTATGGACGGCAGGAGCGGCTGCTGTCTTGGTTGTTTTTACTTGCAACCGTTACCCTCCCTTCCTTCTACTTCAGATTGAATTCCTTGCGCTTTAACTCGATTTCATCATCGATATACAGGACATAATCCGCCAGGGCCTCACGGGGGTTTTCGCTCGCGTTAACGACCTTGCGGAACGCATTATCCAGATGTCGTCCTGTAAAATAACCTCCCGGAAGCTGCGGGATACCTTGTACCCACTCCCATTGTTTCTCCAAATTCTGATAATCTTTCACGGGCCAAGGCAACTGCTGCAGCGCCTTGATGTTGGCCGTTGGGTAACGGGCAGCTGCTCCCATGAGGCCTTCCATTTCTCTTCCGTATTCAATCTGCGTCTGCTCATCGGTCCACCATTTCATGAATTCCCAGGCGGCTTCCTTGTTGGCTGCATTTTCGAGCATCATCACGGCGCTAGTCGCACTGGCTACCTCATGCCTTATGGAACCGTCCGGAAGCTCAGTACCCGGAACAATGGTAAAATCCCAGAGGTTACGAATTTCCGGAGCCATGACCGTCAGCATGTTGTAGGTGGTATAATCGGCGATGCCGATCGGCATTTCCCCAGTACGGAATCGGTTTGGAAAGTCGGCCTTGAGCGGAAATTTGTAATTGGTATAGAACTGGGTCCAGCGTTTGAAAGCATCCATTGAAATTTCCGAATCCAGTGCACTCTTCTTCTGATCTTCCGTATAGAAGGTGCCATCATTTTGATATAACAGCATGGCAAAAGTGGAGTTCGGTACAAGGTTTGCATTGTTCAGCGTATCCTCGATGGGTAGATAAAACTCCATATTGTGTTTTTGCAGCACTGCGATGGCATTATAGACGTCCTGCCATGTCTTCGGCGGTTCAAGGCCCAGCTCATTCAGGATATCTTTACGGTAAAAAAGCATCGGGAAGTGCTGCTGCTCCGGCAGCGCGTAGACCCCGTCATTGTAACGGTAAGGCGTCAGTCCGCTTTCACGGAAACGTCCGGAAATCTCTTCGAAGTCCTGGAACTTGCTCAGATCCGCTGCTGCATTTCTCATCGCATAGTTCACGGGAATGTCCTCGCCCATCTGCATGGCCACGTCCGGTCCTTCCCCCGAAAGCGTTGCTGGCAGCAGAATGTTGGGCGGAACAAGACGCAATTGTACAGAGACATCGGTATCCAGGGTAAACGAATCGTCGATCAAACCCTTGAGCACCTGGGCCTGATCTCGTCCAGTCGTAATCCATACGGTAATTGCGTCTTTCTTTTGCTCCACGTTGCCGATACTGTCGTAATCTTCCGTATAGGAAGCCACATAGGCACCCAGTTCATGTTTTGCTTGCTGAATGGCTGTTGCCTCTGCTTTAGGCAATGACTCGCCTGGCGGGCTTACAACAAGATAATCCATCGTAATAGGCTGCTCCCGCACGGTCAGAATCCAAGTACCGAGACCACCCACGTTAATCTTAAACGTATCCAGCCGTTTCGGTACCGTCTCCGGTCTGGCAGTCATATCCTTAAGCTGGACCACCATGGCATTTAGAATCGCGACTTTATCGCTCTGCTCACCTGTGGCTTGCTCCAGGTACGCCGCTACAGAGCTGAGCGTTACCGCCTGCCGTTCAAACACCTCCGTCATCTCCGGAATACGCCGTTCGAGCTGGTAATCCCTCAGCGGATCGGGTTGATTCGAGGTGATCATTAATATTTTGCGGTACATCTCGTTCAGTTCCAACACGCTGGATTCCACCGTTCGAAGTAGCGGAGCGATGTCACCCAGCGTGACCGTCATCCGTATTCGGTGTTTCCCTTTTTCGAGATGGAACTGGTAAGGCCGATCTTCTCCAGCTCCCAATACCTGTGTTTGCCAGGAGGGACTATAGTTAAAACGAATGCGTTTCATTTCCTTGAACGGCACTTTCCCGTCAATGGTCAGACTGCGGGTCGCATAGATGCCACGAAGTTGATCCTGTTTCACCTTCAACGCAATTTGATACAATCCATCTTCAGGCACGTCGATCTCCCACTCAATCCATTCACCGGGCAGCTTCCAATTGATGCCGCCGATGGCGTTGATGCGAATTTTGGATACGTCATACGGCTCCAGCGAAGGGCTGGAGCGATCCGAGATCGGTGCCAGCGTTGGTGAAGATTTGCTTACCGCATGTTCTGCCTGCACCTTCAGCATGACAGGACCGGCCGGTTTCAAGCTACGCGTTTCATAACTCGCCCGCAAATCTGCATAGGACGGAACATCCTCCTCCTGATACAGCTCGATATAATCGATCGCCATGCTCTCCCTTAGCGAGCTGAGCGATAACTGCTGTGTACCCTTTTCAAAATAAAACTGGAACGGTTCCTCAAAGTAACCTGCGCTGTCCCTGAAGGAAGCGTACTGCCATTCCGGTTGTTCAACTTGCCTCGGCCTAAGATCATTCCCTCGATCGTCCCGGCGAACGTCTTCTTCGCGATTGCCCCATACCCTGTCAAACAGCAAGACGTCAGCACCCCTGAACGGAACCTGCCCGTTTAGCTCCAGCCTGCGTTCGATACCGGAACTTTTGCCCTCAACGGGATAATAGTGAATCCGTACATGGTACAAACCACTCACTTTAATGGGAACATCCCAGCGAATGGTTCCGGTTTCCGGTGTAATGACTGCACTGCCGTCCAATCCGGCATATCCCTGTACTACCTCGAACGTCCCACCCTCTGCCTGAACAAAAGACTCACCTTCAATCCGTACGATATTGTCCGGTTTGGCACTGCTCGCATGAACTTTCAGATAATGTTCATAGCTGCTTTCGTCGTCTGTATTGGCGACCGCTTCAAAATCTTCAAGTGCATGTACCGTTCCTGGGCTTTTATCCCGTGACGGAAAGATCGTCCAGATCGAGAACACCAAGGCCAGGACAAGTACCAGGATCAGTCCCTTTTTCTTACTTGACCGCATGTTCGAATGTATCCCCTTTCCTGTAAGCGTAGCGACCATTAAACGGTTGTCTAACCCGGACAGATCACACCGTCACTGGTGTGCTCTGCCCCCGTACAGTGATACTTATTTTTTGTAAACCTCATCTATCGCTGCCTGGAAAGGAGACTTGTATTTCTCAATCAGCGTAGATACGGATATACCTTCTTTGAGCTCCGCATCAAAATCCCAGAAAGGTAAGGAAGGAAAGGTGTTATGGTCGAGTACCAGCATGCCCTCTGCAACCTCTCTGGCATTATTGATGTCCGCCTCATCCGTCAGATGTGTCTCCAGCGTGGATTGGCCGGGATACTCGTAGATCGAATCGATCTCATTGATTTTCTCCCAGATGTACATGAGCTGTTCTGGATTCTCAACCGCTTTAGGGATTGTGATCGCTTGATAGCGAGATTCACCGGAGTGGTACGCCGATGCACTTGGCCCTTTGGGAAACGGTACAAATCCAATATCATAATCCTTCATATCTGTCATAATACCTTCGACTTCATACATGGCACCTGCATACATCAAGGTATTGCCTTGACGGAAGAAGGTAGATGGTTCTGTCCAATCGCCACCTTCTGTTGCTCTGCCGACCTTCTCCGTTGCCAGTTTGGACAAGAAATTCAGCGCTTCTTTGGTCTTTGGATCTTCCAGGTTCTGCTTATCCTCTTTGGTCAGAGAAGCTTCGTTGGAATACAGAACCGGTTCGAGCAGCCCCGTTTGAGCCAGTCCCCACGTGTCCAATTTGCCATCGTTGTTTCGATCCTTGTTCGCTTGCTTCGCCACGCTGAGGAACGTATCCCAGTTCCATTCATCAGCATCCACATATTCCTGCAGCGGCTTCAGACCAAGTTCCTGCATGAGCGTCCGGTTGTAGAAAATCCCGTTGATAAAAGAAGACTGATCCTCCGTAAACCCGTAACCTTTGCCTTCATATTGCATGTATTCTTTGGTCGTTTTCTGATTGAATACCTTGTCGTTCTTGATATAATCATCCACTGGCCATAACAAATCCTGTTTGGTCAATGCTGGAATGGCGTAGTCTTTGCCCAGTCTCACAAAATCGCCAAGCGGTTCTCCTGCCATCAGTGAAGCCACCACTTTCTCCTGATACTCACCAAAATCGATGGAAACATATTCGATATTAAAGTTGTGTTTTTTCTTCAGTGCTTCTAGATTTTCGAGGCGCTGAATATTGTCCGGATTGTTGTCCTGAATCTCCATATCCCACCATGCGACCACTTTAATGGTTCGGCCACCCATATCGAAATCCATCTCCGGCGTGGAGTTTTCATTCTCGGGCTCAGTCTCCACAGGTTTTTGTTCCTCCTGAGATGCCGGTTTCTCCGGTTCAGGTTGTGCGGTCGGCGTAGAACTGCATGCAGCAATGACCAGCATGAGCGCAAATACCAGGTTCAGTAGCATAAACTTGTTTTTTCTCATCGTCTTCCCCCCTGAATGTGTCGTTTGCTCCCACAGTGTATCTCTCATATGAAAGCGCAAACAACCCGCTAAAATACAGATATTTACCCCGACTGATTATAGATTGACGTGCTTTTCAGTGAACATGGGAATATTCCCTTTCAATTGGTAAAGAAATGAACTTTCTGCAAGAAATGCACATTGTATGCGCTTTCTTTTATTTCCATAATGGAATTAATCCTTATTTTAAAATGACTTTGGATTGAAGAGTTCATGAGAAGGTGAGGTCATGTTTCGTGTACAATATGTTGCTTGTGGATTATAGCCGCCGGTTGTGCAGAGAGTTTCGACACCTGCTGAGCCATAACAAATCGGAATATGTCATTGGGGATTGTGTTTTCTCTTCCTCCGCGGCCTTGACCGCGTTATCTGAACAACATTTTTCAGTCGTTGTTGTACATACGGAGCAGTGTGATACGGCAGGGCTATGGCTGTGTCATTACATTCGAAAAAAAAGTAATGTTCCGATCCTACTGCTCGGCGGAAGAGATCACTTCAGACTTGTGCGGAAGGCATTAACGTATCAAGTGAATGATTATTTGCCATGTCCGGTCAGTTCCTCGGCTTTGCTTCACAGTTTGCATAGACTCAGGACTTGTCTGGAACCCGAACCTGTAAAAAAAAGCCCGCCTGTCAAACCGCCCATTCATCTCAACGGCAAAGCGCTGGAGTCAAACCATGTGATCCGTATTATCAAAGCTTATGTACGTGATCATCTTGGCGACGAAATTACACTCAAGAAAATCTCAGATATGCTCCATTTTAATTGTGCATACCTCGGACAAAAGTTTAGATTGGAAGAAAAAATGTCTTTTACTGATTACATGCTGCAACAGCGAATGGAAAAGGCCAAGCAGCTTCTGTCATCTACCAATCTGCGAATATACGAAATAGCCGTAGAGGTTGGTTACAAAGATATTGATTGGTTTTACAAAAAGTTCAAATCGTATACCGGATCGAGCCCCAATGCATATCGAAGACAGAAAACTCATACCGCTTAGTCCTTGAGGATTTCCTCTCCTGTGCACCAAACCATTCAAATCTCCCATTAAAAAGCGCAAAAAACGCAGGAGCTATTGCCTGCGTTTTTTGTGTCCGCTTCCTTTGAAATGTAATGAAGACTATTATGCCAAGCGGTTACTTACCTGACTTATTAAACTGGAGGAAAGTCTGACGGGTCTAACTCACCAGTGTGGATTCACGGTATTCTTGAGGTGTCATGCCCGTCAGCTTCTTAAATAGTCGGGTAAACGAATGAGCTGCCTCATAACCGACTTGCAGTGCTACCTCACGCACCATAAGATCCGTATTGCCTAGCAGTTCCTTGGCTCTCCGAATTCGGCAATCGTCAATAAACTCGGACAAGTTGATTCCGGTTTCCTGCTTAAAGAAACGGGATAGATAGGACGGGTTGAAATGATTCAATTCAGCCAGTCGGACCAGGGATAGATCCTTTTCAAGGTTATTCTTAATATAGCTGCATATCGTCTGGGTCACCAGGTTAGCTCGTTCCTCTTCGTTCGATTGCTTAAAGTGCACCAGCTCATCTGCTGCGCGATACAGGTGATACACGGCATCCTTCATACTGCGATAATCTCCGAGATGAAGCAGGCTTCGCCGATCAGGGATTTGGTGCCCCCAACGATTGAATGTCGAATACAGCATCAGTGCCAGATGATAGTACGTTTCCATCGCACGTTCCATAATCACGTCCTGTTGCAGCAGTTCATTTGCCAGCTCTTCAAAAACATCATAAAAAGACTGGAATCTTCCGGTTTCCAAATAACCGGACATCAACTCAATCCGATTTGAAATGCGTACGGACTCCTTGGAAGTACCCAAAGCAGGTTCTTCTGTTTTATCCGTTAACACCATGGATACCCCGTCTCCAATCTTCATCCACTGTAGTAACCGCAGACGTTCATATTGGCTTGGAATTTGGGACCATTGATAGCCCTGTCCACTTAAAGTAAAAGCAATGGATACGCCTAACGAAGACTGGCAAGCTTCCTGAACAAGTTCCAATGTGCCCTCGACATATGTGACAAAGTGATCGTCTGGGCTAGCATTTTCCCTCTTGGGTTGAAGCAGCCAGACTGCATCACCATAATGATCCGTTACACTTGTATTTACCGCATGTTCACGAATAAAAGAAGATCCGATAACTCGTACCGATGCTTGAACGTGTTCCAGATCAGCATGCTCTCCGGGCGGCTTGTTGAATCGACCAAGCACCAGATACACCGGGGATTCTACTTGTAATCCGATGTTTCTTCGGGTGAGTTCAGCTTGTATCTCATGCAAGGAATCGGTCGGTGTACATTTCTGAAGAAGCTTACGCACATATTCCTCCTGTTGCAACGCTGCCAATCTTGAGGTAATCTCAAGCGATTGTTCCAGTACTTCATTCATGCTGTAACTTTGCCGAATCTCTTCCATCACCTGATCGACGACGGTCATTACTTTGTCATAGCCCTCTGTTTTGAGTAAATAACGCACATTGGTCATTTGAAAAGCCTTGTACGCATACTCAAAATCGCTGTGTCCTGTCAGAAAAATAACACGACAATGTGGCCATCGGGTCTGAATTTCCTCAGTTAGTTCCAGTCCGCTTATTCCCGGCATGCGAATGTCTGTCAGCACAATGTCAATCCTCGAGCGTCGCATCCAGGTCAATGCCTCCGCAGCAGAGTAGGCTTTACACACGTCAAGTTTGTCAGGCATATGTCTGGCGAACGTCTCATACAGACTATCCGTTATAATCTCCTCGTCATCCACGATCAGAAGTCTATACATTCGTTATCTGATCCCCTTCCTTCTGATGAATTCGTACCGCGACTTTCAATCCCTGCAGCTCACTCCGGGAGAGAAAAAGGCCACTTCCTTCCCCGTAGGTCAATATGAGACGTCTGTGAATATTCATTAATCCTGTCATTTCATCTGTGCCTGTTTCATTGTGCAGGCGTTCTTTGAGACGCTCAATGTCTTCCATCTGCAGATCCATACCGTTGTCTTCCACGATGAATTCGACATAGTTTGCTTCCATGCGGAATTGTACGCGCAAGAAACCCATACTCGTGTTTTTTTCAAGACTATGCTCATAAGCATTCTCGATAATCGGCTGAATAATAAGCCTGGGCACCTGAATCTGATCCATTCCAGGGGGGACTTGCCCAAAGTCCACCTTGATTCGTCTGGAGAATCTTAATTGCTGAATTTCCGTATAGATTCGTGAATGTTCCACTTCCTCCTTCAAAGTCACTTGATCTGTTTCGTTTCTGGTGATGAAGCGAAAATATACGCCAAGCATATTTGTGAATTGTTCAATTCGCTCCGTGTCTCCTGTTCTGGCGAGCGAGTTCAGAATGAAGAAGCTATTGTACAGAAAATGCGGATTAATCTGGGATTGAAGCTGTCTCAATTCGGCCCGCTGCATCATCATTGTCTTTTTGAAATCACGGTCAATCAACTGCTGAAGATTTTCAATCATNTTGAAGCTGTCTCAATTCGGCCCGCTGCATCATCATTGTCTTTTTGAAATCACGGTCAATCAACTGCTGAAGATTTTCAATCATATGATTGAAACGACTGTAGAGAAAACCGAATTCGTCTTTACGATGATGGTTGATCGGAATATCCAACACGCCTCCCTCCATTTTCTTGAATCTTTTGACAAGCAGCAGCAGCGGAATATGGATCAGCTTGTAACTGGAATACAGATACGCCGCAATGGCGATGAATGAAGTGATAGCAAAGATCCAGGCCCACTGAATAAATTTGCTAAGAGGTTTGGTTACGATTTTCTCCGGCAAATAAGTGGCTACGGACAAGCCCAAGCTATTCATATGAAGCTGATTCACATGATACAAGGTTCCCTCCACGTTCACCTGAAAATTGTCATGCTGATTTGTAAGACTATATTTACGGTGACTGGACAGAATGACATCACGCTGCTGCTGATCTGAGATGGCATGCCCTGTTTGATTCTCGATCAGCAATGTTGCACTCTCGGGATACAGATTAAGTTGTGACAATTCATTTTGAAATTTGGCGGTATCCAGTTCCACTTGGACAACAAACAGGGGGGCATCTCCTCGTTTGCCTGGTAGCCGAACAGCGCTAAGGTTCAGATTGTCACTTTTTACAGTAAAGCGAACGCCTTTCCCTTCAAGATTTGAGCTAAAGTAACTAAAGGAATCATGATCGAAGTCATCCATGCCTTGCACTGCCGATATGCTCTTGTTGACTGCAGGGATATGTACGTAAACGTTCTTGATGTAAGCACTGCTGTTCTTGAATGAGGCCAGTCGCTCAGATAAATAATTCAACGTTTCACGTCTTTCCACTTGATCCATCATGTTCCAGAGGATGGCAATCCGGTTCAGTTTGCGGTCCTCAGCGATATCAAACTGCTGAAGCTCCAACCATTCAATCTCCCTGTTCAGCTCCATGGCAAATTGGTTCAGGCGCCGATCCGTCGACAGGGATATTTCCTCGCTTGCCGTATCGTAACTCCAATGATACAAATAAACTCCCAGAAGGATCAGAGGAATCACAAAAACCAGATAGGTCATGATTAATCTTGCAAATATGCTGTTAAACCACGATTGGGCAGGAATTCTCAACAATCCGTTCACCTCCTATGCACCTGGCTGAAATAGGATTCCGGGTTAATTCTAGGAGGCAGATGCTGGATGATTCCTTGCAACATTGACTCTGAACCACGCATTCACCTCCGATGTAATTTCTTCCCCCCCCAGCTTGTACCAATCGTTCACGAACTGATCGAATTCTTCGATGGGTGAACCAAGAATGATATTCATGTATGCTTCAAGTTGAAGGTCTCGAAGAATAAGTTGTCGATCAACCATAGTTTCGGTTATTCCGCCGGTATACTCGTCATATAGAAGTTGTCCATTCCGGTCATAGGCATCGGCAATACTAAAGGCTCCCAAGGATCCATAGGTCTGTTTCCAACCCCATCCACTTTTTAAGCCCTCTGATTCATAAGCAACAATTCGTTTGTGGATCGCAAGGGCTTCGTTCTCCAGGCTTGAGAAATCCCCTCTCTTTCTGGCATCACGAATATCTCTGTAAGCATCCATGTTTTTCATTCCTGGAAAAGGGGTTACCGGCGAAAGCATCCACACGGCGCGTGAATCGTCATTGTAGTACGTTTCATACTCGGCTTGCTCACCCCAGTTTTTATCCAAATGCAGATTCATGAGCTTTACGACGACCTCAGGATGTGCAAATCCTTTCTTTACCGCGAAGTATTGTCCTGTATTGGAACGGAGCGGGACCAATATGCCTCTTCCAGACTCAGCCACAAGAGGATAAGCTTGCCATTTCGCATTCGGGTCCGTGTCGCGCGTGGTCTGAAGCATGAAGGGGGTCCACTGTTCACCATAGAGCATGCCTATTTTACCGTCCTGAATCAGGCGATACTCCTTACTTCCGTTTTTGTAAGCAAATTCGGGATCAAGCTGGCCTTCAAGGTATAAGGTCTGCAGCACCTTCAGTGCTTTTCTTACCTCCGGTTGTATGCCACCGTAAGCCAGATTGCCCTCCTTATCCTTGATCCATATATTCGGGTGAGCTCCGTAGCCGGCCATGAATCCAGATACACCCATAACGGGGTCCCACAAATAACTCGTCATTGCAAGTCCATAGGTGTCCTGCTCCCCATTTCCATCGGGATCTCCTTCTGTAAACGCTTTAGATATTTGCAGTACATCTTCCATCGTTTCAGGTGGCAGCAGGTCCATTTTATCCAGCCAATCACTTCTGATCCACAGATATTGTGCTGTTTCGATGGCAGAAGACGATTCCGGGATCGCCATCAGTCTGCCGTCAATTGTGGCCGCATCGAACGCACCTCTTCCCTCAGCCTCCAAAATTTTTTTCGTAAGCGGAGAGGCTTGCGTCTGATACACTTCTGTCAGGTCTTCAATCAATCCCGCATTGCTTAATTGTCTGAGTTGATATGGATTTACTTTGACTACATCCGGAAAACGGCCTGCTGCGAGGGACACCCCCAGCTTCTGATTATATACGTCACCCCTTGCGATCCAGTCATAGTGAATCTGAATGCCCAATTCTTCTTCATACAATTGGGTCCAGCGATTATCCTCTAAACTTTCACCTGGTAACTGATCGATCATTTGCAGCAGATCCTCCCCGGTTTCCATGACAAAAGTGACTTTTATAGGTGGTACGTATTTCCCATCTTCTCCAGGATTCTGCCCCTGCTGCCCCGCAGGTACAGTCTGTTGTTGCTCTGTATTTCCTTGCGAAAGGCCTGCAGGTATGGACACCAAAAGGAGGAGAATTAAGGTCCATCTTGAACTGTACATCCATCTCTTATTCACGTCGACATGCCCCCAGTTCTATTGGAATGAGTTCACCATTTTGTTAGATCATCCCGAATCCTATCATTGTATAACAAACTTGGGCGGTATGAGTACAAAAAGCCGCCATCAGGCGACTTTATCCATAACCATCGTGTGTAAGCTGACTAGATCATATCGTATTTGAAATTCGAAAAATCAGCCGTTCCTCCTTTGACCTGTGTTGAATACAAGAATAAGCCAATCCGACAGCCCATGAAATGATCCAGTTTGTAGAACATCTTGTGAGAAATGCCGAGTGGCTTCCACTCCGTGCCATCGTGATAGGCAAAAGAACACTCATCCTGATTGTTCACGAAATGGCCTGATGCCTGGAGCGTAACGACTGGTCCGGTTACGCGAATCCGCGCATGCTCCGTCGCAGGCTCCTCATCGATCAAATTGCCGAATATGCTGGAATCCTGACTTTCCCTCGCCTGCATGACAAGGTAGAACTCTCCCTGCTCTCTCGTTAGCGCGATCAGGCCATATGTGCCTATTAGGAAACATAGCCCTGCATAATCACCATCGTTTAAACCGCTGCCGTCCAGGGTGACGTTTACCTTACAAGCGGGCCCCATCGCACGCTGGGTCAATGTGTTCACCGCATAAATAAGGTTCGGGCTAAGCTGGCCGGTCCGAATCCGGTACACTCCAGGCTTCTCGGTTACGGACCACTGCTCATCATGGGGCGTGTGGTTCCATTGCCAAAAATCACGAAGGCGAGCTCTGCTGTCCCCGCCGATATGATACTCAAAATCGTCACTACCCACCAGCGGGCTGTAACTATAATCTGGTCTTGTGCTAGGAATATCTATTGTTCTTGGTGCGTTGCTTGCAAAAACGGGAATTCCGTCTTCAAAATTCATGGGAACGATTACAGGAATACGCCCTACTGCACCATGATCCTGAAATAGCACGGCGTACCAGTCCCCACCCGGGGTATCGACTATACCGCCTTGAGCAATACCTGAATTGAAATATCCCATATCATCGTTAAATACTTCCCCACCGATAAATTCAACATCTAGCGTATCTGCCATGTAGTAAGCCTGGGTTCTTCGTCCCACCTCTTTGGAAATATGAATCAAGAACACATAATACTTCCCATTAACCTTGTAGAAATGGGCACCTTCGTAACCAAGATGGTAAGGATCCCGCTCCTTCACGATTAAACGCTGTGTCCCCCCCGGTTTGGGTCCTGATAAATCAGTTTTTAACTCTACCAGATGAATCTCGGCATTGCCATGTACCAAATATGCCCGATCATCATCGTCAAAGAAAAGGGAGCAATCATGATAAAAGCCCTCTACGATGCGTTTGTCCCATGGTCCCGAAATGGATGCGGACGTGTATAAATACGTTTTACGCGTATCATTGGCTACAAAGATCACGTAGAACGTCCCTTGATGATACCGAAGTGAAGCTGCCCACATGCCTTTACCATAGATGTGCTTGCCATCTTCCAGTCTTTGGGCTGGGGTGTCATCCAGTCTGTCATATACGTAGGTTGCCACTTCCCAATGAATCAGATCGTACGAACGCAGGATGACGCAACCCGGCATCATGTGCATTGTTGTACTAACCATGTAATAGGTATCTTCTACGCGAATGACATCAAGATCCGGGTAATCAGCCCATATAATTGGATTGTGATACATGCTGTAATTACACCACACTTTGTTTAGGATATTGTAAAGTCAAAAGCAAATGTATAAGATGACTGATCAGTCACCCTCATTTTACATGTTTTAATAGGTAAGCGACAGGATAAATAAACCGCTTTCTTCCTTTATAAAAGCTTCAAATATATGTTGCAATACACAATAACCTCCATGCCAAAGTGATAGTGGCAAGAAGGTTATTATAAAATGACAATGCATAGATATTGTTGAAGAGATATGCCAGCCACGAGCGCTAGCTTTCGAATGTACTTAGATTCACCGCTGCAGCGATGTGAAAAGTGTCCTTAGATGACGCCTTGAATGGTGCCTCGTTGGCTAGATCTCATACTCGAACCAATCAAAATGGGCAGGTGTGCTACTTGCC
>NZ_PEII01000028.1:0-28610 GCF_002750415.1 Paenibacillus sp. LK1
AGAATATACCATGTACAGATTTCGAATGCAAGTTTTATTTTCAAAAAACTTTAGAACCACATTCTCCATCAGATAATCTCAATCTCTTTCTTCTATAATAGAGCCTTCGTAATTACCCATCACTTCTAAAGGAACCAAGAGGCAAGACATAACCAAACATTCTTACTCTATAAGGCCCACTTCACACCCCATCCATTCAAGAGCAAGAGGTGCATCCAACAACTATAGCCAGGGAAGCCACACATACCTATCTTCACTCAGTTGAAGATCGTATGGATGAATCTGACCCTGGCTCTTATATAACATTACATTATATTTATTAACCATGCCCTCTATATCTTCTATATAAACATGGATTCATCCGAACAAGAATTAGTAATACATTCATTATAAGATCCGTTTACCCAGCAATGAAGCAATCAGCTCAACTCCAAGGCGGGCCGTATGCCTGTTCTGATCAAACAGCGGGTTAACCTCCACCAGATCCATGGACGTAACTCGGTTGGTGGAAGCGAGCAGCTCCAGTGCGAAATGAGCTTCACGATAATTCAATCCCCCTGGTACCGGCGTACCCACACCCGGAGCCTCACGCGGATCAAGACAATCCATATCAAAGCTAATATGAATACCATCTGTCCCTTCCCCGACTACAGCCAGTGCCTGTTCAATAACCTGTTGTATCCCTATTCGATCAATATCATGCATTGTAAAACTCTTAATGCCAAGCGCTCGAATCTGTTCCTTTTCATACACATCCAGATCACGTAAGCCAATATAGACCAGATTGGAGGCATTAACGAAAGGCCCCGCTCCCGGAATATGAGACAAGTTAAAAGCTGAATGCCCCAAAGCGGCAGCAACACTCATCCCATGCATATTTCCAGATAGACTACGCTCTTCTGTGTTCAAATCCGCATGAGCATCAAACCAGATTACACCCAGATTGGAATAGTGCCCAGACAACCCAGCAAGAGAACCTATCGCTACACTGTGATCCCCACCCAGAACAAGTGGAAAAGAACCTCTCGCTATCGCGCCAGACACTTCACTGCACACTCGCTCACTCACCTGTTTAACCTCGGATAAATATTTCACACGGTTGCGTTCAATTGGAACAACAGACTCTGAAGGACAATCTACACGGATCTCTTTTGATACATTCAACCCAAGGCTGGCAATTTCACGTTTCAAACCTGCTGTAATAAGTTCATCCGGACCTAACTCAGCACCACCTCGTGCTCCTCCTAATCCAAAAGGAACCTTAATGATGGCAACATCATTATGATGCAGAAGCAATTGTCTCGTTTCATTAGAAGCATTTAGCGTTCCTGCAGATTCAATATCAATGTTTTCCATGTAGGTCAGCTCCTTCGCAGCTTATATGAAGTAATCAAGGAATGAAAGGTATATCAATCACGCAACACCTGAGTAATCCGCTCCAACGCCCAGTCAATTTCAGCCTCCGTAATGGTAAGTGGCGGTGCAAAACGGATCGTTGTCTCATGAGTTTCTTTACAGAGCAGTCCAACAGACATTAATTTCTCACAATAAGGACGTGCAGGCACATGCAGATCAACACCGATGAACAATCCTCTACCTCGAATCTCACACACAGCTGAACTGCGAATTCCCTGAAGCTGTTTCATAAAATAATTCCCCAGACGCTCCGAGCGCTCTGCAAGCTTCTCATCTTCCAGAACTTCCAGTGCTGCGACAGCCACGGCACAAGCGAGTGGGTTCCCCCCGAATGTGGAGCCATGAGAACCTGGTTCAAACAAATCCAGTATTTCTGAATTAGCAGCAATAGCCGAGATGGGCATCACTCCTCCACCCAGCGCTTTACCCATAATCCAGATATCAGGTTCAACCCCCTCCCAGTCAGAAGCAAAACGGCGCCCCGTTCGTCCGAATCCGGTCTGAATCTCATCCGCTACTGTCAACACCCGGTGCTGTTTGCACAGCGCAAAGGCTTCAGCAAGATATCCTTCTGGCGGAATGACAATACCGGCTTCCCCCTGAATAGGTTCCACAAGGAAAGCGGCCGTGTTCGGTGTGATCGCAAGTTTAAGCGCTTCAATATCACCATAAGGAATAATTTTGAATCCGGGTGTAAAAGGTCCAAAGTCTTTTTTGTACTCTTCTGAAGATGAGAAAGAGGTGACCGTCAGCGTTCTTCCATGAAAATTTCCTGAGCATACGATGATTTCAGCTTGATTTTCCTGTACGCCCTTGCAACGATATGCCCATCTCCGAACTGCTTTCACGGCCGTTTCAACCGCTTCAGCTCCCGTGTTCATGGCCAGGATTTTGGGTTTGCCTGTAAATTGCGAGAGCTTCTGATAGAAAAGTGATGCCGCACTGCTGTGAAATGCCCGTGATGTTAATGTTACCCGATCTGCCTGATCTTTCAGCGCCTGAATGATTGCTGGATGTCTGTGCCCATGATTTAGTGCCGAATATGCACTTAACATATCCATATAACGGCGACCTTCGGGATCTTCGACCCATACTCCCTCCGCCTGCTCAATGACGATCGGGAGCGGATGATAATTAGGTGCAGCATAACGTTCCGACCAATCCATTAACACTTTTGAATCTGACATATACTCCCAGCACCCCTTTTTTATTATATTGTATACAAAATACAATATCAATGTATGCTTCGCCACGACTATTTACGACTCCTGCTCACTTTTTCCGCTATCACCTAAAAATAAGTTGCATTGTAATGGAACAACACATTTATACGCTGAAATTACATAAAACGTAATTTTCCACAACCCTAAATCAACATATCTTTAGATCATTAAGATTGCTTGCCCAACTTCCCCCTCGGTGTTAAGATGATAAAAACTTGAAACTCCCGAACGGCGCACCATTACAGGGCTTACACCCTCACACATTCAATCATCACTATATACAGAAGGGGGGATTCGGTATGGAGGCACCCAAATACCGGTCCTTGAAAGATCACGTTTACGATTATATCGCGCAGAAAATTCAGGACGGGACATTGCTCCCCAATCAGAAGATTAATGAAGCGGAGATTTGCAAAAAGCTGGACATCAGCCGTACCCCTACTCGGGAAGCCTTATTTCAGCTCACTTCTGACAATCTTCTGCAATATATTCCACGTAGGGGATTTATCGTCGCTCCTTTTGATGCTGGCAAAAAACTTGAGTTCTCGCAGGCCATTGGTGCGCTTGAGGCACTCGCTGCTACACTCGCAGCGGACCAACTCAAACCGTCTGAGCTCCTGGAGATGGAGGCCCTTGTTGCACGAATGGATGAAGATATTATCCAGCTAGATCTGGCCGCTTACAGCAAAAACCAATATCAATTTCATAACCTATACATCCAACGCTGCGGCAACGCCACTGTCATCGAGATGTTAAACACGTTAAAAAACAGCTTTATTCGCCAATCATATGTCAGCGACAACAAGCCGAAGCTCTCCAGTGTACTTAATGAAGTAAATGAAGAACATCGCCAAATCGTAAGCGCTTTTCGAGCCAAAGATAAACCGCAACTGGAAGCTCTGTTGAAGCATCACTGGCGCATTATCGACAACGATATGCTGTAATGCTTTCAGCCATAATATGGCGTGGACTATTTTCATTACTCACTGAATTGGATTTAGAGTCCAAAACCAAGAAAAAGCAATCCACTTTAGAGTGGGTTGCTTTTTTAGATGCCAGATTTGGCATCAGCCTAATTTTTTCAAATTCGTTATTGGACTACCCTCTCGCCAACAAGTAATCCTACTCTTTCTGTTTGTTATCGTTAACCATTGATGACTTTGCTTCAAAAACCGCATAACCTAGTCTTTTTCCATATCTCGCAAGCAAACGATCATTGGTACGACCCATACGCTGTACTTGCTCATCCTCAAACAAGCTCATATCCATCTCCCGATGAGGGTCATGATCCACGCCCCATTTGCCCATAGAACGAGATTGTTCCTTGATCAAGACTTCAGTAAATCCACACTGTCTGAGACGTTTCTTCCATGTAGTCATGGTTGCCAGTGTCCTTATTCCATAAAATTGTTTCAGTCTTCGGCTCATCACCTCTGTCTTCCTTCCGGATAACACCATCTCCCGATCAATGAATATACCGCCCGGCTTCAATACTCTCTTATATTCCGTAAGGGTACTTCGCCACTGGGTGAAGATAGTGACAGACTCTACAAATACCACATCAAAATAATGATCCGGAAAAGGTAAGGATTTCACATCTGCTTGAATAAAACGAATATCCAAGCGCTCCCGTCTTGCGCGTCGCACCGCTTTCTCCAACATCTGCCGATTAAGATCAACCGCAGTTACCCGATAACCGTTTCGAGCCAGATAACAAGCCGTCCTTCCTGTACCGCATCCCACCTCAAGCACCTTACTATGCGCAGGCAGAGACAGCGTATCCAACAGTTGCATCGTTGCTGTAAACCCTCCCGGATGGGCGCTCCCTTCTCCAAGCCGGGCCAGTAAATCATGATAATCCATGAGATCCCTCCCTTTTACTCCCTTCAGTGTATGGAGTAAATATAAAAACGGCTCCTCCCCATCTAATTTCCGGGTACTCGTCCATACCAATCAGTCTTCTTTTTACTATGATATACAAACCGTTGAATTCAAGCGGCAACCGCACCTATTGAGGAGGATTTGCATGTACAGAATTAATCCGGTATGTGAAGAAACGGTTTCTCCGCACGTTGGACGTTCCGTTTGTCTCGTTATGAACGACGGTAAGCATATGTATGGTACGCTTAGTCAATGTCGTGATGGTAAAATTTATTTGAACGGATGTTTCGAAGGACCACGGCTGTGTTCAGTCAAATCCAAACAAAAGCTTGTAAAAAGCAGCAAGAAAAACGCTGTTGCAACAAAGAAAGTTAAATCCTCGGCCTACGGTCCATATGGTTATGGAGGATACGGTGGGGGTTACGGTGGTTACGGCTATGGAGCAGGGATCGATCTGGCTCTTGTAGCAACCCTGTTTCTGCTGCCGTTCCTGTTCATCTAAAATTTCTAAACAATCAAAAAAACCTTCTCGCTTCATGCGAGAAGGTTTTTTGTTTTCGATTTATCGTTACTTCAAACCCTAAATTCAAGTAAACAAATTGCTATAAATCAAAAATATTCCCACTTAGATATTCAACATAATTGGGAAAAAGGTATAAAAAAAGGCATTCGCCAAAACGAATGCCGGGAACTTCATATTTAATACCCTTACCTTTATACAAGATGTCAGGTTCAACTTAAAAAAAAACACCTCGTTAGAGGCGGGTAAGCTATGTTAAATCCGATTTCCTTTAGGCATCGTTTTCAGATTACTATTCGAATTTTCAAGCAATGGCAGCATCCTGGTCGTGCTAACCATCTCAGAAGCACATATCGGACAAGTAGGCACGCTATCAAACGCAAAATTGTCCCGCATCCATCCTTTGCACGTATCACTCGTACATTCCCAGATTGCCGCATCAGCTTGTGGAATCTCTTCCAACGGTTTTTTGCGATTATACATGACTTCTACCCCCTTTGTTATGGAAAAACATCTAATCCGACGTTATTTCACAGAAGCCACTACTTAGCGGAAGTTTTGTCCCGTCCGGACTTCTGTCTCGACAACTATTGGGCCGACTTTCATTATAACTGCTCAAAAAAAAGAAGCTGCCTTTACCATTATAACATGTTAAAGGCAGCTATGCTTTAATTACAGTTTTACAACTTCTTCTGCTTGAGGACCACGGTTTCCTTGTACAATTTTAAATTGCACGCGTTGACCTTCGTCCAGCGTTTTGAAGCCTTCGCCTGTAATAGCGCTGAAGTGTACGAATACATCTTCTCCGCCTTCAACTTCGATGAAACCGAAGCCTTTATCAGCGTTGAACCATTTTACTGTTCCGTTTTGCATGTGAATTACACCTCCAAATAAAGATTAACATGTTCCTTTGTTCTTTGCAGCAAGCAAATAAAAATTCACACATTGAAAAAGGTACCAGTCATAACCTATAAGTGATCGCCCTTTACAATATGTGAATTAGGTTTTCCACTCTCTACAACTTGTTTTTATTATAACTCCGTTTCCACCAAAAAGCAAATCTTTGTATTTTCTTTTCAAACAGCTTTGGAAATACATGTATTCGCACGCACTGGAACAGGGTTTGTCGCTTGCCTACCGCTCAGTACGGTCTTATGAAAGGATATGCAGATCCGAACCAACTTATACATTTTCTATAAAATATTTTGACATGCATATCCAACACATCCATGAAAGCTCAATCAATTACATAATTACACTCTACGTCCATGCCCACATAAAAGCATCACGATCCCATGCAATCTGCCCACGATGTAACTTACGGAACGCTTTCTTCACATCTTTTGATAACGAAGTATTTCCATTCTCATTCACAAATACAAATTCTTCTCCAAAATTGGACTTTACATATTCAATTGCAGCTTCCTGATGAAGCGTACCGGTGAATTTAATCTCCTGTACCATCCATTCCGCCACTGCCTGTGCTGTTTTTTCCACAATATCACCTATTTATCTACCCATTGTACGGATGAACGGGCCCCCGATTATGTAACAAGCCTGTCATACCGCCAGACTGAAGTATACCACGATCCCAAGGCTGGCGGTAAACAGAGTTATGTAGCTTCCAATCAAGATCGGTTTAATGAACCACTGAACTCCCTGGTGTACTACTCTCTGACGAAGATGATTTCGTTCGAATGCTAAACGTCAACCATACGCAATAAGCAACCAACACAACCAATATGAAGATATCGTAGAAAAGAGTCCCGGTATCTTGCCGGTCGTTCCCAAGAAATTGAATCAAATTATGTATGAAATGAAACAGGATCAGCGGCACGATATTTCCGTTTTTCAACATTAACAGCGCGAGTGCCGCTCCAAGCAGCAATGCATAGATCAATTGCAGAATCGTATCTGCCATACTCTGACCGGATAATGCATTCATGATATGAGTAATAGAAAATAAAACACTGGATGTGACAACTGCCGCAACCGCACTCTTACGAAGCAAAGTTCTGAAGATCAGTCCACGATAAATGGTTTCCTCCACAAAAGCGACAAGCAAGGTGAAAAAGATAAAAAAGGCGACCTTGGACAAGGTTAACTCTGTAAATCCTTTGAGTGCAAGAGTACCCAGTACAAGGAGTAGCGGAATATAATACTTGGCATGACTTGCCGGGATGGTTCTTAAGGAGCGAAATCCAGTCTCTCTCCATTTGCGTCGTAGGGTGAGATAAATAATGAGCACGAGGGCAATTGGAGTAAATGACATCAATACGGGTGATGTGTAGTCCAGTTGCTTCACGGTTGCAATCGCTCCTGCTACGAAAACCGCCAGCAAGAGGAGTAATTCAATAATCACTACCGTCAGTACCGGTTTACGTGCGGAGAAGGATTGGTTTTGCCTGGATTGCGGGGTTTTCATAAATTTTATCGGCCTCATTTCGTTTTTAATTCGTTGTCACACGAACTTATATGACAATTTAGTTGTATCATATCTATAGATATTCCGGTATCCTTTTCTGGATAAAACTATAAAAGTAACAAAAAAGAGAATTCCTCTTACAGCTTTTACCTTACAATCAGGTATGGCTCAAGTGCTAAAATGTCTATTATATTAGTAAAAGAATGAATTAGTGCAGGGGTGCAACACTTCTGCAACGTCATATATGTGGAGAGTTAAGATGAAAGCTGTGAAATGAAGAACAAAATCAGGGGGATACTATGAAAGCATTATTTCTGCGCTGGGGACATTTGCTGGCAATCTTATGTATACCGCTTCAAGGTTCCATTTATGTTTTATTGGGCAGTAACACCGGAAGTGATGTCTTCTACAATTATGCCTGGATTGATACACAGATTCCTTTTATCAAAGAATTTATTTATCCTTATGTCAGTTGGATGCCGATTCTGTATCTTGGATTTCTCTACTTGGGTCTGACGAACAAATCGTTATTCTGGCGTATGATAATTACCTATAATGTAGGAGTAATCGCAGCCAATATCGTTTTTGCGGTCTTCCCTACTTACGTGCCGCGGCCGGATGCTATCGGAACTGGTCTAAGCAGTGCGCTTGTACAATTTATCTATACCAATGATGCTCCATTCAACTGTTTTCCAAGCATCCACTGTCTCACAAGTTATCTGCTCTTCATCATCATTAATCGCCACTTGAACTTCAAACCACTGGCGCGGATCTCATGGTCGATATGGCTGTGGCTGATTATTGCTTCGACGGTGTTTGTGAAGCAGCACTCGCTGCTGGATGTAGCTGGCGGCATTCTATTCGCGGAAGCAGCATATTGGGCTGTGCATGTAGTTGCGGTTCGAGTTGGTCCGGCAAGCAAAAAAGCAAAGCAGCCAATCACGGCTACAAATTCAAGCAGTAACGCTTAGTATATGATTTATATTGCAAAGGGCAGGAATAATTTGACTGTCATGAGACCAAAAAGAGGGCCTAGGCCCTCTTTTTTTGCGTAATTTATGTTGATGTTTAAATGTAAGAACTTTTCAGGACGCAACCATGAGGAACTTGTCCTTCATACAATAGGTNTTGCGTAATTTATGTTGATGTTTAAATGTAAGAACTTTTCAGGACGCAACCATGAGGAACTTGTCCTTCATACAATAGGTGGGCGTTCATGGAGCAAATCAGATGGAGGACTTCCCATTAAACGCTTGAATATCCGGTAAAAATAAGACAGATCACGGTAACCGAGAAATTCTGCAATTTCTTGAATGGAGAGCTGTGACTCGGTAAGCAAATACACTGCCCTTTTCATCCGTTGATCATGAACATATTGGCTGATCGTCTGATTCGTCATGCTTTTAAATAACGCGGCTGCGTAATTAGGAGTTTTACCGATCTCATCCCCGAGCTCTTCTTTCGTAACTTTCTCCCGGTAATGCCGCTCAATGTATCGCTTCATCCGCTCCGCATGGACATGTCTCTCCGGTGGAATAACTCCGCGATCCAGTTCCCTATTTATATAAATAAGCACTTCCATCAATAAGGCTTGGCTCATCATGACATAATAAGACGGACGTTCCTGCCATTGTTGTTGGATGGCTTTCATGCGTTCATGAATCAGTTCATAACATCCGGGCTTATGTCGCAAGGCCTCACTCCGTTCCAGCGCGGGCAAACCTTGTGCATGCTCCCCCTGTAATTGAACAACAATTTGCGTGTGAGTTACGGTAGGAATACTTTTGCCGTAATACGGAATGCCAGCGGGAATTAGCAGCAGCTCACCTTTCTCCATGATCTGCTTCTCTCCGTTCACCCAATATACACATTTTCCATAAGTAACCAAGCTTAACCGCCAAGTTGCCTGTGACTGCACCGCTTCTTCGTACCAACCGACACCATTAATGTGTCGTACTTCTAATGGAGTGACCATAACACACCTCATTATTGGACTATATTCTAATCATTGTACTATAGTTCATACCCTGATTCGACAGAAAACGCTACAATACACATATAAGCAAACATATGAGGAGGAAAATAGCATGTTGAAAACAAAAATTATTTGTACTATGGGACCTGCTTGTGACTCAATCGAATTGTTAAAAGTAATGATTCAGGAAGGGATGACTGTTGCCCGTCTGAATATGGCTCACGGCGAGTTGGAAGATCACGTGGCACGGATTAACAATATCCGCAAAGCGGCTTCCGAATTGAATACGTATGTACCAATCATGATGGATATCAAAGGACCGGAAGTTCGTATTGGCAAACTGAAAGAAGCATCCTGCCATCTGCAAGCGGGTAAAGAGCTTATCCTGACTACCGAAGAAATTCTTGGTGACGCTGAGCGTATTTCGGTAAACTATCCTGAATTGAACCTCGTTGTAAAACCGGGAGATCGCATCCTTATTGATGATGGCTTGGTAGATCTGACTGTACTGTCCGTGGAAGGTTCAGATATTCACTGTAAAATCATCAGCGGTGGCATTCTGAAACCACGTAAAGGGGTTAACTTGCCAGGAATCAAAACGACTTTGCCAGGTGTAACGGAACGTGACGTTATGCACATCGGATTCGGGATCGAAAACGGTATCGAAATCATCGCTGCTTCCTTTGTTCGTAAAGGCGACGACATTCGTGAAATTCGCAGCATCCTGAAAGAACGCGGTGTAGATCATGTACAAATTATCTCCAAAATCGAAAACCAGGAAGGTATGACTAACCTGGACGATATCATTGAAGCATCTGACGGTATCATGGTAGCGCGTGGAGATCTCGGGGTTGAAGTACCCATCGAAGACGTGCCTATGATGCAAAAAGAAATGATCGATAAATGTAACCGTGCAGGTAAACCGGTTATCGTAGCAACACACATGCTGGAATCCATGCAAGTGAATCCGCGTCCAACTCGTTCCGAAGTTAGTGACGTTGCTAACGCTGTTCTTCAAGGCGCAGACGTTGTGATGTTGTCTGGTGAATCGGCAGCAGGTAAATATCCGGTACAATCCGTGCGCACGATGGCTGCTGTTGCTCGCCGTGCTGAAACGATGATTGATTACAAAGAACAATTCAACCAAAAATCGGCTCAACAAGTAGCTGATATTACCGAAGTTATCAGTCAGGGAGCAGTTAGTTCTTCCCTCGTCCTGAATGCCAAAGCGATCATCACTTCTACCGAGAGTGGATTTACGGCGCGTATGATCTCCAAATACCGTCCGAAAGCACCGATCATCGCGGTTACACAGCATGAAGAAGTACTTGCTAAAATCTGCTTGCTCTCCGGTGTCATTCCGGTTATGGGCGACAAAGTAACGACAACCGATGAAATGTTCGAGTCCGCTACACGCAATGCAATCAAAACTGGTTATATCGAAAAAGGGGACATCATCGTATTGTCCGCTGGCGTACCGATTGGTCAATCCGGTAACACCAACTTGATCAAAGTTCAACAGGTATAACTCAACAGATCGAATTGCATATATCTTTGAACATAAAAAATCCACCGACAGCAGAAATGCACTTCGGTGGATTTTTCTTATGCAATTATTTTATCATTCAACACTTGTTTATAAAAACGCCTTATCCGCGCTTTTTTCATGTTGTTATGATGTTATATTCATATATTCTCTTGCTATCTGGCCTTTACCAGCCAAAATTCAGCGTTTCGCCCGTCTCTGCCCATGTCTTGATACTGCTCAATATCATCCACCAGCTACTCTGTGCGTTTGCAAAGGATGGATGGTTGTCCGTAAATTGGTCATTGATCAATATTAACTTCGTACATTCCCCTACCTTCTCCAGCTGGAACACTACTCTGGATTGAAGCTCAGCGTGATTGGCGTGGTAGGAAGGTCCGGGATGCTCAAGATAACTTAACAGGGATAAAGGTTCGAATTCCAGAATATCGCCGTACACATGAACCGTCTCTGCACCATCATTCCCAGGCCCCACATAGGCGAACGGCTGACCCGGTTGGAAATTGGAACGAAGTTCGCTGCCAAAAAAACTGCTCCGTGTACCGTCCGGCGAGATCAGGGCATTCCACACATCTTCCTGTCCGGCATTAATATAGAACTCATATTTCAATTCCATGAACTCACTCCCTTTATGTGTTGTATTGAAGGTACAACTGAAACTTGCTTGCAACACTATCCTATCGTTATACCCAAGCGGTGTATTGTAAAAACGCGACAACAGCGAAAATAAATGATTTTAGATGCCATAAAGCTTGAATGTTTCGGACTTTTCGTCCGGTGCTAAACTTCAACAAATATAGTGCTTTTCCAGGAGATCAGATATACTAAAATGGAATGAAATAACAGGAAATGTATACAAGCTGGGGACGGATAGTTAGCATCCAGAAAGGAACTAAAATATGAACCAAACAACAAATATTATGGGAATCCCATTTCCCAATATAACTATGGATCAGACGGTTACAATTCTTAGTGATGTAGTCGATCAGAGACGATCCGAACTGTTCCATGTCATCACAGGCAATCCGGAAATCGTCATGTCTTGCCAGAAGGATCAGGAGCTTCGTTCGGTCGTGGATCAGGCAGGCATTGTGACCGCTGACGGCGCGGGCATTGTTATGGTATCCCGCTTTCGGGGTGGACAATTGACCGAACGGGTAACTGGTTGTGACCTGCTTTTTCGTTTGTTGGAGGAAGGAAGCAGGAAGAATTGGTCCTTTTATATGCTCGGGGCAGAAGAAAGCGTCAGTAAGCGGGCTGTAGAAGTTATTGCGCATAACTATCCGGGAGTTGTTGTTCGTGGCAGACATCATGGATTTTTCACAACGGATGAGGAGCAAAACATTGTAGAAGAAATTCAAGAGGCACAACCTGATTTTCTTATTGTGGCCCTAGGAGCACCCAATGCTGAACACTGGATCAACAAATATCGCCATCAACTCAATGCTCGTATAGCCATCGGAGTCGGGGGAAGCCTGGATATTCTGGCCGGCAAAACCAAACGAGCACCTGCAATATGGCAGAAGCTTAATTTGGAATGGCTTTATCGACTGCTCAGCGAGCCTTCCAGATGGCGCAGACAACTTATTTTGCCACGTTTCGCTGTCCGGGCGTTGTTGTTCAGAGAGCACAGGTAAAATAAAGGGGGGACTGGTTACGGAATGGTCGGTGAACAATCCAAGATCAAACTAAGGCCAAACAAAATACATATTATCGGCTCAGTCGGCAGCGGTAAATCTACACTGGCCCGCCATTTATCCGCGAGGTTAGACCTTCCTTATTATGAGCTCGACAATATTGTGTGGCACCGTGTACCTCAAGGACAGGATATTCGCAATAGTCCGGAGACGCGGGACACACTTCTGCAAAAAGCAGTGTATTCCAATCAGTGGATTATCGAAGGTGTGCACTATAAATGGGTAGCAAGCAGTTTCGAGCAGGCTGATCTTATCGTCTATTTGAATACCCCCGTATGGAGAAGGAATGTGCGCATTCTCAAACGTTTCACAGTACAGAAGCTCGGGCTGGAACAAGGAAATTACCGACAGACTTTCACTATGCTCTGGAAGATGTATAAATGGAGCTATCAACATGACCGTAAGGAAAAAGCACTAATCATGGCGTTTTTGCAGCCTCACCAACATAAATTGTGCATGGTTCGTAACGAAGCAGAGTTGACGAGGTACCTGGAGGAATCGACAAAATGAAACATGCAGATCATGCTATCAGACCCAGTATGGGTCTTCTGAATCTGGATGAGGGCGACAAAAGATATTGCCTGACACGGTATGCCCCTTCCGAAGCATTGAGTTCTTTGGTCAAGCATTTCTGGATCGTCTCCTGGGATCTTACCGGGTATGATCCATATCCGCAGCATGTGGTCCCGAACCCCTGTGTCAATCTGGTGGTAGAGCGGGGAAACACCTTTTTCTTCGGTCCATCTGGACAGAAATTTTCTTATCTCGTGCGTGGAAAAGGAAGCGTGTTTGGGGTGAAGTTTAAGCCTGGCGGCTTCTATCCATTCATTCGTACTCCCGTTTCTACATTGTATGGGACCCCCTTGGATGTCGCTGGTGTGCTTGGTGTCGATGCTCCACAGCTCGAAGAACGTCTGCTCGGAGATGGATGTGATGCGGACAAAGTCAGTTATATGGATCAGCTTCTCTGTAATCATCTCCCTCCTCCTGATGATCAAGCCATTTTGGTCAGCCAGATTGTGCTGTATATTGAGCAGCATCGGGATATGTTGAGAGTCGATGATTTGTCTGCCTCCTGGAATATGCACAAAAGAAAGCTCCAGCGCCTGTTCAATCAGTATGTGGGCATCAGCCCCAAAATGGTGATCAAGCTCTACCGCCTGCAAAATGCTGCTGAGCTGATGGAGCAGGGTCTAGATTGCGATCTGGTTAAGCTTTCCCAAGACCTTGGATATCACGATCAGTCGCATTTTATCAAAGACTTCAAGTCCATTATCGGCAGCACACCTGAAGAATACGTCCATTCCAGAGGATAAATTGAGATTAACTACAGGCGAAGCAAGCGGATTCGGCTGTAATGCAAAAACCTGTCCTGAAGCCTCAGGACAGGCGAATAACTTCGATGTTATCTCCTGTACGGATGATGCCTTCACGCTCAACTGAGCAGACGATTCCGCGTTTTTTGCGGGCGGCTGGCACGAACTTTTTGCGCAAGCCATCCTGTTCGTAGAATTGCTCAATGATTTTCCCTGGGTGTACACAAGGCAGATTCTCCCCTTCACAGATCAGCCCCGTTCCATCTGGGAACAGAAGTCGAGTCCCGACAGGAAGCTCCGTCAACTTTTCAACACCACGGACCAATAGGTTGGCGCCGAGCCACTCTGGGCGTACTTCCGGAATATTCATCTTCTGTGCTATGAGAGCACATTCCTCTTCTGAGACAATACTGATTTGCCTGCGATTTGCAATCGGCGTTCCCCGTTTGTATATTTTCTGTCGGGAGTCCGCCGGGCGCAACAGACCGTAATGCCGGTCACTCGGAATTCCAGCAAGTTCAATATCGATAAAAGGTACGACTCGTGTAACAAACGTTGATGGATCATCCGCCAGCAGGACGAATTGAACGGTTCCCACACCCACGCAAATTCCCCTTTTCCATGAGTAAGTTCACTTCTTTATTGTTCATTATTACCCAATGAATGGATTTTCGACAATCAGCTTATGTTTATCTTTGTACTTAATCCGCGGGCGTCATTATAAAAGAGAATCATGAACTCATTAATAATTTACACAATTAATTTGTGTAAAATTAAATTTTTTACTTTCAGTTCGGATGGCAAACATTTATACTGAGTAGGACAAGTAAATAAATGACATATAAGAAAGCAAGGTGTTTCTTTTGATTAGTATCATTTTCGTGGCTATTGTAGCCATTGAGCACTTCTACATCATGGTGATGGAGATGTTCCTGTGGACCCGTCCACGCACGATGAAGACGTTCGGTCTTACCCCTGAACTAGCGGAATCCACCAAGTCCCTGGCAGCCAATCAAGGTCTGTACAATGGATTTTTGGCCGCTGGTTTGATCTGGGGACTCGTTTATCCGGATACATCCGTCGGACAGCACATTCAGATCTTCTTCCTGGCATGTGTCATTATCGCCGCCCTCTACGGAGGTGTAACCGCTACTCGGTCCATCATTATCAAACAAGGGCTGCCTGCGATCATTGCATTACTTCTCGTTCTTTTCCTCTGATCACCTGATGGCCATTACCATACCGGGATTCATTAAAAGCTCCAATGTGGTAAGGTATGGTTATAAAGGCATCGGATTATGCCTGATCACTGTGATTGGTCTGGAAAGGAGAACGTTTCATGGGACTGTTTGACAAGCTTCGACGCCGCAAAAAGGAACACCCGACCGCAGGTGGAGCCGTACATACTGCTCCATATAGCGAAACCATCGTTGGATTTGTTTTGCTGGAGCACGAAGATTGTAATTTTGATCACTTCATTAGCACGATGAAAAACGAGTGGAATATTGAGATTGACGAACGTCCAGAGGAAGGTAATCTTTTTTTCGAAGTGGATGGAATGCAAGTGGTGTGTGCACACATTAATGCTCCTGTCCCTGATCGCGAAGTAGAGGAAAATGCTAAATTAAATGTGCTATGGCGGGACGCAGTACAAGTCACTTCAAGACATCAATCTCAGATTATTGTCTCTGTACTGAATGCAACTGACGCCATTCAGGCACATATTCTGTTCACCCAAACAGCGAGCGCCTTGCTCCAGCTGGACCATGCGCTGGCTATATATATGGCGCCACTTGTGGTGGAAGCAGGCCAGTATGTGGACATCAGTCGTGGAATTAAGGATGATGAACTTCCCGTCTCCCTCTGGATTTTCATCGGACTATTCCAAAGCTCTGAAGGCACATCAGCCTATACTTATGGGTTACGCAACTTCGGGAAAGAGGAGATGGAAATCACTCAATCCACAAAGCCATTAAGTGAAGTATTTGAAATGATGTATATGACTGCGACTTATGTTGTTGAAAACGATGTAACCCTGCATGACGGCGAGACGCTCGGCTTCTCAGCAGAACAAAAGCTGCCCATCAACCGCTCGGAAGGAATAGCCACAGAGGGTAGCAGCTTGAAGATTGGTTTTTAGGCATTGTTAAGAGCCGTCCAGATTCCTCTTTTCTGTTTGTGAGCACAAAGGGAATACGGTGCGATTAATATGAAGTCATATCATAAGGCGTTTCCCAGCATATGTGGGGAACGCCTTTTTGTTTTTTCAAATCTTCATATGAACGCGATCACCATACTTGCAGTAAGGTCATGGGTTCATCGCACACACCATCGTTACAGATGTGCCACACATGCCCTGTTCGACGAATCCGAAACGCCGATAAAGCCGAATTGCTTCGTTATCGGGATCAACACTGAGCGAAACGGCGTCAATACCCCGCTTTCGAGCCTCTTCTAATGCCGCCTGAATGAGACGGGTGCCTATTCCTTTGCCACGCGCTATCTCAACCACAGCCATTCCCATCTCGGGTGTAGCCGCATTTACATAACCATATCCCGCATTCTGATCATTAAAAAACCGCAACGTCACCGATCCCATACGCTTGCCTTGAGAATCCACGGCGATAAATCCGAAATCTCCCTCTCTCCCCCAGCCTTCAACGTACTTGGACATGCCGGGGCTATGGATGATATCAGGTTCAAAAGGCTCTTCCCCCTCCCGCTCGAAGATGGATGCATACAACATCTCCCACAGAAAAGGGATATCCTGCTCTTCAATCGGACGCAATTGATACTCCGTCATTTCTTCCCCTCCTTCAAATTAGTAAATAGGCGTTCCACTTCACTTAAATTAAAATCATTGGTAATTTCATAATTTTCAAGCTTGTCTCTCGTTTTGTATCCGCTATAGATAGAGACGGCATGTTCATTATAAAACGTAATTCCAAAGCCTTCTGTAAATCGATCTTCTTTCTTCGTCAAAAGCTGCCAGTCATAGTAATATGGGGTCCCCTCGGATCGCTCGGAGATATCTATTTGCTTTACTCTTCTTAATTCGATATCCTTCGCAAGCTTTAACATCTTTCTAATCTCTTGGGGATCTTTAATAGTCACTTCTTCTTGATCGTATGGATCGGTGGTCGGTATTTTTTTGATAATCAGAATGTCCAGTGTATCCAGCATACTCATATGATCCGTGACTTCAGCTCGAAAGGTGGTATGTTGTCTCGAAATGTACATGGGTATCACAATAGCTGCAATCACGATTACAGCGACTACGCCAAGAATGGTTTTGGTTCTTTTTTTCATTGAGATCTCCTTTCTCTGTTGGGTAAATCAGGAAATTAAAGATTCCATTATAAGTATACCATCTCATCCAAATATTGTTCTAGATCATTAAAATAACCCACTAAATACAAGTACTTTATAAAGAAAAACCTCTTCATAATCCTTCAATTTTAAATATTATAAATTGCTAATTAACTTGATAAATATCTATATTATCTTTTTGAAAAAAATGTCGATATACTACATAAGCTTTCGGCTTTTCCTATACTAGCAGGGACATCAGAGGGGGAGAATTGGATGAAACTTAAACCGAAATTAATGATGATGTTTCTGGCCGCTGTACTGATTACGGCGATTCCACTGGCAACACTAGGCTTATACCAAACAGAGAAACAAGCCACTCGTAATGTTGATTCCAAATTAACTGGATTAATGTCCTCGGCGGCCAACGAACTGAATGGCTGGATCAGCAGCAATGCCAAAGTTGTGGAAACACTGGGGTTTGTGATTCAGGAAGGAATTCCGGCTGGACAACTGAACGAAGATTATTTTGACATCATGAAGCTGGGCAGTAACAAAGAGAGTCTTTCGGATCTTTACTATGGTTCAGAACAAGACGGTCATTTCATGAATGGTTCGGACTGGACACCTGATGCCGGGTATGATCCACGTCAGCGTCCTTGGTACCAGGAAGCGAAGCAGGCTGATCAACTGGTATTCTCTGATCCCTATCTGGATATGATGTCGAAGCAATACGCGGTGTCCATGGCGATGCCGGTCCTGAATAAAGAGAGACAGCTACAAGGCGTAGTAGCAGGGGATTTGCTGCTCTCTACCCTTACGGATACGGTGGGGAAAATCAATCTGGACGGGCTAGGTTATACATTTTTAATCGATAAAAAAGGAATGCTTCTTGCTCACCCTGACGAGAAACAGGTGAATACGTCGGCCTCTGAAAATGCTGAATTAAAACCACTACTGGCCGATATGCAGGCAAACCCGTCAGGAGAGAAGAATTTTAAATACAATGGTGAGAATTATCTACTGTTCTACAATCAGATCCCCAGCACGGGCTGGGTGGTCGGTTCAGTTATTTCCGAGAAATTAGCCTATTCAGAATACTATGAATTACGAAATAACTACATTCTGATTATCGCTGTTACGCTAATCGTTGTTATGGCGGCAGCATACTGGATTGCAACACTATTCATCAAACCACTGAAAAGCTTGGGGGCGACCTCCAGACTGATGTCGAGTGGTGACTTTACCGGTCAGGTGCAGATCAAAGGAAAAGATGAGTTCGCAGAGTTAGGTACGTCATTCAATCAGATGTCCGCTCAACTCAGTCTGCTGCTGAAACAGGTCGCCTCCTCCGCTAACCGGGTGCAAAGCATCTCGGGTGAAATGGAAGAACATACGGACAATACCAAACGTATTGCCGAACAGATCTCCATCGCCACAGATGAACTCGCGCAAGGGTCAAGCAAACAGGCGGAATCGGTCTACGACGGTTCCAGTCGACTGTCCGAGATGAGTAATAGTGTTGGCGGCATTAACCGCAGTGTTGAACAATCAGTAACCATGATGCGTGAAGCAGGGGAAGCGATGCTTGCCGGATTGCAAGCCGTGGATCAACAGGTGGAACTTGCGGACGGCAATCGGATTTCCATTGATCGGGTGGGTGAGTCGATCACGCTTTTGGCGGATAAGTCGCAGAAAATTGAGGATATTGTCGGCATGATTCGGGGCATCGCCTCCCAGACCAATCTGCTCGCCCTGAATGCTTCCATTGAAGCGGCCAGAGCGGGTGAACACGGACGAGGCTTCGCTGTCGTTGCCGAAGAAGTGCGGAAACTAGCAGAACAGTCTTCGGACTCGGCACAGGATATCATTATCCTGCTGGATGAGATTCAAGCGGCAAGTCGTCAAAGCGTGAGTGAAGTAACTTCGGCTGAACAAGGTATTGAGCAGCAGGTAGCTGCTGTGCATGAGATGCGCGAGTCGTTTACCCGAATCAAACAATCCATTGACGGCATCGACAGCCAGCTTCAGTTGGTATCCTCTGCTACGACCGAGTTGGATGATAGCTCTGGTAAGATTGCCGAAGTGATCTCCAGTGTTGC
Source organism: Paenibacillus sp. LK1 (assembly GCF_002750415.1). Classification (NCBI taxonomy): domain Bacteria; kingdom Bacillati; phylum Bacillota; class Bacilli; order Caryophanales; family Paenibacillaceae; genus Paenibacillus; species Paenibacillus sp. LK1. The sequence continues at coordinate 19,411 of NZ_PEII01000028.1, forward strand.
AGCCATGTCGGAACAGAGCGCGGCTTCTACAGAAGAGGTTGCTTCCTCCACACAGGAACAGTTCAATTACATTACAAGCATCTCGGAACGTTCCAATGAACTGGCGCAGCATGCCAACACGCTGTACGAGGAAGTGAAGAAGTTCAAGATTTAACGCAACAAGCCGCGTTCACCTTAGGTGCACGCGGCTTGTTTTATGTGGACGACGTATATGTTTCAGGACCGGGCTGTAGTCTTAAGATTGATCTGATACCTTTCCTGTTGAGTCTCTAATGACCAATTCAGGCTTCAGGACAATTTTTTGCGGTGAATTTTCTTCATTTTTTAGCTCATCAATTAATAAATCAACGGCACGACGCCCCAGATCCTCAATAGGTTGGGCAACCGTCGTCAGAGGCGGACTGGTTACCGAAGCCAGAATCGTATTATCGAATCCGATAATTGATACCTCTTCAGGCACACGCAGGCCTAGTTCTTTGGCAGCTTGAAGCGCACCAATGGCCTGCATGTCGTTACAGCAGAAGATGCCTGTGGCTCGATTCTTATCTGTGAGCAGCACGAGCGCCTCTTTTTTGGCTGAACCCAGATCGGCAGATGACTCTTTCACCTGATCGGCTTTAAGAGAATAACCCGCCTTCTCCAATGCTTCACGAAATCCGCGTACACGTTCCTGACTGCTGCTGACTTTGAACGATTCGGACAGCACCGCTACATGAGTATGACCCAATTCAAGCAGATGCTGTGCTGCCAAGGCGCCCCCAAGCCTATCATCGATGGCAACGGTATGTACCGACAACGACGGCATATGACGGGCAATTAGAGCAACAGGTATCGACTGTTGCAGGAGCGGAGATAGAATCTCGGCATTATCGATACCTGTTCCGATCATCATGCCGTCGACCCTTTTTTGCTGAAGCAGATTCAAATACCGCTCTACCCGCTCGTCCTTATTGTCTGTGCTGCAAATCACGACGCTATAACCCAACTGCCGACTGCGATCTTCTACCGCTCTGGCCAGCTCGGCAAAATACGGATTAGAGATATCGGGCACGAGCAGCCCGAGCGTGTATGTCTGCTTACCCGTAAGTGCAGCAGCAATAGCGCTCGGCTGGTAGTGAAGCCGCTCCATGATCTCCATAATCTCGACGCGCCGCTTCTCGCTAATTTTACCTTTGCCGTTAATGACCTGTGAGACGGTTGCAATGGATACCCCCGCCTCGCGTGCTATATCATATATGGTTGCTTTCATTGTTATTTCCCCATTTGTGCTATATATAAATTCCTTATATATAGGTAATCGTTATCTTCTCATTATGCAGGGGGAAGTCCGCATACGCAACTTGAAGCCGATACTACTTTTTATTCATCAGCCAATCATGGTCCGGGTCGTTATGAAACTTCCAGGTGCGGGTTGGTCCTGCCATCACATTCAGATAGTAGACCTCGTATCCCGGAGGAGCACCCACCGGATGGTATCCACATGGAACAAGCACAACTTCGCCGTTGTTCACTGCAAGCGTCTCATCTACAGCTCGATCATCTGTGTATATCCGTTGGATGGCAAACCCCTGTTCAGGCTGCACTCGAAAATAGTACGTCTCCTCTAGCAATGATTCGTCAGGCAGAGCGTCCCGGTCATGTTTATGCGGCGGATAGCTCGACCAATGTCCATCAGGCGTGAACACTTCAACGACGAGCAGACTGTCTGCTTCTTTTTGTTCCGGCAAAATGTTGTGAATCTGTCGTTCCAGGTTGCCGTAACCACGCGTCTCAACACCTACATCTTCCGGGGCAATCAGACGAGCTGGATACGTGCCTTTACCTGGTGCCGCACATATGGCAATCTCCAATGCGGTAAGAGCGGTGAATTCCACTCGATCTGAACTGGATACGTAAATCGAATACGGAGGAATTTTCTCAAAAACACTCATTCTTTTCCCGATTTTCTCCCACGTATATTCACGAGTACTTACATTCGCCAAGCCGCTAAGAAGCACAAGGCAGAGTTCCTGATCTCCACTCTCACGAGTTAGGGTCTGTCCCTCCGCAAGCTGCACCACCTGAAACCCAACGTATTGCCATCCCGCAGACTCTGGTGTGACCGTCAACAACGTTCCGTCTGCTTTCGGATTCAACACAGGTTTTACTATACGTTCTGACATGCTTTCTTCCACTCCTTCCGGTATATTATGAAAATGGTCTTACGGGGCAACCGTCTGGGATTCCACCGATATTCCCGGGACTTCACGCAGCTTCACAGGTCTGCCTTGTTCCATGGACATGCGTGCGGCGAGTGCGATGCGTTCTGCCTGAACGGCATCATTCCCGTTTACGATGACAGGTGTATCGTTCCGAATCGCGTCGATGAAAAGAGCAGTCTCCTGCACGTACGCTTCGTTGTATCTCTCCAGGAAAAAGTGCAGCGGCTTGTCGCGCATCAATCCATTTGCTGTACTAATTTCTGCAGTATTCGGATGATCGTTCGCAGCTGTTGCGCTGCCCAATGAGCCAAATACCTCGACTCGCTGATCGTATCCATATACCGCTTGGCGGCTGTTATCTATGACGCCGATTGCTCCATTTTCAAAACTCAACGTCACAATGGCCGTATCCACATCGCCGTGTTCCGCAAAAACAGGATGAATTAGCACATTGCCCTGGGCATAGACTTCCTCCACCTCACTCCCGGACAAATACCGGGCCATGTCGAAATCATGGATCATCATATCCATGAAGATTCCGCCAGACACCCGAATGTACTCCGCTGGCGGCGGACTCGGGTCACGAGAAGTGATTTTGATAATATGCGGATCACCAATCGTTCCCTCCTGCACATATGCACGTACCCGTTTGAAGTTATGATCGAAGCGACGATTGAATCCGATTTGCAGCTTTACCCCAGCCTTCTGCACAGCTGCAACAGCTGCTTGAGTCTGATGAAGATCCATACTGACCGGCTTCTCGCAAAAAATGTGTTTGCCCGCCTGGGCTGCCTGTTCAATCAGTGGTACATGCGTATCTGTTGAGGAACAGATCAGCACTGCATCCACATTTGGCATGGCGATCAGCTGGCTGCTATCTGTCGTTACCACCGGGATGCCACGGCTGGAAGCCCACTCCTCCAGCTCGGGTCCTGCAAACAAATCACTGATGCCAACAATCTCGGCATGCGGGTTGCGCAGGAGATTGTCCGCATGAATTTTACCGATACGACCAGCGCCGATAATGCCAATTCTCACTTTATCCTTGCCCATTCCGTTATCCTCCCTGTATGTGTCCATGTGGACTCAACGTTCTTCCATTGGCTGGTATGCCCTGAGTGACTACCAGCGTGCAGTAACCATCTTTTTGCGAGTATAAAATTCAACGCCGTCTGTACCGTTGGCATGCAGATCACCGTAGAAGGATTTCTTCCAGCCGGAAAAAGGGAAGAATGCCATTGGCGCAGGTACGCCCAGGTTAATGCCCAGCATGCCTGCATCAATCGTTTCACGGAATTGGCGCATGCTTGCTCCACTGCGGGTGAACAGGCAAGCTCCGTTGGCAAAGTCGGAACGGTTGGCCAATTCCACTGCTTCCTCCAGCGTAGCTACCCTCGCTACCGAGAGCACCGGTGCAAAAATCTCGTCCTTCCAGATCTTCATAGTGCTCTGCACCTCATCAAATACCGTCGGACCAACGAAATAACCAGACTTACCTGTCGCTTCATCTTTGCGACCATCGCGGATCAGAGCAGCGCCTTCCTGTTCTCCGGATTCAATGTAGCTAAGTGTACGTTCCTTATGCGGGCCACGAATGACAGGACCCAGAAATACCCCATCATCCATGCCGTTACCAATCGTGATACGATCTGCTGCTTCCACCAGCTTTTGCACCAGCGTGTCTGCAACATCGCCGACGGCGACAACAACCGAGCAGGCCATACAGCGTTCTCCGGCTGAGCCGAAGGCTGCACTGGTGATTTCTTTCACTGTCAGGTCGAGATCGGCGTCCGGCATAACGATCGAGTGATTTTTGGCACCAGCAAGCGCCTGTACCCGTTTGCCATGTGCGGATGCGGTAGTGTAAACATATTCAGCCACAGGCTGTGATCCGACAAAAGAGATGGCTTGAACATCCTTGTGTTCAAGCAGTCCATTCACGACGTCATGCGCACCGTGAACGATATTGAGCACGCCGTCCGGAAGCCCTGCTTCCTTGAACAGCTCAGCCAGACGGCCTGCCAGCAGCGGTGTGCGCTCGGACGGTTTCAGGACAAAGGTGTTGCCGCACGCAATCGCCAGCGGGAACATCCAGCACGGTACCATCATCGGGAAGTTGAAGGGGGTTATTCCCCCAATTACACCGATTGGGTACCGATACATGCCTGACTCTAGCCCAGTGGCAATGTCGGGCAGCTGTTTGCCCATCATCAGATTCGGGGCGCCTGCCGCGAATTCGACGCATTCGATGCCACGCTGCACTTCGCCGTAGGCTTCCGCGTAGCTTTTACCGTTCTCCAGCGTAACCAGCCGGGCAAGTTCTTCCCAGTGCTCCACTAGCAGCTGCTGGTAGCGGAACAGAATCCGTGCACGGCGGGGAACCGGTGTGCCACTCCAGGACGGGAACGCCTCCCGTGCCGTTTGGACGGCCAAATCCACATCCGCCTGTTCAGACAGCGGTACGTGTGCAATGACCTCTTCCGTAGCCGGATTTACAACCGGCTCCGTACGGATTGCCGCCGGGGCCACCCAGGCACCCCCGATCCAGTTTTGAACCATTGTCGCCGTTACTGACGCTTCCGAAATCCCTTTTCCCATAGCCCTGTCTCCCTTCGCTTATATGTGCTTGCGTCAATTACGCCATCCACTCCAACTACTTCAACATGCTTCAAGACACCGTAATTTCGCCCCGATTGCAGCGTTCGATATAGTCATTCACTTGCTCCACCGTTGGCATCGCATCCGAGCAGCTATGGCTGGAGATAACGATACATGCTGCCGCACTGCCAAACGCCATGCTGCGTTCAATCGTCCATCCCTGCATCAACCCATACAGGAATCCCGCCGCGTAGGAATCACCTGCTCCAAAGGTCTTCACCACACGCGCAGGGTAGCTGTCCGCTTGATGAGATAGCCCTTCACCTGTATAGGCAATAGAGCCTTCCTTGCCATGTTTGATGACGACAATTTTAGCTGAGAAATCAAACCATTTTTGTGCGGTCACCTGATCGCTATGATCTGGATTATGGTCAAACGTCTCCATCATGTCGAACTCTTCACGTGTGCCCAGGATGATATCGCATTTCTCGGCTGCGAGGTTATAATAGACCGCCGTCTCTTCGGCTGATGTCCATGTGTAAGGACGATAGTCCAGATCAAACACAATGATTGTGCCATGCTTTTTCGCATACGCCAGTGCCTGGAATACCGCTTCACGCGATGGGCTCTGGGCGAGGGCTGTGCCTGAAATGAGCAAAACTTTGGAGTCGGCAATCAGCTGTTCCTGCACCTCTCTCGACTGCAATAGCAGATCAGCCACGTGGTCACGGTACATTAGAATGCTGCAATCGGTTGGACTTTTGATCTCGGTAAAAGCAAGTCCTGTCACCGCTCCGGTATCGTCCGTTACCACATTTGACGTATCGATCCCGTTCCGCTCTAGATAACTGTTGATGAACCTGCCCATCTGGTCATTCGCGATTTTGCCGATAAATGCCGTTTCCATACCGAGCCTGGACATGCCAATCGTGATATTAGCCGGAGATCCGCCCACATACTTCGTAAAGGTCATCGTCTCTTCCATCGGGCGATTGATCTCATTGGCATTCAAGTCGATGCACAGACGGCCAATCGCGGTGAAATCCATCTTCCTGGAATCAGGAAAGGATAAGTAAGTCATTGTATTTGAACCCCTTTCTGTGATGTACATTTATCAAACTCACACTTATAATCTGGTTTACCTCATGGTACGGCTCTCTCCCGATGGCCATGACTTTATCAGCTGTGCTGGTATAAGGACTCCATATATTGCAACGATCGCCGCGCATACTCATACGGATTATGAATCGCAGGGTCCTGTTCCCCTTCAAGCATCGCCCAGCCATCATACCCCCGTGTGACCAACTCCTGCAGAATCGGTGCAAAATCAATACATCCATCTCCGGGAACCGTAAATACCCCTTTACGAATACAGCCCACAAAATCAGACTGTTCCGCCCGTGCTTCGTCCAGCACTTGAGGACGAATATCCTTTAGATGAATATAGGCAATCCTGTCATAATGCTTGCGTAGGAGAGCTAACGGGTCAGCTCCGCCGTAGTAAGCATGACCTGTGTCATAGAGCAAATAAACAAGAGATGGGTCAGTCAGTTCCATCAATTTATCGATCTCATCCGGCTGCTCAACAACGGTACCGCCATGATGATGGTACGTCAGCTTCAACCCGTGCTCACGGGCGATGGCACCTGCTTCGTTCAGCCCCTCAGCAAAGATGTGCCATTCCGATTCACTGAGTCTCAATACTTCTTTTTCATGCGGTGTCCGCCTTGGATCGAAATGCAGGGAGCCACCTACTTCCGCCGTGCTAATCACCGTGCTGCCCATTGATTGCAGAAACTCCGCGTGTCTGCGATAGCAGTCCAGCTCAGACTGACGATACGCCGGGTCGGAGAACAATACCGATTTCCACTGGGAAACGAGGCGGATGTTGCGCTTGCCCAGCTCCTCCCGCAATGTGTCTGGATCCGTGGGATATTTGCGTCCCATTTCCGTACCTGTCAGGCCAAGTCGCTGAATGTCCTCCAGAATCTGTTCACATGTTGTTGCATCACCATGCTCCTTTACATCCTCTCCGACCCAGTTGATCGGATGAATCCCGAGCTGAAATGGCAGATTGTTCATGGCTCCACGTCTCCTTTTGTGGTTCAACATTTTTGCATCATTCGATTTAACGCGCGCATTCCTATATATCATGCTGATTGAAAGTTACTCTTTGGATTGATGATATGCTCAATTAAATGAGTCTAGCTCTGGCACGGTTTGCCTGCATCGCCTGGTGAGCCGTTACCACCTTTTCCTCGTTGGATACTTCAGGTACGCCCACATTCCACCAAGACTCATATCCGCCTGCATTGGTTCCGGGCACGACTGGAATTTCGATCAGTGTAGTCACGGTCTCATTCCGGGCATCTCTGATCGCCTGCTCCAATTGTTCCGTCGTCTCTGCCTTATAGGCTTTGGCTCCAAGGCTGCGGGCATGGGCTGCAAAATCCATAGGCATGTAATCCCCGGTCAGTCGTCCGCTTTCCGATTCCCGATAGCGGAACTCGTTGCCGAAACCGTCACTTCCATGCTCCCGTTGCAAATTATGAATACACTGAAATCCGTTGTTGTTGAATAGTAAAATGGTTATCTTCTTCTGTTCCTGCAAGCTCGTCACCAGTTCAGAATGCAGCATTAGGTAACTACCGTCACCCACCATGGCATACACTTCACGATCCGGTTCGGCAAGAGCTGCCCCGAATGCCCCGCTCACCTCATAGCCCATACAGGAGAAGCCGTACTCCATGTGGTATGTTTTCGGTGCAGACGCGCGCCACAGACGGTGCAAGTCTCCAGGCAAACTTCCCGCCGCACACACAATGACGGAAGAAGGATCAATGGTCCGATTAATAACACCGACCGCACTCGTCTGCGCGAGTCCTGCCTCATGTAGCAGTCCGTAGAGTCGATCTACCTCGACGTTCCACTCATCCCGAAGGTCGGCGATTTCAGATGTTCCGTAACCACTGTGATACTGCCGTCCCTGTAAAGCCGTTTGCAGAGCTTGCAGACCTTCCCTTGCATCAGCTAGAATCGCTTCCCCACCCAATTTGGCAGCATCCATGCCGTTCAGGTTAATATTGATGAAAGCCGCTTCGGGATGCTGAAAAGCAGACCGAGACGCCGTCGTAAAATCCGAGAACCGGGTGCCGACGCCGATTACCACATCCGCTTCTCTAGCAAGCCTGTTGGCAGCCAGCGAGCCGGTAACACCGATGGCTCCCACATTAAGTGGGTGGTCCCACGCCAAGGCACTCTTGCCAGCCTGCGTCTCGGCAACCGGAATGCCAAATGCCTCGGCGAATTCAGCCAGCTGTGTGGATGCCTCGGCATACAACACGCCGCCACCTGCTACGATCAGCGGCTTCCTGCCACGGGCAATCTGCTGCGCTGCCCGTTCAATTGCCGCCTGGACCGGGGGACGACGGTCCAGGTAATGCACCTTGCGGGCAAAGAACGATTCAGGGTAATCGTACGCCTCTGCCTGCACATCCTGCGGCAGTGCCAGCGTTACCGCGCCCGTTTCCGCTGGGTCCATCAGCACGCGCATCGCCTGTGTGGCAGCAATCATCAACTGTTCGGGACGCACGATGCGATCCCAGTATTTGCTGACCGCTTTGAACGGATCAGTGGCTGAAATCGTATAATCGCCGCTTACCTCCAGTTGTTGTAGCACGGGATCTGGTTCACGCGTGGCAAAGTTATCACCCGGAAGCAGTAAAACGGGAATACGATTGACCGTTGCCGTTGCCGCTGCGGTAATCATGTTCAGTGCTCCTGGTCCGATGGATGTTGTGCAGGCATAAATCTGTTTACGGTTCTTCTGCTTGGCATAGGCTGCTGCCGTATGTACCATGCCTTGTTCATTTTTACCCTGCATATACGTCAAACTTCCAGAACTACGTTCCAGTGCCTCTCCAATACCAGTTACGTTGCCGTGACCGAAAATGCCGATAACGCCTTTCACAAACTTGGTTTCCACCCCATCAACGGAAATATATTGCTGATCCAGATATCGGAGCAGTGCCTGAGCCATCGTCAGTCTAATGGTTGTCATGGAATGATCATCTCCCTTCCCTTTACGGGTTAAGCGCTTAATCTACGTTAAGTTTAAGCGCCTTACCCCTAAAGGTTAAGCGCTTAATTGATATAGTATTACAGGCTGAAGGATTAGGCAAGATATTTTTGTAAGCGTTTTACAAAATGGCAAATAAACATAGCTTTATCACTGTGGGTGTTGTGTATTCTCCCACTGTTCATAAGCTATGATCCGATAAGTTACTAACATTGAACTATGTGTTCGAAATCTAATGGAAACGTAAAAAAATACAAAAAAGAGATGGCAGAAACCATCTCTTTTTTGCATTTCTATAAAGCGGGTGATGGGAATCGAACCCA
>NZ_PEII01000029.1:0-23657 GCF_002750415.1 Paenibacillus sp. LK1
CGGCAGCTTTAAATGCTTCCTGTACGGCATGGAATTGATCCGGCTCGGCATATACGATTTATAGTTTGATACTCTCACTTTTTGTATGAAATTTTATACGTTTATCATATCAGATTATGGGTAATTTTACTACAAGAGATTGCATGTTTATCCTTCATAAATAGACCTTTTTGCACTCAAAAAAGAGATATATCAAACTACTGCTTTCTTTCTCACATTTCTCTTATTTCACCAAGCAGACCACCAATTTTTTTGAGTTTTAATCGTTTTGGTGATTTCAAAATCATTAATTCTTTTGCTTTTTTCAAATGCATTTTCAATGTACATATTGGGATTAGAAATAAATTCATCTTCAGTTACCAAAGACATATATGAACCATCTAAAGAACTAACACTCTGACAAGTTGGACAAACATATACAGGCCTTTTTAGATTTGTACGATTTTTAATGATGATGTCATACAACTTACTATTATCAATATTCCTTGAACTACAACCATCGGAATTTGTAATTGAATTTAGAAGCCACCCATATCCGCCAAAATAATAATCTTTTTGTATTACTCCTACAATACCATTAGCTCTTGAGGTCTTATCCCCTCTAGTGACCTCCTTCAGGGAGTATTCAATCTCCCAGTCAATCCAATTGCTCTGCTTCATATTGGGAGATATAACAACGATGGTCACTGAAGAATCAAATATCATGCTCTTAAGATGGTGTTTAATAGTCTCCGTCTTCCTATCCGTCAAATTCGGAGATGAACTAGTTTCACCTTGGTAGTAACGAGCGTCTACTCCAAGCGCACTAATTATTTTATCTCGTGTTTGCCAAGCTTCACTGTATTTATAGGAAATGAATGTTTTACGTGCCATGACTATCTCCCTTTATCTTACTTTTTTCTTTTTTCAAGTTTATTCACAATCTCAATTACAGTTTTGATCATAATTTCGTCTGTTTGGCTTGCATCTCCCAACAGTCGATACTTATCTATAAGTTCAGCATCTGGAATGTACTGTTTAAAATTGTTCATTACAGTCTCCCATATTTTTTTAGCTGTAAAGCCTGTCGCTCCAACTGGGACTGGTATTCCCCCATGAATCAAGCTTATTTCAAATTCTTCAAACATGCCATCAGCATCGATAACATTACCTGTTGCATCATCAATTTTATTACCAAACATAAAAACTGAAATCCCAACATTTTGAATCATATTATTGCGATGTATAGTCCATAAATCCTTTATAGGTACCTGGCTAGTACTGTTTTGCGGGAACGGTCTTGATATCAAACGTTCTTCTACCCGTTGATTTCGAGTCTTATAAATCTCTTCTAATGCTCCTGAGATTACACAACTTCCCACTCCAAGCCCAAAGCCAGTTACAATATTATTCCCGTTGTTTATTAATGCTTTGCTGAGGTTGCTAGAGAACATTAAGCAACGTTTTTCTCCCCAATCTCCATAATCGGTAGCGCTGCCAGAGACAAATATATTTCTTCTCTTGTATTGCAACTCCAATTCCTTAAGTATGGCAGTAATATCATCATACCGATTTACCAAAAGTACCTTTATGCTGTATCTTCTCAAATCATTAACTTTCAATTTCTGTTTTATCTGAGCATATAGAAACTCCGATTCTTCCTCAAAGTCCTCTCGTTGCACTTGTTTCATAAAACAGTAATGGGTCCTTTGATTTTGTTCCAATAGAATCCTTATTCTACTCAGTATATATTCCAAGTTGGGATCGTCAAAGCTGAATCCAATGAACAACATTGTTTTTGAAACTAAATCTCCTTGTAGCGCTGTAGTAAACAACTGTCTCTTGTTATTGTAGTTTTCATAATCATCCTTGGTTAATACTGCTTCATGAGCTAATGAAATGTCTCCATGCATTTTATAAACCTTGGCATCGCTATTTGTTTTGGTTGTCGCTAAATTTTCAATGGTTATTTTGGCGTCTATTCTCTTACCTTCACTCTTTAGAGCTTCTTCAATTAGAGTATCGTAATTGGTTGTCCAGTATGTATTTATAGGCAACCTTGACAGAATCTTATGATTTTCGGTGATTTCAGCATCTTTAGTGAATTCATCGATAAGTATTTGATTTACTCTTCCTCTATTTCCTCCATTTTCATTTACATGGTATTGTGCTACCGCAATAAGGTCACTTTCTATATCAATATTTAAATTGATCTCTTCAGCAATATCTCGGAGCAATTCCTTCCAGTCTACGAACCCAGCAGGTTTGGACAAACCCGCACCAGCAAATATAGCCGCATTAGATTCTTCAATAGCTGTCTTATAAGTTTTCAGTAACTCTGCAACATTTGTATCCATAAATGCCCCTCCTATAATCATGAATTTAACCAGCTCTCCAAAGTAACACCTGTTTCTACTCCTTGTTTAAAAACACCCCATCGACCATCAGCAACTTGTTCAATATAATTGTATAGACCATAGTATTCTCTTTCGTCCCAACTTGTATCTTTATACATGAGCGGAAGGATCGCTATTCTATCAAGACCTTTCACACCATCAGCAAGCCCAAGCTCCCACGGAATCCAAATTGATTGAATGCTACGAGGTGTTGCTAACAACACAAATTTATTTGATCGATTTATTCTGTCTTTCAGCTTTTCTGCCGTTTCAGAAGATGTCTGGCTAGGCATACTATGGTCAAGCCAATCAATATATGCCTTTTGACCAAATTGTGCTAAAAATCCTACTGCCTTCTTGACTTCTTCTTTATCGTCATGACGGTGGGACAAAAAAACAGTATTAGAAGTGCTGAAATGGTAATTTTCGTTGAGTGATTTCTAAATTGATTGAGACATATTATTCAATTTGTCGAATGTTAGATATGACATAAATCTCCTCCCAGTTTATGTTAGAAGCCTCAATACTGACGAACAATTTACACATATCTCAACTTTCATGGCAACTTATCTGGAATCTACTTTCCCTCATTTTACTCGTTTTAAAAAGGGTAAAAGTATTACGACTCAACACAACGTTCCGTCCATATTTATCAAGTTACTGATAATATGCCAGCCATGAGAAATCAATAGATATAAATGTACGTACATTAATAGCTTACTGAAGCCGAAATACTATGGTGCCTTGGCTTTCTCTATTCTCGCTTATGCTTAAAATCTTTGAATATCTCATTCGATAGTTGTTTGTCTCTTTATCAAACTAGTCGAAATTCTCAGCATCATTATCATCTAAATAAATGGCAGCAATACATAGTCTGTCATTTCTGATAACCTTTTTCTGACTCTTTTTGACGTGCATGCCAAGTCCCCCACTCCCTCTTTTCATCATCGAAAGCTACTTTGTCTACGGTTCTTGGTAGGATTTCACTAATCTCAGCGATAGGCTTCGATCCAAAAACATGGCGATGAGCATTTTCAGCAATAAATCGATTCAGAGCAGTCGCTAACTCTCTTGAAACTGTATTAATCCTGGTGTTGTTGCCCACCTGGCTATATAATAATAGCTCTGGAGATATAGGGAAAATGATTTCGCTCCCTTTGTTTCCCCACCCCCCTTTAAAATCGTAGGAGCCTGCTTTGTAGTAATTTAACTTCAAAACAGGGTTGTCGCTTGTGATCCACCCCATTCCTTCAGGAGCATGGAGTATGCTCCAAACGTGCTTATTCAGTACCTTGTAAGTATTCGAGAGTAAGTGGCGAATAGAGAACAACCATAGCCCTCGTCCTAACAATACCTCTGTTTTTAAAATCCCTACTTCGGACTTATCTTCGATTTCTTTTGTAACTCTCATAGGAATCATCTCAGAATCAGGATTCGTCTCAGGTACTGAAAAATGTGTTCGATACTGCTCCGCTTCAATTTTGCTAATCGCAGATTGCATTGCGCCCTCAACAATACCTGGCATCTCTAACCCCCAGCGCTTTAAATGTTCTATGTAGCTTGCAGGAGAACGAATATCGTGGAGAGCGACAAATCTCAGTAAGTGCTCCAGTTCATGTTTATTTAGAGGGGAGTGTGAACGTGCTTTTGATAAAGCAATTTGTGCTGGAGATTCGATTTCCTTATCCATCCATTTTTCAAATTCATCAGAATCATTGCCCATTATGTTCCGTGTAAATAGATGCTGATGGTTGGCTATACTCCTGATTGAAGATTGCTCCCACTCTGGAACTGCACTATGTGAAACCAATGTCCGATAAGTCCAGATTCTATGATGATTATGTGCCCAAGCTTTCAAATACGATTGAGAAACATAGTGATGATTCTTTCTAATCTTATCCAATAGTCGCACCCTCGCAATCACAATAGTCCTGTTGAAGGACGGAATTCTTTCTGTAACAAATCTCAAAATGCCTTGAAACTTAATTATAACGATTTCCCAGTTTATATGTTAAGAAAAACACCTAATATCTCATAATTCTCAACAAAATTCTATCAAGTTCGTATTTACGTATGATTCCATTCTGTATTAAGCTAATAGATGAATCAAGATGAAAAACTAGCGCGATGCAGTCAAGCACTCCGAAGATATGAACTACCAATAAACATATAAACAGCAACTGTTCCTCATAGGAAAAAGTACTCTGTTCCGTTCAATATATAAATAACAAATTTCACATCCATACACAGAAACCATAATCTGTAACATAGGGGGTGCACAAGAAACCCAAAACACCATGTTTGTTGATAAAACAGTTCTCTAGTTTGACTTAATCTGTAGAGTCCATTTCACGCTAAAGATACTCTAAGTATATCTGCACAGTTTTTTGTGCATAACTGATCAAACTTAACGTTTCTCTTTTAAGCATTTATACAACGCCTGAATTCAATCTTACTTCATAGATCAACATGTAACTAATGTTTCAGCCTAATGAGCAATAATATTGTTGTTGATTTTATCAAGTTAACTACTACAATTGATATATTCGTAAATATTTTACCAAAGTGAGGGATGAACAATGACCAAAGACCAACATCATGTAGATTCAAATAACTATGATCCAAGTAGTACTAAAAAGATAAGATTAGTTGACTTAGTTGGTATCTTATCCCACTCTATTTCAGAGGAAATAAAGGAACAAACAAAAGATAAAACATTCGATCAAATTAGAGAAGAAGCCATCACTAAACACTTTCAGGAACAGTATGAAAAGCATAATTCATCCCTTGAGAAAGATAATGAAACAAACTAGTTAAAGTGATCTGTAATGTAATTGAGGATAAAGCTTACTTCCTACTTCGTTCATATTATTACACGTAAAAAACACTAATAGCTCAATGCTAATAGTGTTTTTTACATAAAGTAAATTAAAAGACTATCTAACGAGATTGTTCTTCCACTCTTTCCAAGAGTTAGAGTTGATTGGAGTACCTGATTCGGAAATTTTCACAAACTCTAAAAACTGTTCAAAGCTAGCAGAAGGATTCTTCTCTGAATATTTAGTAACGAATTGTACCATAGCTTTATATGCGATCAAGTCCAGAACGGAGTATGTTGGTTCTTCAACAGATGTATCTGTTTCCTCTGAGTAAGTAACTTCATACATATGATTCAAACTCGATTTACTCTGGAGAAATGTTATAGCTTTGTCCCAATTCCCATTTTGAGAAGAAACAGAATAGTCAATACTATGCTCACTTACTGGTTGTGTTTTGTCCTTAGAGATTATAAAAGCATCAATTCCTAAGATGCTTAAATTATTATCCTTACAGTAAGTAATTAGATCAATTGCATCTGAAAAGTTATATAAATACAAACCACCACGTATTGTCGCTTTGTCTGTAATGTTATTCTTTGAAAGGCTCAAATTTTTCTCCTTTCTTGGCAGATATGGATTTTTTATTGTACTGTCAGGTGCCCATTCTGGGTCGTTTCTATTGCTAACTTGAATGATCAAACCTGACTCATTCTCAACAGTAACATAACTGCCATCTTCGTTAAAATATGCTGTTGCTTCTTTACCATTTGCTTTGTTTTCAGCTTCACTTGTTTCGTGAGGTTCGTTTACTGTTGACTCGATTGAGTCTTCAGTCCATCCTCTTTTTTTCATTTGTTTATTTATTTTGTCATTTATCTCAACTTCTAGTTTAGCAACCACTGGTGCACCAGTAACTGCATCAGATTTGCTAAATGTCCCCACATCCCCTACATAAGTAGGGTAACTGATAGCTATATCTCCGTTAATTCCTCCCCCCACTCTACCGATATTCGGTTTTTCTAATGTTGTAATTTCTCCGCTACTGTTTACTATTCCTTTTAATGCTGGAACTGTCAATTTAGTCGGAAAATTAGTTGGTACAACTAGTGGTTTATATACTTTACTGTTAGAAGAATTATTGATATCTCTCATCACAAAGATTGGCTTTACAGATTGATATGTAGATTGAACTTTTAACTGTTCGACAAAATCATTGTACGCTACAAGCGCATTAGGGTATGTTTTATTTGTCACTACACTGGGCCAAATTGTCTCATGAGGACTTGAGCTTATTTGTATTTTACCATACAGGTTAACTCCAACTGAGGAAATATAAACTTTATGAGTACCTCTATCAATCATTCCAATGTCTTTATTTCCATCGTATGTAGGATAAGATGCTACAACTGAAGATGGAACAATTACAGAGTTTATTGTAGCTATTTTCTCGATTTTGCCTGTTGTAGGATTGACATAGGCCCCTGCTGCAAAGTATTCATTCCATTTGTTGTTTAAGTATGCTTGGGCCTCCGAAGACCACTGTAAACTATATTTTTTACTAGTGCTCCATATTTTATCCATACCACTAATAGATGATGCTATAGCTTGACGTGTTATCTCATCAGCATCATTCCATGCTTGTTCACCAAACTTTTTAACTTCGTCCATCAATTCTGGATCAAGACCAACCGCTGTCCCTGTTGCAGCTACTAATATAGCTCCTCCCCAAAGCATTATAGCTCCTGCTTCTAAACCACCAAGTCCAATAGCTGGAGCAAAAGCAATGGCGTTCGCTTTAGGTTGAATAGATAATGAAAACAAAAGGACAATGATATTGAACATTAAGAATACTTTCTTAAAAAAAGCTGATTTTGTTTTAGGATTCATATGTACTCCTTTAGATGATATTTGAGTCTTTTTTAGTTTATTGAATAATTTCCATGCATAATTCCTTTCTTACTACTCTAGTAACCACATTAAATCTTTGTAGAATAACGTATTTTCCTCAACTTCTTAACCTCTCTTTCTTAGTAATTAGGTATTTCAACACTGATTATCTCAGATATTCCCTTTATAGTAAATATGGATTATAATAAGGTAAGTACATAGACCTAAAAAATATACATATATTGAGGGATGTTGCATGATAAAAGACCTAATGAGAGCAGACAAGCAAAAGTATCAAGTCTTTTTAACGTTCAAAGATGGAACAAACTATGTAGGTGAAATTTCGCTTACCTCCGATAAAAATCATGTTAAGATAAAAAGTGCTCACGAAACTGTATGGATTCCTTTAGATGAAATAGTACATTATTCAGTTACTATTTCTGTTGCATTTTAATCAATAGTACAATGGAAGTATTTAAGTACTTTGCAACTAATCAAACAAATAAGTTAAACAAAATTCAAAATAAAGCTATTCGTTACGCATAGACGTTTCGAATAGCTTTATTTACCCCTTATATGTTATATCTTATTCCCATACATGTATTGCACCCTCTTTAGTAAGAACAGCAATGAAGGACTTGTCTTCATTAAGTACCATTTTTTTAGGCTTTTCATCAATTAGAAACAAATCAGTGTTAGATATCTTTAATTTAGACAAAGTAAGATCAGTGATTTCAATTATATGTTTATCAGAATAGAAATCTTCTTTCCTGAATTCAACAAAATAGTTACCTACAATTCTGTAGTTGTCATAAGGTCTGTGTTCGTTTAATTTTAGTTTAGGAAATTCCTTGGTTTTATTAATAATATCTAAAATTTGTACATGTCCTTCTTTACAAGATACAAGCAAGCCCATATTAGTTATAGCACAGATATTTTCATTGTAAATAGAAGACTCTTTTACATACTCGAAGTCTTTATTGAAAACTAGAAAGCGATCATAGTTATAAACAAAAATTTCTTCAGTGCTTTCACTGAAGAGAGGAAATTGCTTTCGTACGAAGAAACCCTTTTTGAACTTATACATCTTCTCTATTTTCTCGTCGTCTAATAATGATACAAACATCAACTCGACTTTATCATAGAAGATTATATATTCACCAGAATCGGGGAGATAAGCCTTAATTTCTTCACTAAACTCTTGTGTATATATAATTTCTCCTAAAGAATTATATAAGTAGTAAGCATATTGATCGTTTATTAATCCAACAGCAAGCACAGTGTTTTTCATACTGCTGTATCCTATAATTAGAAACTCATCACTTTCAGTTTCTAACTTGATAGTCTGCAACTTCTCTCTAGTTTGCATATTCCACTTGGTTAAATTGTTATAACTGTCAAATGTTATAAAATGTCTTTGGTCTTTTGTTAATGACATCCAAGAATAGTTATCTTCCATTTTTTCTTCAAACTTATTTGTGCGATTTCTGGTATAACTTTTCGGGAATACAATCTCCTTTTTTTCTATATTTACCCATAACTTTTCGACATTCAAATTCTCATTATATATACATAGTTTTATATAAATGAAACACTTTTTATCATTAACTAATTTAAAAATCACTTCTGCTTCACTTCTATTTAACTCCAATAAGAAGGATTCTCTCATTAAACCAATTTTAGAAAAGCGCACCCAATTAAACCATTCAACCTCCACATGAAAGAAGTTTTCCATCAATGTGTGTGGTATAACTTCGACTATTTTAGCAGCCAATAAATCCACACCAACATGCTCAACTATACTTCTAATAAAGTGTTTATGATCTAGATACTTACTCTTAAAGCACTTCTCCAATAATTCAATTTGGAGAATTCCTCCTCTAGTTAGATTAGCTGGGGATGCATTATTGTATGTGACGTTTTTATTAGTTAATGCGACACTTTTCAATTTTAATAGAAAGCGTCCTTCTATAGATGCTTTCATACAAGGTATTTGTCTATTGGCTGACCATTTCATATCTTTAACAATGCTAGAATATAGTTCTGTGATATCTACCTCATCATTCTTCTCATCAAGTCTTTTTATGTATGCCTCTAAGCTTTGTATGAGAATTTGCGTAAATTGTCCATTGCTATGATCATCTAGGCTATATGCATTTTCATCATTAGTTCCTGAAATAATCACCTTACCTTTTCCTTTAATATCTAACTGTTTACTAATGGCAGTATCAATTGAGTTAGCACTTGTACTTCTTGTAAGATAGCCGCTTTTACAACAATCAACTAGAACAAGTATTGCTTTAGCAGGGGATTCCCCAATCCATTCTGTTAAAGTATTCATCTCAATTTTATTGAATCCATGACCATCATCTGTGGAATCTGATGCAATTAGATAGCCTTTTTGATTATACACTTCCCCATGACCAGCCCAGTACAGTATAAGAGTATCCTGTGAATTGCAATTCTTCAAAAAATGTTCCACTTCTAATTTCAAGTATTGAGAATTCGCATTATTTCCACTAACTTCTTGTACATGCATGTCCTCAAAATACTTAGTGAAAGTTTCACTCATAGATTTAACATCATTTTCTACACTCATTAATTCAGTGAAATATTCATACTTATTTACACCAATAATTAAAGCCTTATTCATTTAAAATATATCCTCCTAAGATACAAGCTACTTAAAGTAGCTTTATTATACCATTGAATTTCAGTATTTGATGACCCCTTTCACAATCGAACTTGTAGACAAAACAAGATTCTAAATCAATATTTATTTTTCATTTTATTTCACTTTTGTAAATAATTGTATTTTAAACATTCGTGATGTATAATGTTATTCAGATAGTCAGCGCTGATAAATCAATCCAATATAAGTGAGGGGGTGTTTAGATGATTTTCTTATATTTGGATTTCAAACGTGATGACTTTAACTCTAGGGAAGAGTTCAATTTTTTCAAAAGGCTTGTTAACAACAGAGAATTCAAAAACTATTGTATCTTGTCTGCTATCAAAGAGACGGAACGTTTATTCAAGATCGATCCAAACATGTTTAAGCAAAAAGAGTTAAGCAAAGATGAGATTTTTGAAAGACTAAAACGATTGAATGAATACAATTAAGGAAGTGAAACACTAATTATGAGCAAAGAATTCACAGAATTTCTTCTTCAGAATAAGTCAAAAATACTGAATAAAATTCCGGATAACAATTGCATTTATACTGTCACTACAGATATCTCTCTAGCAACACACTGGAGAACTACCGAAGAATCTACGGCAGAAACAGATGTCACGCTTGGTAAAGTGTATCCTGTTCTTTATCACAGACACGAACAAGAAGAAGTAATTGTTGATGATTCTGGTAAGTTGTCATTAATCTACTTAGTACTCAAAGGAGAGTTCCTAATTGTGAATTAAGAATCCCTTACTCCCCCTTATTTAAGTGGTAGGACTGCACTTCATTGACCGTCAGAAAAAACGTCTTACAGCAGCCCAACTATCTTCACGATAAAATCTAAAGAATAATCCCCATTGGTAACGTAACAACATCTTCTGTCAGCTAACTGCTGCCTGTCATTGGTTCGATAATTCTCATTGAATACTTACAAAAGAACACCAGTTGTTTTTTTCATAACGACTGGTGTTCTTTATGGGTTGTTTAAATTAAGTACGATCCGTTTTCCAGTACCAAAACTTTGAGCCTTGAGAAATGATAAAACGCTCTAGCCATGTCTCAAAGTTGCTGTAGAAGCTACCTATGTGTTCAACAGAATACAAACTCTCGCTGAGCAAAAGGTAATCTTGATCCTGATTGCGCCAACTTTCTAAATCGATCAGGATTCGATCATCAAGGATGTTGGCTACCACAATCTTACTATGTGAAGCTTCATTATAATGTATAACATCTTGGGCTGAGAATAAGAAGTTTTCGCCGCCATATTCAGGGTCTTCAAACAAGGATGCTCCATTGCATAGTCGTAAGAAACTTATGTAATCTGGAGGTAGTGGAGTAGAGAAATAATCGGAAAGCTCTTTAATCTTATCTTCGGATGCACTTGGTTTGAATTTATTAATAGCAGCAGTTTTCCCAGTAGGAACAAGTATTTCAATGTGACCATCGTTTTGGTCTGACCATTCTTTAAATGCCTTGAATGTATTCATTTAAACAGCCCTTTCCTAAAAAAACTGACTCTGCGATCTAGCCAGCAAAGTCAGTTTATCACATTAATACGAATCACCTTAACTAAAAGGGACGCCTTATTGATAATAATACAATTATGCATCTATGTAATGTTTATGATGAGATAGCTTTTCACCCTCGCTTAATAAGTACGCTTAATACTCCATACCAGTGATTAGCTTTATTTGATGCATTAATTGCCTTTTTGTCTTTCTTAAGAATTTCCTTTTTCTCATCCAAAAAGTCTACTGTTACATTAGGTCGCTTTATATCGTTAACAATCAACTTCAGATAAACCCTTTTAACTTTATCGTTACTTGTAGTCTTTTGTCCAGACAACCCACCAATGACAGCCCCTACTCCACCAGCAAGTACACTTCCTACAACTGCTCCTCCTATCTGGCTACCTCTTGAAGTTTTTGTCAATTGAACATCATCCTCTACTAATTCCAATTCTAAAACTTCTCTTGAAGGAAACACTCTGATCTCAGAATCAATTATACAAAGCTTATTACTTAGATCATCAATGGAAATGGCTATGTTATGCTTTTCATTTGCGAATACTTGAGTAGAAATGAAATCTGGTATGCCACTCAGTAATTCATCTAACTTTTCTCTTCTTGCCTCTTCAATTCTTATCTTTGCTTTTTCTTCTGTTATAGAACTTTGACCAAGAAAGAAGAGTGATAGAAGGAAGGAAATAAATACAAAAGAACCATGAAAATCGTGTTCAGCAAAAAAACGATAAGTCAGATATAAGAATGTAAAGAACAATAACAAGCCAGGTATAATTGAAAACTTTTGAAATCTTGTGGCATTCCTTTCCTCCTCCCCCTTAATAGCTTCTTCATTTACCCTCAACAAGTTTTCTATTGTTTCCATACATACACTCCCACATAAAGTTATAATATTTGAAACATATTTTGATTTTAACACAAATAAATGTATATATAAACCATTTTGAATCATATAGTGTGCGGAAATTAATCATTAACGAATATGATAATGGTTAATAAAAGGAGTTATTCCTTTGCACATTGAGGCTATTTTCGGAAAAGTACTTAAAAGTCTTCGAATTAGAAATGATCTGTCACAAGATAAACTTGCTGAACTCTCAACACTTGAAAGAACGTTCATATCCAGGATAGAACGTGGTAATAGTCAACCATCATTAACTACTATATTTGAGTTGGCTAGAGCGTTGAATATCAAGCCCTCAGAACTCATCCGAATGGTGGAATTGGAATACGAATCAAATAACTAACACAAAACAGAGCCGTAGGAGACCCTTCAGCTCTGTTTTGTGTTTGCTGGTTAGTCTTTTAGCTTATTTTTGAAGGTTGGTCGATCTGTTGGTGTGCATAGCCTTTGTAGCACCCCATAAGTCCCCCCTAAAGTTATAACCATCCCCCTATATATAGGGTATCTTCTCAATCTTGTGTGAAAAAGCATTAATCAAGTGCGATACTTTTCAAGAAACTAGCTCTTTTTCGTTCCCATTTGCTGAAATCCATCGGCCCCAAATCAAAATATTGAAGTATAGTATCTTTAAATGAATTCAGCTTATGTGGTTCACTAATCTTAAATCCCTGTGTTAATGGTATTACTCCACGAATATCAGAGTAATCAAATGGCGGAATAAGTATAGGTACATGTTTATTAGCCAAAACCCATGTCGCCCCCATCTCACATAAGCAAATGGGACTTTCAATGAAGTTTTTTGACAAAACGAATAAAACTAGTACTTCATTACTCAATTCTTGTTTTATTCTTTCTAAAAAGTTATCTCCTAATGGTATTCCATAAGGTTCAAAAGAACTGCAAAAAATTTGATTTTCATTTACTCCCATAGATTCTAAAAACTCAATTAAAAACTCAACATACTTCACATCTTTGGTTGAGTGACTGATAAATAATTTCTTTTGTTTAAATCCAATATTCTTCGTGCCCCTCTCTTCACTAAAATTAGCTGATTCATTTAAATTAGCTGTTTGATTTGAATATACGTCAAAATTATCGCTCGCTTCAATATTCAATTCATTTTTCAAGACACTTGCTTCGCCTGTCTCAATATCTTCCTTAACTAATAACTTGTAGCTCTTCAGAACTTTATTGACTGACTCAATAGCTTTCTCTCGGTCTAGATTTTCCTCAAATAAGTAGGAGTTTATATTTAAAAGATGCTCTATTACAGCCTTTATTTCTTGTGAAGGCATTGCGTTATCATCTCGATTTATAATGTTTAACTCATTCAAGACCCCTCTAACCCACCAGTATCTGGTGCTTCCATCATGTACATAATTTAAGCCTAACCCTTCAAAAAAAGCAGTTAATTTAGAAGAAGAACGATATGGCATGAATGTAAACGGATCATCTCCACATATCATTCTAGCTAAATTCCCAATAGCTGCATCTGCTAACTTCATATTATCCACCCTTAATCACTAATAGTAGTATTATAACTTATATCATCTTTATTAACTTACTAAACACCTCACTATTTTTGTATACTAAAATTTTCAGTTTTTTTCTAGTTCTTGTTACCATTTGGAATAACATTCTTTCAGTGTGATAGTAAGATGATAATGATTTGCCATAGTACAACTCATTCTTATTGTTATAATGAAAGTTTTCATCCATAACTACGACTACATTATCAAACTCTTGTCCAAGAACATCGTGTGCAGTCTCGGAAGAATTTTTACCAAATTTGTTTATTTCTTTGTTATAAAGAGAGTTGTTTTCATAATTAATAGGTGTATATTTAATGTATTGCCATTTGTCATTTGACTTCATTAACAACACAGTTATTCTGTCTTCAACTTCTGTGAAAGACGAATAGTACTCTACACTCACGTTTGGAAAACTTTCATTCGCTTCTTTCTCCCTGTATTTAAACAATCTCTTTGTGAATTCAGCAAGTTCTTTGTTAGTTCTTATTTTATTTTTCAGTTTATACTTAGTGCAACCTTTATCAATAATTGCAGGTATACCATACTCCTTTTCAGCATCTCTTAAATATTGAACTGGGTCTAATGCAAACAAACAAATCCGGATTTTCTGTTTATTTTTGTTTACTTCAGTTGCAATATATTTCAGTTGATTCACCCTAATTCTTTGTGTCTCATCTACTAATATTACATCATATATGGACAATTCAGTTTTTTCTACTGCTTTAACAGGAATTACTTTCCATCCAGATTGTCTTAGTTTCAGATGCCCTTCATTCATTTTTCCAGAATGGACAATAAGTACATTCAACCCCATAGACATAAAGGTTTTTGCTATATCGTATGCTAATAAGGTTTTTCCAGTACCAGCCGCGCCTTCAATTGCATGAAATAGCTTATTTACTTTATTTTCAATAATCTTTTGTTTAATTTCCTCTTGATGAAGTGTCAGAAAATAAGCATTGTCCAAAAACTTTTCAGTTGAATTGAAAGGTGATATTAAAAAGCTTCCTGGTGTAAAAAGTGTGTCTAAATTTTCTATTGTGCAAGCTTTTTGATTGTTAATTATATACGCAATATCTTCAATTTTCACTTCTCTAATTTTTTGATCTTTATTTAGAGTATAGACTTTCTTACTTGATGAAACATATGTAAAACAGTAAACTTTTTTATTTAAAGCACTCAAGTAATGCTTATCTTTTCTCAATTGATTAATAATTTGCTCCTCATTAAATTCAGACTTCACTTCTAAACATAGTATTTCATCTTCACCAAATCTTAAAATATCTATTTCTTTACCAACGTAAGGAAGCTCATAACCAATATAGTAATCATTTAAGTGCTCTGTTTGAGTTCTTAGAATATTTATTAAGCTAATTATGTCTCTTCCTTCCTCAGCTCTAAACTTTCCACTCATCCCAAGATACTTTTTGTAATCTGCAAAACCTTCCTCATTCAAAACTTCTAATGCATTAATAAATGAAAGCATATGTACAGGCTTCAACATTAATATTCTCCTTCAGAGCCTTGCTCTTTAATGTAATCATTTGTATTGATCGAAAAGAGAGCTATTATAATCCTCTTTTCGCTTTAAATCTGTACAAATGATTCATCCCAGACTTCATCCTATTATTTACCAACATAATTATAGCATTCTCACTAATATATAGTAAATAAGAACTATATTAAAACCATGAAATCCTAAATATATGAGTAAAAAACTGTGTAGATAAAAATTAAACACTTAACAATCCTATAAATGAAATCTGGATTTCATTTATAGGATTACAATTTATAACGTTAAAGCGTTAACGTTATAAATTCAATAAAAATCTCCTTTAATTTACAAATCATCAGAGGTCTACATGTTCATTAGTAAAAACACTAAAATTGACCTTGATTTCTGTAGACGTAGCATTAAACAAGATGCGATCTGTTGTACACATTAACATGTATTAGGAACCACAAATCCAAGATTATGTAAAATATGAAAAGCAATCGAACAGTGTGGGTGCCAATCATAGACGTAATCTTTCTATTCTTGAATTGTAGTAACTATGCCACCCTCTAAATAAACGTATCGATAGTCAGAATAAACCCATTGTTCATGAACTCCAAACTCATAAGTAGTCTTGTTAATCTTGTCAGGTCCACCCCAACTAGAGTCTCGCACTTCAGATGCAGTCATTCCAATAGCTGGGGGGACTTTTGACATTATCTCCTCCCACTTACCTTCATTTATAATTCTCTCTCTCTCTGCTTCAAGCCACTTTTCCTTTGATTGAATCCCAAATTTCTCCTTTGAAATTAAGTCAGCATATTTCCCTTCATACGTAATAGGTATTAGTTCCAAATAATGCATCATCATCTGAGAATCACCTGCCTCACGTGACAATTGAGACTCAGCAAAATAATAAAGCATCTCACTATCAATATCATCTTTCATTTTAAAGACAAGGAGGAGGGATAATTTCTCATAATCTTTATTGGTTAACGCACCCGTGAGATCATCATTAAATTTCTTTTGTCTACGTTCATCCTCTTTTTTTTTAAGTTTGTCTAAGTCCTTTTGTTTCTCTTTACCTTCTTCACTTTTCTTAGCATAAAACGCCTCATAATAAGCTGTTTTCTCCTTAATGAGGTTTTCTTTAAATTCTGATATTTCGTCTTTTAGCTCACCATTATATGTATTCAAATCTATTGAGTTCATTTTTATTACTATTGGCTCATATGCTATCTTTCCAGAACCCTTTTCATTTTCGTAGTCGTTTCTTGCATCAACATAGGTGACTATTTCATTATAATTTTCTATTCCTTTGAACTCTTGTTTCACTAAATTCATCTTTGCCTCTTCCCATTTACCAGAGCTTATCAAGCTTAATATTGTTTCTTTTTCCCCAATTGATTGAGTGTTATTACACCCTACTACGAATATAAACAAACAAATTAAAGATAAAATTACAGTAATACTCCTTTTCAACTAACACACCCCTGCTCCTATAGTATTTTTGGTTATATCTGCTATATTCTAGTTCATTTCTTAAATTGCATCAATATGGATATATCTTCAATTTCAAGAGCAGTTGCTATTCGCTCCAATATTCCAATATTCAATTCCTGCATTTTATTATTACAAAGATTTGAGATTTTCGCTTGTGTCACGTTTGACATTGCTGACAATTCAGTTTGGGTTATACCGCGTTCCTTCATGACTTCTTTAAGGTTAATGTGTAATCGCATATAGATAGCCTCCATATAATAATAATTCTCTTGACAATATACCTATACAGGTATATATTTTATTCATAAAGTTACTTTTAGTATATATAAAATAAATTATAAATTCAATAATAAAAGGAGATTTAATTATGAAAGATAAACCACTAATCAACCAGCAAAATATAACTCTTAACTCTGAAAACTCAATCTCAGCATATGTTTATTATGAACCTCAGAAACGTTCGATTCAGAAGTCCACTGGAATGTTTGAAGGTCGTTCACTAATCATTACCTTTGATGAAAGCGACGCACTGCGACAGGAGAATGTGAGACTCGCTACTGGTGAAGATATCAACTGGTGGGCATGTGTTTGTGACGAAATACTTAGAGACAAGTATGTTATTTGCCAAGACGGAGTTTACATATGGAAAGAGATTCGTGAGTGGAACGGAGACGAGGATTTTGATGTTGTAGATATGAGGTTTGAAAAAGCGAACAATTTGGTGTTTGCAGTTTAAATTCAAAACTATGATAGCTCTAAATTAACTAACTAAACATATATGTTTTTGATCTTTATCTATAATTTAACGCAAAAGTGCCTGTTAGTAAGTCTGAGCGCAGCGAAGGGTCTTAATCTTCCAAGAGCGTAAGCGAAACAACCTACCTACTCCTCGCAAGAGGTTACTAGGTAGTTTTTTTCTTTCTTAGGTTATTTGGTTTATACTGTATAGTTACATGTCATATTTGACAACAAATTAAATTATCTTATGTATGATATTGGGTCAAATTTGACATGCGATTATACTTCAAATAATAGAATCTTGTCAGAATTGACCCGAAATTAAACTTAAGGTGTTTGTGAGTATTGTTTTCACCCCAAATATACTTGCGCTTGAATTGTCTTACATTTTAGAAGAGTCCTTCAGATATCGAAAGCACAGACTGTTTGAGGCTCATCTAAAGAATCAAGCATTGCATAAAATCGTTCTCTCGCATTTTTTGCTTTTTCCTCTTCTTCCCTTTCAATATTTCTACGTCTAGTTTCATTGTTATTTTTCATACCATCGTCCTCATCGTCATCGTAAAGGTTATAACAACCTAAGTCAGAATTATTATAATTTGATGCGTGCAAGTCCATTGCTATCTTTTGTTCCTTCTTACGATTTTCTAGTTTCTGCATATACTTTTCACCCTCACTTACGACAGAAGCATACCTTTTAGGGCTTATTTCTTGAAACCTACTAAAACGCTTATCAAGGTGTGCCTTTGTATCTTCATACGTAGTTGTTTTCCATATATAATATTCTTTGCTTCCTAAATAATCTTTTTTCCCTGTCTTGTAAACATTTGTTCCTTTGCATCTTGGGTCTCCTTCTATTTCCGCTATCATTGCATTAGTATCAATATTTTCTTGATGTTCAGGTGAGTATTGTTCATTTTTATCAACCTCATTACGTTCTTGACGTTCTTCTTCACTCACAACGGTATATAAATTTGTTTCTCGCTTGGGTTGACCATTCTCATCTTGATACATGGCTCCACGTTCCTTATGAACTAAATCTAAATCATTAAGTTCTTTGACCAATTTCACTGCTGTAGCATGGGATATTCCCATTACTTTCTCCCATTCGTTAAGAGAAATACGATACTCACCTTCATTCTCTTGATTACGAAACATCCGCCATTCTGCGTAGATCATGGCTCTAAGATGTCTAGCATTTCCTCTACATGCGTCAAACATCTCCTGCGTTACTTTTAACCAACCAGTATGTTTATAGTTTTGGCTCAATACCGCATCCATTACATAAGGGCTACCTAAATCAATCATATCGATAGTAAGTAAACTGTCATATTCTAATGAATCATCATTCATGTTTATTTTTATCCATGATTTGTCATTCAAAACTTGTAGCAGCCTTCTAATTTCCTTACGGTTATCACTTTCCTTATTTTTCAAAGGTAGCTGCTTACTAAGTGTGACCACCGTAGTTTCCACACTTCCCCAGTTCCAATAATTATGAGAATGAACACCTAAAAGGAAGTATAACATGAAAGCATTTTCATCTTTCTGAACAACAAATAAGCCTTCATGTTCAAAGGCATACATCTTTATTGGGAATCCCACGAATTTCGGGTTTTTCTCTTTTGGCTCTCTATACATACTTAACATTTCCCCTTATAATTTAACACTAATTTATTTTACACTAAATCTCGTTATTACTTTCTGTTACAAATAGCTACTCAATAACGTCGACTGTACTCATCCAATAAAATATTTAACTCTTTAGTTCGCTTAAACTGCCAAAACTTGTCCAGTGTCCTTTCATGTAGACCAGAACAGATAAAGCTTATATCGTTATCCATACGTAGAAACTTGAATAACTTTAGACTATAGCAATAGAAATATTCGCCTTCGTATGTCATAATCTTACTCCTTTCAATATTTTTTGATTTGGATGCCACTTACACCTAACTGGAGTTGAGTTTTTTCAGTAATGATTTCTTCATCTGTTTCGATGTCAAAAATAGTTCTAGCTAGATTCCATACCATCTGATATTTGTATCCAACATCTGTTTTCTGCTCACCTTTGATAGTTTGGATAAGTAAACCTATTCCGTTTCCAGCATCGATTACTGATCCATGATCAACTTGATTTAGAACATTGATAGGAATGTGATATCTGCGAATTAAATCCTCCTTAGCTTCACCTATTCTTGAATAGTTCATCTTGTCGTTTAGCCTCAAATCTTTAATTACATATACTTCACATTCACGTGATGCACCATCTGTCACGTTTTTCTAATATGGCAGGACTTGAAGATTTACTTTTTCGTAACCCTTCATGGAATCAATTCTGTCTAAAGTTGGTCTATCTTTGTATATACCACTATTCTCAAAAATCATGGATTGCTTTATCCAACATTCACGGAAATCATCGTCATTCCAAAGGTCAGACCAAAACTCCTTTGCACTCATGTAACTTGTTGTTACATGAGCATAACCATCTTTGACATACTCAGGTTGACTTCTTCTAAACGCAGCTTCGCATGATTTTTTCAACAATTCTAAAGCTGGATTTACTTGGTATTTGCGTTTTCGTGATTCCTTCTGATAGGCAGCACTGCACTCTTTGCAATAGCCGCCCTTACCATCTTTGCTCTGAACTGATTTGTTAAACTTTTTCAGTGAATGATACTGTTTGCATTTGCTGCACTTCTTTTTATTTTTCTTCATAATAATCATCCTTTCTTTATCCAAAAACTGCTGTCATTCCTTTTACCTTAGCATCTGTAAAATCTACTGTTCCTCTGAATTGTGTTTTACCATAAGTAGATGCTTGAACAATAACGTCACCCATTGTTGACTGTAGTGAGATGTTTGCCGCTGCTTGGGACAGCCCCCCTCGTTTCTCACCTCTATAATAGAAATCTAGTGAAGAGAAATTCCCACTATCAACGCTTACTCCATTCTTCTCTCCCCATAGGTTGTAAGAGTTAAAACCATTACGTGATAACTCAATTCTGTCTGCATTTGCCCCAGCTGTACGTATTGTTCCACCAGTTATAGTTGAACCATCAATAGTACCCGAAAACATTCCATTAACCGCTGTCAACTTTCCGTCCATACTCACCTTGAAGTTAGCGTTTTCAAAAGCATTGTGCCCTAAATAGATACCTCTAGTGTCTGCCTTGAAGATATTGTTTCCTGATCCTATAGCAATCGTACCGCCATATATATTAGGAGAAAAAATTTGCGTTGAATTAATGTATGTTGACTGAATGTAGTCTGGTAATCTAGGAATGAAAGGCTGGTTTGCAACCTGATCCCATGAAATACTTGCATATGGCCCCATTTTTACATTTCTACCCAGATACATGATAGAACCCCCTGTTATATTCGTAGATACCACTAGGAGTCACAACATGAAGAATTGTATCTCCCCCAACATATTTGTTATAACTATTTATGTGTTTAAACAAATTAAACACTGTTTCAACAATGTTGTTTTGATCTATCTGATTGTTATGGAAGAATGATAATACTCCCTCCCTATCCTCTCCTCTGGCTGTAACCATTGATCCAGTTGTCCTCCGTGTCTTCTCTTTATGACAAAACTCAATAGTTCCAGTCTCATTTTTAGATACGTCATAATAACCTAATACAGTTGATAGTGGAGAAAATTCAGGATTCTGCACTAAATACATTGGATTTTCTTTTTCGAATTGTTCTTGAACACCTCTACTAACTTCTTCAATAATTAATGCAATTTCATCAATGCTTGTGTCATTATCTACTCGTTCAGAAACTTTTCCTCTTAAAACTTCACAATAGTCCTGTGCCCCAGAACAGAACATTGAAACATGATGGGTAAGTTTAGTTACCTTCAAGTGGTTATCCCTTACCAATTCGCCGTTTTTAGTGACTCTTCCATCCCCAGCAATAATGGCAAATTTACTGTATGGATTGTTCAACGCAATACATAAGCTCATACAAGCTCACTCCCTTCATGGTTATCGATATACTCTTTGTATTTTTGAATTTTTTCTTTTGACATAGGATATCCATTATTCTCAAAGTGTCCCACTGTCCCACGATGACATCCTAGATGCACTGCAATTTCTGTGATCTTAATTCGTTTAATTATCCTTTTTGCTCTGTACACTTCTCTTTCTCTTAACTCCATAAGAACCTCCTTTATTTGGTGAATAACAAAGAACAGAGACTTAAGAATGCCTCTGTTTTGCGATTAGAATTTGTAATTAAGTTAGTAGTCTAAATGAGACCTCTTCCCTTAACTACAACTTAATTATACACCATAAATATAAAATTGTAAAATAATGTAAATATCTAATGTTTTATTGGTTTTCCTCCTTCTTTATCATACTAAAGTGTTAATCTATCTCCATATATTCTCTTCGAGACGCTTCTGCATACAGTTCATGTAATTCACTCACAGTTTGTCTTTGCTTGTCCCACTGGAGCTTCAATTGCTCAGTAAAGTTCTTATCAGGGTTCTTTCTTAAAAGAATGTACAATTGTTGTAACATGTTATTTTTAAGTTCAGCTTCCTGCCATTTAACGCTTGCTTCGAACTCCTTACCATAGTAAGCAGCATATTTGTCACTCAACCCCTCTCCGTCTTTATTGTCTGTATACAGAAGAAGATTTCTTTTTCCTACATACACATGCTTTTTAGGCGTTACCTGTCCCTTTAAAACTGCAATGTATAGCGTTTGAAAACGTGTCTTCTCTTGGATAATCTCGATGAATTCATTAACAACTAAGTTTCCTTCTTTAAATCTAAATTTCTCAGCATTCAGCACATCTCGATCCATTGCCAGAATTTTTGAATCATGTATTATCTTCACTTGAACGTATGAGCATCCTTTTAACTCGATGCCCTCAGTGAAAGTAGAGAAAACAAATGAATAATTTTGCAAATTTCTGTATCCATACCATGGAAAAACGTTTAACTTCACAATGTTATGCGTCCCACTAAAGTTAAAAATATTACTCATTGATAATGCACCTGTCCTTTTAGATAAAAGTTATAACTACTTCTTCTTTGACTCCCTACAGGTTCATAAGCGGGCTAGTTGTCTTAGCCAACTCCAGTATTTGTTCATCTTGAATTGACTGGAGATAGCGATTAGTAATAATGGTTGACTCATGGCCTAATAATCTGCTTAGACTGTAAACATCCAATCCCAATCTTAATTGTTTTTGAGCAAAATAATGCCTCAGTGTGTGGGGGCTACAACGAATATGATCTCGAATCTTAGCTTCATTGCCTGCTTTCTTCATCATCACTTCAATCGCTGTAACGGTTAAAATCTTGCCATTTTGAGATAAGAAGAAATTGGAGTCAGTCATGAATTTATCCTTAAAATAAGCCTCTTTCATTCTTTCGTACTTGATGATGTATTTCTTAAGAAAAGGGGAAATGTATAAATTTCTTTCTTTGTTTCCTTTGCCATGTATCTTGATAACACTTTCTCCTACATCAAGAGAGCCTAGTGTACATAGTTCCAAATTTCTTATTCCTAAGTCTACAAAGAACATCAGAATCAACTTGTTACGCATACTCAAGTAAAAGTCACCTTTATGTGCATTGATTAAACGTTTCACTTCATCATCATTAAAAGTTTTTATAAGAACTTTAGGTTCTCTCATCCATTTCAAACCTAATACTGGATTTCGCTTTTCAGCAATATACCCTTCCTCCACAATGAATTTGAAAAATGAACGGATATTCTTTTGTATTCCATTGATGTAGGACTCAGACAGTCCTTTCATTTTCAAGTTCATAAGATATGCTTTGATGTGAGAGGTGTTGACTTCTTCTATTTCAACAACTGAAAATTCATTACATAAGTAATTCAGAAATGCCCTATTGTTATTTCTATATCCTTTTATAGTGCGAATACTATAGTTCTTGATCTCCAAATCAAAAAGAAACTCTTTGTAAACATCTTCAAACAACATAAAAAACTCACTCCTCATATGGATATTTCCCATACAAAAAGTGAGTTAAATACAATACAGGCTATGAAAACGTACATCATCACATAAATCACTTGGCAATAGCATGTATACCCTCGCTGAGTGATAAAATGGATGGTTTATATACATTTTCAAATCCCTAACTGGGTTAGAAAGACTCTAAACCGCCGCTATTACCGCATGTATCAGTTCGATTAAACGAACTCTACGTTATGGTAC